>JAFGPZ010000131.1 GCA_016935935.1 Deltaproteobacteria bacterium
CCGAAGGCGGGATTTGAACCCGCACAGGCGTTGCCCACTACCCCCTCAAGATAGCGTGTCTACCAAATTCCACCACTTCGGCATATACTGATGTCCTGATAAAGAACGACTACTTTGTTTCTGTTTTATCTGCCCCACCCTGGGCAGGGGCCTTTTCCTGATCGACAGGAGTTGTTTGTTCTACCGCCGGGACTGCAGCGCCTTCCAACGCGGACAGAGGCTTATGAAATGCCATATATGCGAGAGAGAGTGAAGTCAGCATAAAGATAACGGCTATGCCGGTTGTCATCTTGCCGAGAAAGGTTCCCGGTCCGCTGCTTCCGAAAACTGTCTGACTCGATCCGCCGAAGGCTGCTCCCATATCAGCACCCTTTCCTGTTTGTAACAGAACGACGAGTATCATCGCGATGCAGGCAAAAATATGTACGACTGTCAAAAATGTATGCAATGTTAGTTGATCTCCTTAGTTTAGTACTTAATAATCTTCGCGAAGGACTCGAAGTCGAGACTGGCGCCACCTACAAGGGCACCGTTTATATCAGTCTGGTCCATTAAACAGGCAATATTTTCCGGTTTAACGCTCCCACCGTAAAGAATTGCCGTTTCACCAGCCTTTCCTTCACCGAAGATTCTGCTTAGTTCTCCTCGTATAAATCTATGGGCCTCTTGTGCCTGTTCCGCCGTAGCTGTCTTCCCTGTACCGATTGCCCAAACGGGTTCATACGCAATTGTAACGTCCTCTATATCACCGGGTAAAAGATTATTCAATCCCTCTTTTATCTGACTTGCGAGAATATCGAAGGTACGTCCCGATTCTCGTTGATCAAGGGTCTCGCCGATACAGACGATGGGTTTCAGCCCCGCGGCCAGCGCTGTCTTTGCCTTTTTATTGACATCTTCGTCTCTTTCGCCGAAGAGTGTCCGCCGTTCCGAATGTCCCACAAGCACATACCGGCACCCGATATCGCAGAGCATGATGGCAGATATTTCACCCGTGAAGGCACCCTCTTTTTCCCAGTGAAGATTTTGCGCCGCCAGATGTATTCCCGAATTTCGTAATATCCCGGCCACCGGATAGAGCGAAGTAAAGGGGGGAGCGATGATTACATCCCTGTCTTCTAATCGGGCAAACTCCCCCGCTAGTCTTTCCGCGAACGCCGCAGACTCACCGGTTGTCATATTCATCTTCCAGTTTGCTGCGATAATGGGTTTTATCATAACTTAACTTTTGATCTTCCGGCCTGTATATATTGCGAGATCTCTCATCCTGCAGGTATAGCCACTTTCATTGTCATACCAGGAGAAGATCTTTACGAGATTTCCTGCAATGACCTTGGTAAGAGGACCATCGACTATGGATGAAAGGGGATCGCTTGTAAAATCTACCGATACCAGCTCTTCCTCGCAAAAGTCCATGATTCCCTTAAGCTCGCCCTGGGCGGCGGTTTTCAAGGCCGCATTGATCTCTTCCGCCGTCACCGTCTTTTCCACTTCCACCACCAGGTCAACCAGGGAGACGTTGGGTGTGGGAACCCGAAGAGCGAGGCCGTCCAATTTCCCCTTCAGCGCCGGAATTACTTCGGCTACCGCCTTTGCCGCACCCGTCGATGTTGGAACAATGGACATGGCAGCTGCCCTGGCCCTCCTCAGATCCTTGTGAGAACCGTCGAGCAGTCTCTGATCCATAGTGTAGGAGTGAACCGTTGTCATCAGTCCCTTGACGATGGTAAATTTATCATTGATGACCTTTGCCACCGGGGCGAGGCAATTGGTGGTGCATGATGCATTAGATATGATGTGGTGTTTCCCCGGATCATACTCTTTTTCATTGACACCCATGACAAAGGTTCCGTCTATACCCTTGCCGGGGGCCGCGATAATAACCTTTTTTGCCCCCGCCTCAAGGTGGGGTGCGCAGGTTTCTCGATCTCTGAATTTCCCCGTCGATTCCACAACGACATCAATGTCCAGTTCCTTCCATGGGAGATTTGCCAGATTATCGGTCACATTGGTAACCTTTATCACTTTACCGTCAACGATGATTGTGTCTCCCTCTGTGGTTACGTCGGCATTTATTTTACCATGTACTGAATCGTATTTCAGAAGGTGGGAGATGGTTTGTGCCTTTCCTCTGGTGTTAATGGCAACGATTTCAATGTCTTCCCTTCCCAGGCAGGCCCTGACCATATATCGACCGACCCTTCCAAATCCATTTATGGCAACTCTTACTTTCATGGTGAACCTCCAGCTTTTATTGTGACATTTCACGGTGGAAATGTTATTATTCCTGTCAGACGTTTAAGTGTGCAACTTATTAACAATATATTAGGGTATTAGTCAATATTTTTTATTGATAATCGGATAAAAGGGGTTTTCTATAGGAATACCATCTTGACAGGACGAATAATCGTTTATAAACTACTTCCGATTGTGGATAATCTTTTTATCGGTATGCTTGGCAAATTTTTCAGAATAGTCCTTTGTCTGTTCTTGTTATTTCCCTTTATTCTGTTGTTTCCTGGAATGGGGAAGGGGATTGAAGTGATTGAACAGGTAATAAAAAAATCTGTAATAGCTGGATCATGGTATCCTGGCAACCCCGAGCGCCTGAGGAAGGATATTGAAGAATATATAGACAATGTACCCGCAGAGGCATGGGATGAAAAGATTATCGGCATCGTATCGCCTCATGCGGGTTATATGTATTCGGGGCAGGTTGCCGCCCACGCATACAAACTTCTAATGGGAAGAAATTTTGATACCGTTGTCGTAATAGGACCAAGCCATAGGGCATTTTTCAGGGGAGTTTCCATATATGACAGGGGTGGCTATGAAACCCCGCTGGGGATTGTTCCTGTAGATATGGAAACAGCAGAAAAGATACAATCTCAGAGCAGGATCATATCATTTGTTCCCGATGCCCATCGTCAGGAACACTCCGTTGAAATTCAATTACCCTTCCTGCAGGTGACACTGAAAAAGTTTAGCTTTGTTCCTGTTGTTATGGGAACACAGGATGAAAAAACGTGCAGGGAGTTGGCCGGAGCGATAGCAGAAGCGGTCAAAGGTAAAAATGTTCTTATTGTGGGGAGTTCCGATTTGTCGCACTTCAGGGGTTATGAAAAAACCGTCAAAATGGATTCTATTGTGCTTGACCACATGAAAAAGATGGATTTTGTGGGACTTTTGCGGGATCTGGAAAGAGGTGTCTGTGAAGCATGTGGTGGCGGACCGATTGCAGTGACTATGATGGTTTCGGAAAGGCTTGGCGCCAATGAGGCAAAAGTGCTAAAGTATGCCAATTCAGGGGATGTGACGGGTGACAAGGGTAACGTTGTCGGCTACACTGCCGCTGCTTTTTATAAAACTGATTCTGGAAAGCATTCTGAAAAAAAGGATTTGGACAAAGGAGATTCAGGCTTTAGCGAGGCCGATAAGGATGCACTCCTTGAAATCGCGAGAAAAAGCATAGAAAGTGAATTCACCGGCCTCAAGGCGCCGATGCCTGCAGCAATGTCGAATACCTTGAAGAAGAAGATGGGCGCCTTTGTGACAATAAAAAAACATGGTCAACTACGCGGGTGTATAGGGTATATCGAGGCTGTAAGACCTCTTTATGCCACAGTGAGAGAAATGGCCAGGGCGGCGGCTTTCGATGATCCGAGATTCCCTCCCCTCAGTAAGAAGGAAATGAAGGATTTGACCATAGAGGTATCGGCTCTGACACCATTGAAAGAGATAAAAGATACCGAAGATATTATTGTGGGCAGACACGGAATCTACATTGTTAAAGGATTTCACTCCGGCCTGCTCCTGCCCCAGGTGGCTGTAGAACAAAATTGGGACAGGACTACGTTCCTGGAACAAACATGTCGTAAGGCGGGTCTTTCCGTGACGGCGTGGAAAGATAAAGGAGCGAGGATCTACATTTTTTCTGCCGATATTATCAGGGAAGAGAAATAATTTTTTGGATAAATTTACAAAATAGTTCTTGACAAATAGGTGAATCAAAACTATAGATCATCATTTTCGTATTTAAATTGTTAAGGGTTATTTTATAACCAAATTTGATGGGTTGATGAAGACAGGATAGGGTTTTTCTTTTTAATTAACGCCGGGCATGGATGTACGGGTTACATGTGTTACAGGCTTGAACATTTGCGGTGGTTAGGGATTCTGGATATTTTACGGTCCATCGAACTTGATTTTTGAAATTTGGGTTAATTGAAGATTGCTGGCGTAGCTCAATCGGTAGAGCAGCTGATTTGTAATCAGCAGGTTGCGGGTTCGAGTCCCATCGCCAGCTCCATTTGAGAAAGAGATTCTGGAGGGGTTCCCGAGTGGTCAAAGGGAGCAGACTGTAAATCTGCCGGCGGAGCCTACGAAGGTTCAAATCCTTCCCCCTCCA
>JAFGPZ010000132.1 GCA_016935935.1 Deltaproteobacteria bacterium
AAATCTATCGCCAGATCGTACCTGCGATCTCTTAACGTTTTGATGAAGAATCGGATTTCCTCCATAGTATCTTTAAGGGTGTGCGGGACTTTCAGACTTTGAATCCAGCGCTTCCTGTGAGAGATGATCACCCTGTCGAGATGGGGATGACCTTTGATTATATCTGAGGCGGATTCTTCAACTACCCAGGATATGTGGGCATTGGGATAGAGGCTTCGCAGTGCCGTTAGTGAGGGCAATGTGTGTACAACATCACCGATGGCACTCAATTTAACTATAAGAATATTCATCGTTTTTTATCCTTAAGTATCCATTTTACCGCTTCCAGAATATCCGATGCTATGTAGGAGGCTTTCGCTGATAAATCCACATTCTCTCCATAGCCGGTTCTCACGAGCACGCCTTTTATCCCGACATTTTGCGCCGCTTCCATGTCCGTCGGATTGTCTCCAATCATGTAGGAGGATGAAAGATCTATGGCAAGTTCATGTGCCGCCTTCTGAAACATGCCTGTCCTGGGTTTTCTGCAATCACAGTCTCGTTTGTACATTCCTGCCCCCTCCTCAGGATGGTGGGGACAGTAATAAAAACGATCAATGCGGGCGCCTTTCTTGCCGAGAATTTTGTTGATTTGTCCGTGGAGGGTATGGAGAAAGGCTTCGTCAAAGTAACCGCGCGCCACACCTGACTGATTTGTAACAACAACGGCCTTCATCCCTGCCCTGTTGATCATACCTATTGCTTCATGGGAGAAGGGGAATATTCTCAGGTCTTCCAGCCTTGAAAGATACTCAACTTCCTCATTGATTGTTCCATCTCTGTCTAAAAAGACGGCACTAACTTTTTTCACTCACTATCTCCTGATTTAATAGCTCAGAATCATTGAGCTAAAGGGTGAGTTATATAAGTTTCTTTCGTAATAAAGGTATTTATTAGCCGGTTCATAAGTTCAGAAGAAACTTTTCTGCCGCACCATATACATCGTCGATTGCTATCATGTCCATACATCTGAAGTCGGTGGGACATACCTTCTTCAGACAGGGACTACAAGGAATATCATGATGGATGATGATACTCTTTCCGCCTGCCGGTGATGTCGTGGCGGGATTTGTGGATCCGAAAATGGCCACCAGCGGGATAGCCAGCGCTCCGGCCAAGTGCATCAATCCGGAATCATTTGTAATAAAAAGCCTGCATGACGCTATGAGGGCAATGGCCTCCTTCAGTGATGTAGTGCCTGCCAGATTAACGAATCGGTTGTTCGAATATTGCTGAACCCTTTCGGCCCTTTCCCTGTCTCCCTTGCTTCCGAAAAGGATTATTTTTGCAGAAAAGTCCTTAACCAGTTGATCCCCCACGGCGGCAAATCGTTCGGGAAACCACATCTTGGCAGGCCCAAAGGTTGCTCCCGGCGCCATGCCCACCAAGGTATCTTCCGGGGTTATATCATGGCAATTCAGAATAGCCTGAGAAATTTCTCTAAGGTTCTCTCCAATCGGTAACTTTGGCAATTCCCCTGCAGTCTTAAACCCCAGTGACTTCAGCATCTCAAGATAATAGTGAATTTGGTGTATGGTTCTGATCTCTTTCGTCCTATGAACCGAATGTGTGAGGAGTACCCCTCTTGCGTCAGAGTTATATCCCATCCGAATTGGTATCCGAGCAAGCCAGACAATCATTGCCGCTTCTATGGCGTTCTGAAGGAGAATTGCCATCGCGAAATTTCTCTTTTGCAACTGGCCTGCAAGTCTGAACTTTCCCGTTATGCCGTCGTGCATGCCCGGAGATTCATATTCTATTACCTCATCGACATCGGGAGATATGCGATAGAGTTCTGCCACCCACGGTTTTGCCAACACCGTTATATGTGATTGGGGCAGACTGTGCCTGACTGCTGCTATGGCCGGTAGCGTCATGATTACGTCGCCGATCCAGTTTGTTCCCCTTATTAGCACAGGTTTCTCTGTGTCGAAGGGGATGTTCCCTGACCCTGTTACCTTCATTCATCTTTCAACCTGTGTTGTCTTTGTCTTCCATCTCTGATGAAGCCAGAAGTATTGATCCGGATATTCTCTCACAATGTCTTCGATAATGCTGGTGAATTTCTGTGTGTTATGAAAGAGATTCGCTTCGTCATTGCCGGTTTTTTTGATGTCAACCTCCTCTTTAATAACTATTTTATATTTTCCGTTTTGCTGCCTTATAATGAAAACCGGAACTACGGCCGCACCTGTTTGAAGGGCCAGAGATGCAAATCTCTTTGTCGTACACGCCGGTCTTCCGAAAAACTCTACAAAGACCCCTTCATGCCAAGATACGTTCTGGTCTATAAGTACACCTACCATTTCGTTTTTTTTCAGGAGTTCGACAATTTTCCTGGAGGCACCCCCTTTGGGAATAACCTTGTGTCCCGTATAGCTGCGGAACCAGGCGACAAAGTTTTCAAAGACAGGATTGTCCAGTGCACGGTATATGATATGCACCCTTATGCCTTGCAAACCAAAACAGGCTGCTCCAAGCTCCCAGTTTCCAAAATGGGCCGTGTAGAAGAGTATCCCTTTACCCTTTGCGAGAGCTCCTCTATAATGCTCAAGACCTTCGAACTCGACCCAGTTGTTCATGTTTTCAGCGGTAAGCAAAGGGATTTCAAAGAATTCAGCCGATGTATTCCCCAGATTGAGAAAGACACCCTTGGCAATTCTGGTAATTTCAGAGAGGCTCTTTTCAGGAAAGGCGCATTTCAGATTTTGAAGGGTTATTATTCTGTGCTTCTGTGAAAGATGGTATAAAAGCACCATGCATCCACGGAATAAAAGCCTTCTCAAAGTCAGTGGAAACAAGCCGAAAAAAATAAGTACCATCCTTGTAACAAGCGTTTTTTTCACGTCTATCTCTCAGCGTACTTCATTTCTCGGCGAGTCTTGCCAGAATATATTTTTCAAGTTCTCTTTCCTGTGCCACTTCCATCGTGATTCTCAGAATAAAAATATCTTTCAAGAGATGGCCAAAATCAACCAGTTTCATGTAATCCTTTTCCGTTGTCAGAATCATATCTGCCCGGCTCGCCGCAGCCTGCTCTTTTATGCGTTTAAGGTCTTCTTTTTTGTAGACATGGTGATCGGGAAAGATCAGTTCCCCCGTTACTATCCCGCCCTGATCTGTGATCGTTTGTAAGAAATTATCCGGTTGAGCAATGCCTGAAAAGGCGTATATTTTCCTGCCTCGCAGACAATCACCGGAAAGGATTTCTCCGGAGTGACCATTCATGATATCCTTTGTTTTGCGATATCCGGTAAAAAGAATTTTACTCGAAAAGCGCTCTTCTATAATTCTTGATATAGTTGACGCGTTCTCCTCCCTGTTCCCCGTCGCAACAATTATGTCGGCTCTTTCGATAGACCCCGTCGGCTCGCGCAGCCTTCCACCGGGGATAAGTAAACCGTTGCCGAAGGGTCTCTTGGCATCCAGAAGAAGAATGTCGACATCTCTGAAAAGGGTCCTGTGCTGGAATGCATCGTCAAGAATAATCAGGTTTATATCGAAATTCTTGAGAGCGTATTGCGCCGCAGCGTATCTGTCCTTCCCGGTAATAACGGGAATACTGGTAAGGCGCCGTGCAATCAAGACCGGTTCATCCCCCGCCTCTTGGGTCTTTATCAAGATTTGGTCGCCGTTGGAAGCTATATTGACAGGATTCAGGCTTTTCCCACCATATCCCCTGCTCACAACAGCAGGTCTATAACCATTTTTCTTAAGGATTTGTGCCAGCATGATAACGGCAGGTGTTTTCCCCGTACCCCCAATTGTTATATTACCTATACTTATGACTTTAACACTAACTTTTTTTTGAGTTAATATATTGTGATCATAGAGGATATTTCGCAAAGAGATGATGCCTCCATATATGAGTGAAATCAGATATAGTGGCAGAAGCCAAATGGATTTTCGATCTCTATCTATTATTTTGGAGAAGGTTGTATGAACGTTTATCATATCTTACCAATTGTGGATTAACAGTAGATATCAGTCGCATTTATCGGACTGAATAGCGAGCGCATACCCCCACAAATCTTTACGGGAAGCTCAAGATATTTAGGTAATTCGTGAACATTGAATTTTTTTCGTCATGCTTGGGTGCTGTCGCCTTTTAACTGCATGTTGTAGAGTTTATGATATTCTCCTTTCAGGTTCAGGAGCGATTCGTGTGACCCTTCCTCAACAATTCGCCCGTCCACTATGACTATGATACGATCAGCGTTTCTGATGGTAGAGAGCCGATGGGCGATAACAAGGGTAGTTCGCCCTTTCATGAGATTCTCCAGGGCCTCCTGGACTTCTATTTCAGACTCCGTGTCGAGTGAAGACGTAGCTTCATCCAGAATGAGTATGGGAGCATCCTTCAAAAGCGCCCTTGCGATGGAGATTCTCTGTCGTTCTCCTCCCGATAACCTGGTTCCCTGTTCGCCGATGACCGTTTCAAATTGGCTGGGAAGATTGACCACAAAATTATAGGCATTGGCCGCCTTTGCCGCCCTTATTATATCTTCTTCATTCTTCGTTATGTCACCATAGGCAATATTGTTTCTGATTGTATCATTGAAGAGAAAGGTCTGCTGGGTAACTATCCCTATCTGGGCGCGAAGGGATTCAATTGATACATCTCTGATATCCAGGCCATCGATCGCAATCATTCCTTCACATACATCATAAAACCTGGGAATCAGGTTTGCCAGTGTCGTCTTCCCTCCACCGCTCATTCCGACGAAGGCCACCACCTCACCCTGCCGGATGGTGAGATTTATATTTTTCAAGACAGGCTCGTCACCATAGCTGAAGGTGACATTCCATATATCTATTTTGTCTGATATCTTTGGAAGTTCTACGGCATTCTCTTTATTCACTATTTCGGGGGTTTCGTCCATAACATAAAAGACTCGAACAGCTGCCGATATCCCCTGCTGAATCGTATTGTTAACATTGGTAAGCCGTTTCACCGGCTCATAGAGCATGATAAGAGCGGTAAGAAAAGAGAAAAAATTTCCAGGAGTCGCATTGCCCTTTAATACCTGCAGCCCTCCGTAAAAAATAATAACGGCAATCGCCAGTCCGCCAAGAAACTCCATAAAGGGGCTGGACATTGCCCGTATGGAAACGGATTTCATGAAGAGCTTGAAGAGGGACTCGTTTTCCACGGAAAATCGCTCTCCTTCATAACCTTCCATTCCGAAGGCCTTCACTATTCGAGCGCCCGATATGGTTTCCTGAAGGAGACTCATTAACCCCCCCATGGTGACCTGGGTACGAGTCGCTACATTACGCATCATCCTTCCGAACTTGGCTATGGGATAAATAGTAAGGGGAAAGACAAGGGTTGCAATTATTGCCAGCTTCCAGTCGCGGTAAAAGATAAGGAGGACAAGGCCTATTATCGTAAAGGAATCCTTGCAGATGCTAGTTACTGCCTCAGATACGGCCCCCTGAATAAGGTTTACATCGTTTGTGATGCGTGACATGAGAATGCCCGTGGGATTCTTCGAAAAAAAAGAGAGCGACTGACGCTGTATGTGATTATAGAGGTCACTTCTAAGGTCTGTAACTATCCGCTGGCCAATGTAATTCATAATAACCGTCTGGCCATAACTGCAGCTCCCCTTTATGACATAAATTACAATAACGGCCAGGGGTATCAATTTCAGCATACGCGCATCTTTGTTGATGAATATGTCATCAAGTACCGGTTTGACAAGGGCTGCAAGAGCGGCTGTTGTGCCCCCCACTGCAAGCATGCACAGCGCTGCAAAAATAAACTTTGGAATGTGAGGTTTTACCAGCCTTAAGAGCCTCTTAAATATAATCATAGATGCATCCTCATATTTCAGCCCTAAGAAGCCCACAGGCCATGGCTGCGGCCCTCTTAGCAGCTCCGGATTCCCCCAGTTTTTCTTTCACTCTTCTCAGTTCTGCTCTGATTTCCATCCTCCTGTTGTTATCGGTCAGTATTCGGAAGATTTCATCGGCCATTTTCTCAGCATCTACGGAACCTTGAATAAATTCGGGGGCAATGGTCTTACCCGCTATGATGTTGACAAGGCCTATGTGGTCGATGTCGATAAACATCCGACCCAAGAGATAGGAAAGGGTGGAAACCTTGTAGACAACTATCATTGGCGTTTCAAGAAGAGCGGTCTCCAGTGTTGCAGTTCCAGATGCAACCATGGCAATGTCGGCCAGTGCCACTGCGTCGTAGGTATCATTCATTATAACTCTGATATCGAGTGAGTTCTGGCCTATCAAAACGGACAGGGCATTCTCATCCAGTGTGTCGGCCATCGGTAGAATGAACTGACAGTCGGGAATTTTCTTTCTTAGCATTAATGAGGCTCTCAGCATCTCCGGTAAAAGCTTTGAAACCTCATTTTCTCTGCTCCCGGGGAGAATAGCCACGGTAGTCGAACCTGGTTTCAAGCCAAACTTCTTCTGAGCTTCTTCCCTCGTATATTTTGTTTTCACTACATCGAGCAGCGGATGTCCAACAAATCTGACATCAAGCTCCACATCATTATAGATCTCTTCTTCGAAGGGAAGTATAACGGCCATTCTGTCGACAGTTCTGCCGAGGCTAAATCTTCTGCTTTTTCTCCAGGCCCATATCTGGGGGCTGATATAGTAAAATACCTTTACGCCACATTTCTCAGCAGCTTTAGCCATTGGCATGTTGAAATCCGGATAGTCTATCAGAAGCAAGAGATCGGGGGGTGATTTCTGCAGAGATTCTTTCAGCTTTCGCCGAACTTTCATTATGAATCCCAGTTTGGAAAAGACTTCGGTAAGCCCTACTACAGCCATATCCGACGAATTGGCGATAA
>JAFGPZ010000133.1 GCA_016935935.1 Deltaproteobacteria bacterium
AAGGAAGTAGCAAAAGCTGAGGACAAGGAAGAACCGGAAAAGGCAAAAGCCCCGAAGAAAAAATAACGTAATGGTCCTTCAACATGAAACGACCCGGTTCCCAATATCAGGAATGTTCTTTTTTGCATTCTCGTTAGAGTATGTATAATGAAGCGGCTCTCAAAGAATGGCTGTATCATGGGTGATCCTGCAAGAACGTTTTATCATAACGTTATCTTTTCCCGGCGCCGCAAATAATATTTGACAAGCCGGAATAAATAGGTTACGAAACTTAACAGTTTGTAAATTCGGATGAACGTTATGAAGAACAAAACTTCAAATTTTCCATCAGTTGATTCTTTATGTAAGAACTACATGTATTAATGCCTGCTTCTTGTCTTTGAAAAGGCAAGAAAGCAGGCTATCCAAGTTTTTATCCCCCGTTGTATATTAATAAAATTAACGCAAATGTCTCTTATTGCCCGTAAAGTGGACAGTAGCAGGGGACAAATATTATTTGAAAGGAAAAACTCATGAAGAAGAATTCTCTGATAATAGTGATGGTAATAATGGCGGTGTTTCTAGTAACGACAGGTTGCCAGAAAAAAGAAAAGACCACGGAACTTACCTACAGTATATTTTTCCCGCCGACTCACAGCCAATGCCAGGCTGCCGTTTCATGGGCAAAGGAGATAGAAAAGCGTTCGGGAGGGAAGATAAAAATCACCGTTTTCCCCGGGGGAACTCTGACTAAAGCAAATCAGTGCTACGACGGTGTTGTAAAAGGGATATCCGATATCGGAATGTCATGTTTTGCTTACACACGGGGGCGTTTCCCCGTAATGGCAGCGGTTGATCTTCCTCATGGCTATCCCAGCGGCAAGGTGGCGACTAGCGTGGCTTCCGAATTTTACAGGATTATGTCACCAAAGGAACTGAATGATGTAAAAGTTCTTTACATACACGGTCATGGTCCGGGACTGCTTCACACCAAGGACCCGGTCAGGACATTGGAAGATATGAAAGGAATGAAGATACGTTCGACGGGATTGAGCGCAAAGGTTGTCGAGGCCCTTGGAGGAGCGCCCGTCGCGATGCCTCAGGATGCAACATACGAATCTCTGCAGAAAGGCGTTGTTGAAGGTACCTTTACTCCCATAGAAACCCTCAAGGGATGGAATCAGGCGGAAGTTGTCAAGTATACGACGCAATGTACCGACGTCGGTTATACTACAGCCATGTTTGTGGTGATGAATCTTGAAAAATGGAATTCCCTGTCAAAAAATCTTCAGAAAGTTGTTGAAACGGTAAGCAACGAGTGGATCGATGTCCATGGAGATGCCTGGGATAAAAGCGATAATGAAGGACTGGAATATACCCTGAGTAAAGGTAACGAAATCATTGTGCTCTCTGAAGAAGAGAACAAACGATGGGTAGATGCGGTCAGGCCGATTATTGAAGGATATGTAAGCGAAACGGAGGCAAAAGAATTGCCGGGTGAAAAAGCTGTGGTTCAGGTAAAAGAACTCATAAAAAAATACGGCAAGTAAGAAGTCGAAACCGGATATTGGTGATTATTACCATACCTCCGAAGGTCGAAATGCGGAACGGTTGTTATGTTACGTCTGGAAAAACAGCTTGATACTTTCAGCAATGTGTTCAACTGGCTTGCAGCGGGCGCAATACTGATCATGATGTTGCTCACATGTGCCGATGTCCTGTTGCGTCTTTTCCGTCACCCGATTCCCGGAACATATGAGATTGTCAGTCTCATGGGTGCTGTCGGTGTATCATTTGCTCTGGCGTACACCACGGTACAGAGGGGACACATAGTGGTAGAGTTTTTAACCAACAGGATGTCGAGAAAAGTGCGATTGATTGTCGAAGCCACCGGAGAATTCTTCAGCGCCGTGCTGTTTGGAATACTGGCGTGGCAAAGCGCTCTGTATGCCCTGGATTTAAAGCGTACAGGTGAAGTTTCCCTCACCGTGGAGATTCCCATATATCCTTTCGTTTTCAGTATAACGATCGGTTGCCTCCTCGTGTGTCTTGTTATTGCAGTGGATTGTTATAAATCGGTGAAGAGGATCAGAACGTGAGTCCGACAGTGATAGGCATTATCGGTATTGTCGCTCTTTTTATACTGATATTTCTTAAGGTACCTGTCGGGTTTGTCATGGCCGCGGTGGGGTTTCTGGGATTCGGCTGTATCGTTTCTTTCGATGCGTCCATGAACATGATTGCGAAAGACCTCTTTTCCATTTTCGGATCGTACAGCCTTACGGTAATACCTCTCTTCGTATTGATGGGGCAGCTTGCCTATCATTCGGGAATCAGCAAAAGGCTCTTTAGCGCAGCTTATAAATTCATAGGTCACTGGCCGGGAGGGCTTGCCATTGCAACCGTAGGAGCATGTGCCGCTTTTGCCGCCATCTGTGGCTCCACAAACGCGACAGCCGCTACAATGGGCGCTGCAACCCTCCCTGAAATGAAGAGATATAACTACAAACCGGAGCTTGCCACCGGGGTGGTCGCCGCGGGCGGGAGCCTGGGTATCCTGATCCCACCGAGTGTAATATTTATTGTCTATGGAATACTGACGGAACAATCAATAGGCAGGCTTTTTATGGCCGGCTTGTTGCCCGGCCTTATCCTGGTTGTCTTTTTCATTGTTACCATTATCATATGGACACACATGCGACCGGAACTGGGGCCGAGAGGACCTAAGTTTTCTCTAAGAGATAAACTGGCATCACTATCAGGGCTGGTTGAAACGTTTATCCTGTTCCTGTTGATAATGGGCGGTTTGTTCTGTGGGTTCTTCACTCCCACGGAGGCCGGGGCAATCGGCGCATTCGGCACGCTTATTCTGGCGCTCGCGGGTCGGAATCTCACCATGAAAGGGTTTATAGCATCACTCTTTGAAACAACACGTATATCGTGCATGATACTGATAATCGTTGCCGGTGCTACCATGTTCGGACATTTTCT
>JAFGPZ010000134.1 GCA_016935935.1 Deltaproteobacteria bacterium
AGATGTAATCCATGGCCTTGGCCTCCATCTCATTCGTCAGAGCTTCGATGAAGTAGGATCCAGCAAGAGGATCGATCGTATTGGCAACACCTGTTTCCTCAGCAATGATCTGCTGGGTCCGAAGGGCGATCTCCACGGCATGATCCGAGGGAAGGCAGAGCACCTCATCGAGCGAATTCGTATGCAGGGACTGTGTTCCCCCCAACACCGCGGCCAGGGCCTCGATGGCTGTTCGGACAACATTGTTGTACGGCTGCTGAGCTGTCAGTGAACACCCGGCCGTCTGAGTATGGAAGCGCATCCACCAGGATCGGGGATTTTTTGCCTTGAATCGTTCGCGCATAACTCGCGCCCATATCCGGCGTGCGGCTCTCATCTTGCAAATCTCCTCGAAAAAGTCGATGTGAGAATTGAAAAAGAACGACAGGCGCGGCGCGAAATCATCCACATCCAGGCCCTTGCGGCGGATGACGTCCTCCACATATTCAATACCGTCCCTGAGTGTAAAAGCCAGTTCCTGTACCGCCGTTGATCCCGCTTCGCGGATGTGATAACCGCTGATACTGATAGTGTTCCACCTGGGGACATATTTCGTCCCGAATTCAACGGTATCACTGATCAGTTTAACCGATGGCTCAGGAGGACACATGAAGGTTTTCTGGGCAATGAACTCCTTGAGCATGTCATTCTGGATCGTCCCACCGATCTTGTCCAGGCTGACCCCTTTTACCTCCGCAGCAGCGCAGTACATGGCCCAGAGAACAGTGGCCGGCGGATTGATGGTCATCGAAGTGGTCACGGCATCCATGGGAATCCCATCCATGAGAACAAGAAAATCCTCCAGGGTATCAATGGCCACACCGCATTTGCCAACTTCACCCCGTGAATTGGGAGAGTCGCTATCGTACCCCATCAGTGTGGGAAAATCAAAAGCCGTGCTCAGGCCTGTCTGACCGTTTTTCAGCAACAGATGCCAGCGTTCGTTCGTATCCTTCGCACTCCCCATGCCGGCAAACATGCGGAACGTCCAATATCTTCCGCGATAACCAGTGGGTTGGTTACCGCGAAGGAATGGATATTCTCCCGGGACACTGATATCCCGCTCAAAATCCATATCTTTTAAATCTTCAGGTGTATACAGCCGCTTGATCTCGAGATCGGAAACCGTTGACCACCGCCCCTTCTGATCAGGGTTTTTCTCGATGTTCCTTTTTACCTCATCCTCCCATTTTTTGGTGAGTTTTTCTGATTGTGAAAGTCCACTTTTTGAAAAAAACACTCTATCCCTCCTTCTGCCTCAAATACCTGGTTTATCTCTTCGCATGATCTTATTTCAATCATTCAACTGATACATTAGCGAACAATACATATGCATCTTTGAAGTATTCAGAATTGTTATTCCTCAAGGATAACATATGGATTTAAATTTCAGATCCTCTCAATAACTAGTGTCCGTAAAATGATCGTTCTTATTACTTGAATTCCTTCTCGATAATATCTTATCCAATGTCTCGCCTGTCATATATTATGAATAAGAATTGCAGTTCCCATACCGCCGCCAGCACATAACGTAGCCAAGCCGCTCTCAATCCCCCTGCGCTTCATTTCATACAATAGGGATACTACTATTCTGGCTCCAGTGCATCCAACCGGATGACCAAGAGCACACCCACTCCCATTCACATTTGTAATTTCCCTGTTTACTCCTATTCCTCTCTCACAGGCAATATACTGTGCTGCAAAAGCTTCGTTGAGTTCAATCAAACCAATATCGGAAAATTTATATTTTGACTTTGAGAAAAGTTTCTGTGTTGCTGGAATAGGCCCTTCTCCCATGTAATTCGGGTCTACCGCACCAACTCCAAAATCTCCCACCTTAGCCAAGGGCTTTATTCCCAATTCTTTTGCTTTCTCATGAGACATAATGATGAGCGCCGCTGCACCATCATTGAGTCCAGATGAACTCGCTGCGGTGACAATACCATCCTGTTCGAATACAGGTTTTAACTTCTTTACATCATCAAGGGTCAGGCCAAAACGAACATGTTCATCCTGATCCACCATCTTTGGATCACTCTTCCTCTGGGGAACGGGAACAGGGACAATCTCTTCTTTAAATCTTCCCGCCTTAATCGCGCTCTCTGCATTGTTGTGGCTTCTTACCGCGACTTCATCGCTCTCTTCTCTTGATATCTTCCATTTTTTAGCGATCAATTCCGCAGTCTGCCCCATTATTATATCACCGCCTGAATACAGGAGATTCCATATCGAATCTTCCATTGTCTTATGCTGCAATCTTGCTCCCCATCGTGCATCCCTGAGGACATACGGCGCAGTACTATAGCTCTCAACACCTCCGCAAAGGATAATATCAGCATCCCCCCATTTCACCTGTTGCGCTGCATTATGTAATGCCTGCATTGCAGAAGAACACTGTCTTTGAACCGTATAGGCAGGAACTTCAATCGGAATACCCGCTTTCAGGGCTCCACACCTTGCCACATTAGGTTCATCAAAATCCTGGATGCAGCAGCCCCAGATAATATCATCGATTACTTCGCTATCTATTCCTGCTCTCCTGATCGCCTCTTCCATGACTACTGCCGACAAATCACCGGCTTTCACATCCTTAAAAGAACCTCCAAAATCACATATTGGTGTCCTTACAGCGCTAACTATCACTGCTTCACGATCTGTCATTTCTAGTGTCTCCTTTTTCCAATTATGCTATTCGTTTTTTTATTAATTCCCAGAAAAATCCGATTTGCGCTTCTCATAAAATGCGTTGTTGTGAAGCCGAAATCGCCACCCGGAACCGGGTGCCACATAGACAACACCAGACATGGGCTCCATTCCTCCTGATAGAATGACATCGGCCAAGCCCGTCTGATCGCTTCCTTCATGGCGACACTTGCGATACCAATCGCATGCATATCCCTGAGTGCCCTGCCGAATGTGCCGATAGCTGTGCTACAGGCTGATATGATCACGACATCTTTCATGATTTTTTTCTCACCTTCGGGACTGATTTACTTGTTTGTATAATCAAAAACACCTTTGCCTGTCTTTCTGCCAAAGTGGCCCGAATGTACAAGCTCGACAAGCATTGGCGCAGGCCGGTATTTGTCGCCCAGTTCTATATGGAGACCTTCGAAAACATGTAGGAGGGTATCTAGTCCTATCAGGTCGGCTAGCGCCAATGGTCCGATGGGATGATTGCAGCCGAGGGCCATCCCTTTATCGATGTCCGAAGCACTTGCAAGGTCTTCTCCCAGTACAAAAAACGCCTCATTGATCATCGAGCACAGAACCCTGTTCACAACGAATGCCGGCGCATCGATGTTTACCACAATGCTGTCCTTTCCGATTATCCTGCCCCAATCAAGGGCGATCTGCAGAGTTTCGTCAGAAGTCTCGCGCCCCTTGACTATCTCGAGTAGTTTCATGACCGGTACAGGGTTGAAAAAGTGGGTGCCAATAAATTTATCCGGCCGCCTCGTGGCTGAAGCCATCTCGGTTATACTCAAGGCAGAAGTGTTGCTGAAGAACAAACAGTGATCAGGCACGATCTCATCCAGTTCCTGGAATACTTTTTTCTTGATGTCCATAACCTCGATTACTACCTCCACAACCACATCCGTATCCCCGGCCGCCTCTTTCAGATCAAGAGTAGGATTGATGCGAGACAGGATGGAATCCATTTCCTCCTGGGACCTTCTGCCCTTTTTCAGATCGTTGCTAAGATTTTTCCTGATATTGTTCATGCCGCCATCGATTAATCTCTGCTCGAGATCCCTCATAGCGACAGAATATCCAGCTTCTGCACATATCTGGGCGATACCGCTCCCCATCAATCCAGCCCCTAGAACACATACATTCTTGATCTCCATAACTTGCTCCTTAATTCATCGTTCTTTCACTTTTGCTTTTGTTTCCCTATTCTACTAGTAATTTTCTTTAAAAAACGTGGCGGACCCATGAAGGTATGATAGACTTTCAGGATCCAACCACGGATGGAGGTTCTTAATTTTTCTAAAGACAATTCCCGGGGTATCCCAATAAAAAGTTAGACGTGAGTTGTTTTTTCTGATTACCATGGTTGCCGTAGTCCTGAGCCCTGATATGATAAAGCCATATCGGGTGACATCAAAATATTAACCTCTCTGTTTCACCTGTTGGTATAACTCTGACCCTAATAATGCTTCTGCATGCAACATGTCTTTATTTTAATGCAAAAGAGAAGCCAACCATGCTTATTGTTATTTAATTAATATAATCATAGCATTATAGTTTTATAATCAAATAAGATAAATTTTGATGAATTCAACAACTGTTCACTATTCGAACAGTTGTTGGTATAGTTTCTTGATACAAAAAAAATCTACAAAATAAGAACAGATACAACCACCTTTTTTATACCCGTGCCCCATTTTTCACGGGTATTACAAAAGTATGTATACAGATTTAGAATTCAACAACTTACACCTAATGAGTGACTCTGACTCAAGCTCCATTAAATATGAATAGGTTTCATCGAAGGCAAGAAGTTTATCATAATCAGAAAGATCTACTCCAAATACATACTCGGTAATTTCATAAGCTGTTTTTAGCCCTGCACTTAGAGAATTGATAATTAGAATTTTTCTCTCATTAAGATGGGATTTCATATCTTCAATCCTCTCTTTTAAATTTGTGAATGGCTTTCCATGTGCGGGGTAGACCATCGAGACAGGCAGGTCTCTTATGTTGTCGAGTGAATTGATAAAACTCATCAGAGGGCGGAACAAATGATTTGTTAGATCCGGGCTCAAATTCGGTGTGATGTGCGGCAGTACATGATCACCGGAAAACAAAAGGGCACGCTCACGTATAAAGAAAACAACATGGCCGGCAGTGTGACCTGGACAATGTATCACTTCGACAATCTCATTTTTTACTCTTATGCTATCACCGGGAACAAGAAAATCCATCTCATTAAATGGAAGAGTTGCTTCATTCCACATCTTTCTGGTTTTTAATCCCCTTTCAAATATTGCATGCGAAAGACCTCCCTGGTGGTAAAATGATCGCATGGAATTGTACAGCATTTTCTCATCCACCATGGATCTTCTATACTCCATTTCATGCATGTAAACTTCGGCACCTGAGATCTTCTGGATCGCCCCTGCCAGTCCGCAATGATCTGAATGAGAATGCGTTACAAAAATCTGGTCTATCTCTTTTGTCTTTCGGCCAATTTTTCCTAGCACACTCTCCAATGCAGCAAAAACTCCAGGGAAATTAGGGCCAGTATCGATAAGCGAAACCAGCCCGTCTTTCATGATTGCAAACACATTCACATGCCTCGGCTCATACGTTATTGGAAGCGTGATCATGAAAATATCATCTGATATTTCTCGTATCCCGGTTTCCATGATCAAATTCCTTTCTGTTTTGAGTTCCTGATGAACTGTTATGTGGCAAGTAGGTTTCGCCTATGGCTATTTGATAACAAGTATTTATATTCTTTCAAAAATACATCTCCATTCTCAAACGAATGTCGGAATATATTAATTCTATAAGTATCACATTCCAGCCCTACATATTATGTATAGGGGGCAGGAATATTCTTCCCGCCCCCTATACATAACGGAGGGGTTAGACAGGGGTTATTCTATAATAGCTTAATATTTATATCTGAATACAAATCTACATAAAGAATATCTCTTCGGCTGCCTTAATGGCGGTGTCATCCTCTGTTTTCAGGACTTCCGCCAAGGCACCAATCTCCGGCAAAATATTTCTTACATAGAAACGCGCCGAGGCGATCTTGCCCTTATAGAAAGCTGCATCGAAGTGATCATCGCCTAACTCGTCAAGTTTCTTCTTAGCCACAAGGGACATCTCAAGGAGGAGTTTGGCAGCCCACAGTTTGCCTGTGGCGTGCAACACTCTGGTTGCATAGAGCTGAGGCATACCCGGAATGGCTGAAATATCCTTTACGGCATTCAGCACCTCGCCGTATTTACTCAGAGCATCCATGAGGAGAGAAAACTCCTTTTCATATCCTGCCTCGTTTTTGTTGGCCGCGGCAAAGTCCTCGATATATTTAAGCCATGCAGCAAAGACCTCTCCCTTCTTCATGGTCATCTTTCGCCCGATCAGATCAAGGGACTGTATATAGTTGGTTCCTTCCCAGATCGGATAAATCCTCGCATCACGATAGTATTCGGCCATGGGATACTCTTCCGAAAAACCAAAGCCGCCGTAGCACTGCAGGGCCTCGGATATGCACTGCAATGCCATATCAGAGCAGTAGGCCTTGATGATTGGAGTGTTGACCTCAAGGAATACCTTGGCCTCCTTGCGAAGTTCGTCATCTTTGCTATTGTTCTCTATGTCCACCCACCAGAAGGTTTGAAGCACCATGGCTCGAAATACCTCCGTGTGAGCTTTCTGGAACAGAAGCATCCTTTTGATATCCTCGTGCTTGATTATCGGACACCGCCCCTCTTTGGGATTGCTGGTCGGTCGCCCCTGGATACGTTCATTGCAATACTGAACGGCGTTGTTATACGCTGCCGTAGCCAGAGCGCACCCGGAAAGACCGGACATGATACGTTCCTCATTCATCATCTTGAACATCTGGGCCATCCCCTGAGCTATACCGTCCTCGCCGGGAGGATTGCCCAAAAGATATCCTTTGCATTTTCCCTCGTCTCCAAAGCTAACCACGCACGTTGGGGATCCCCGAAGACCCATTTTGTGCTCAATGCCGACACAGTTAATATCATTCCACTCCCCGGGATTGCCGTCCTGATCGGGCAGGTACTTCGGTACTACAAAAAGTGAAAGTCCTCTTGTCCCTGGAGCAGCGCCCTCAATGCGTGCCAAGGTCAGATGGACGATATTTTCCGTTATATCCTGGTCGCCGCCGCTGATGAATGATTTCGTTCCCTTGATAAGGTATTCACCAGAAACTCCGGTCGATATAGCCCTGGTTGTGGTATCTCCGACATCTGAACCCGCATTGGGTTCCGTCAGATCCATGGTGCCGGACCACTTGCCGGAGTAAAGCTTCGGCAGATACGCCCCTTTCAGCTCCTCGTTTCCAAAATCCCTGATCAGACCGCAGCATCCCACGGTACCGAGGTACAGGGTCTGAATACTGGGATTGGCTGCGATAAAATATTCGTAAAGAGACCACAACACGGTCAGGGGCAGGGCCGATTCATCCTCTGGATCCTGGTTTGTACCTGCAAATCCGTTATCGGCAACAAAGAAATAGGCATCCTTGGTGGACAGGGGCGTGATCACTTTCCCGTCATCATACAAGCAACCATCCTTGTCAGAATCTTCACAGGAAGGTGCGATAATTTCCTTCGCCCCTTTCAGCCCGTTTTCCAGAATAAAATCCAGATCATCTACTGAATAACCATCCTTGAAGCGATCGGTTTCAAATATTCTGTTCATGTCCAACCATTCTTTCAGTATGAACGAATGATCTCTCGTTGAAAATATAAATTTTGCTGACATATCAGCCTCCTATCATTTCGATAGCCGTTGCCATAGAAACGCCGCCGCCGCCGCAAAGAGACGCTAGGCCGAGCGTCTTGCCATGCTTAATCATGGCATAGATCAGAGTCACCATAATGCGACTGCCGGTAGAACCGACAGGATGGCCCATACCAATCCCGGATCCATTTATATTCGTGATTTCCCGGTTTAAACCAAGTTCTTCCTCACAACCTAAGTATTGGGAGGCAAAGGCTTCATTGATTTCCATCAGCTCGAAATCGTTCATACTTAGTCCCGAACGCTCCATAAGGTTCCGAACGGCCGGTACCGGGCTGAGGCCCATGCATGAGGGGTGGCATGCACCATATCCTACTGCTTTAATTTTTGCGATCGGCTCTAATCCCAATTCTTTTGCTTTGTCATCAGACATGATCATCATACCGCTGGCACCGTCATTGATTCCCGACGCGTTGCCGGCAGTTACCTTACCGATTTTTGGAAGGAAGGCAGGCGGCAGTGCCGCGAGCTTGTCCATGGTAAGCCCCGGCATGAAGTGTTCATCCTTGTTGAAAATGATGGGCGGTTTGCCCTTCTTCTGCGGAACCTCGATGGGAACGATCTCATCCTTGAATTCACCTTCCATCGTAGCACGCTCTACATTATTATGGCTCCGCAATGCAACCTCGTCCATCTCTTCACGGCTTAAATTGTACATCTGAGCGACCAGTTCAGCCGTTTGACCCATGAGATAAGGCTTGCCCCGGAAAGCTTCAACAACAGGTCCCTCTTTGGCAGGCCCTTTTTCCATGCCTGGAATGAATTTGGAACCGCCATAGAGCGATTCAATCAGGAAATCATCAAATGTCTGAGTCTGCAACCGACAGCCCCAACGAGCTGAAGGTACGCCATAAGGGACACTCGACATATGTTCCACGCCGCCGGCCAGTATCACATCGGCCAACCCTGACTGGATCATTCCCATGCCGGAAATAACGGCCTCCATACCTGATACGCAGAGACGATTTACCGTTACCGCCGGGATTGTTTCCGGAATCCCCGCATCGAGGGCCGCAATTCGGGCTATATTTGGCGTATAATGATACGGTTCGAGAACACAACCATACCGGACGTCGTTGATCATGCTCGGATCAATGCCTGCCCTTTTGATGGCTTCCTTCATTGTTGCACTTGCTAGAATATACGGTTGTATATCCTTTAGAGAACGGCCAAATGATCCCACTGCCGTCCGGCAAGCTGAAACGATGACAACGTCTTTCATAATTCTACCTCCGTGGATGTAAACGCGAGGTCCGCATTTTTTTATGTCCACGGATCTCGCATCTTTTTTTCAATCATAGATTCACTACGTCCTTACGAACGAAAAGCCCGTCACTTTACCTTATTACAGAATACTTACCAAGCTGATTCATATCAGAACCATATTGAACATTCTGATGTGACATTTGTTTATAAAGCAATTGATATGCCATGTTATATGACTTTTTTTTCTTTTTATTACCTATACTTAGACAACACTCGCATAAATCAACATCATTTTTTATCAACAATTGAACATTGCACGAACAATTGTTTATAGTGGTTATACAACAAAAAGAATGCCCAGCCTGCAGGGCATCAAAATATATAAATTTGTCTGCGATTACCCAAATCTGCAATGTCTTAAACCCACATTTCGCATAAGGATATGATCCGAAAAAACAGGGCGGCGAGTCACATCATCCATTGATAGCCTTTATTGGCAGTTGATATGAGGTCAATCTCTGGAACCTTTCAGGCAATATGCATTCGTTACCGAGTTGTTGGGAGTTTTTGCCCGGACGGTTCTAGCCTTGGGCAAGACTTTCAGGACGAAACGGGTTTTATGTGATCCAGGATTCTATGATATCGAGTTCATCAACTACCTGAAATTAAAGCGATTCAGTTACATTATTGCAGTTCAGAAAAGAATTGAACAGGTCATATAGGTCGAGGAATTCTTTTTTGAGCATCAGTATAAAAAACAAAATCTCCACTCTTTTCAAGCTAGAAGTACGCTTCTCTCTGAAGACGCATAAAGCACTCCGCCGTCAATGATAATTTCTGCTCCGGTTGTATAACTGGATGCGTCAGATGCCAAATAGAGCGATGCCCCGACGATTTCGTCCGCCTCGCCTATTCGTCCGGTCGGCAACCTGTTGACCAGCTCTTCCTTTCTCTTTTCCGCATCGTCTTGTGGTAAATGCGCCCAATTAGAATGCAACATATCGGTGTTGATGGGGCCGGGACAAATGGTATTGACCTGAATATTATCCCGTGCCAGTTCCATGGCAAAAGACCGGGTGATCATTCGAATACCGGCCTTAGATATGCAATAGGAACTGGCACGTGGTTCCGGATAAAAGCTGGCAATTGAGCCGAAATTGATGATTTTTCCACCGCCCTGCTTCTTCATAACTCTGGCCACGGCCTGACTCATGAAGTAAACGCCTTTAAGATTAAGATTCATCACAGAGTTCCACAGACGTTCGTCGGTATCAAGGACAGAGGCAGTGGCAGGGCTGGTTGCAGCACAGTTGACTAAGATATCAATCCGACCCAACTTCTCTACGACCGTATCCACCACTCTCTGGATTTCTTCAAGTTTTCCCAGATGCGCGGAAACAACAAAAACATCACAACCGATGGCTGTCATTCCTTGTAATGTCTCTTTCAGATTTTGCTCCTTACGGCTGGAGATAACGACGGTAGCACCAGCCTTGGCAAAGCCATATGCAATGGCCCGGCCGATACCGCGTCCACCACCGGTCACCAGTGCGACTTTTTCCTTTAAAGAAAACTTGGAAACATCAAACATGGCCAGATCTCCTTATCTTAGCTTTTGGGTAGCCCTAAATCCATGCCTAAATAGCCTCGCTTTGTATGCAATTATACCGTCTGATCTGTTGTTCTTTATCAGGTCCGTTTTGTTTTCAGCTCGCCTTTGACAATTAGATCTTTTAACATGAATTTCTGAATTTTTCCCGTTGCGGTATATGGAAATTCGTTTGTAACAGCCCAAATCCGCGGTGTCTTAAAATGCGTTATGTTCGCGCGGCAATAGTCGTGCAATTCCTGAGGGTCCGGCAAATCGTCCGCCGATTTCGGTATGATAATCGCCCCTATTTCCTCACCCCATTTCTGATTAGGAATGCCGACGACTGCCGCCTTGGCAACTTTGGGATGCTCCATCAGAAGATTCTCTACTTCGGCCGGATATATGTTTTCCCCGCCACGGATAATCATATCTTTTATTCTACCCGTAATTTTCAAGAACCCTCTTTCGTCCATCGAGCCGAGATCGCCTGTATGAAGCCATCTGTCTCTTACGGTTTTCGCAGTTTCTTCCGTCATGTTGTAATAACCTTTCATGACCGAGTAGCCTCGAACACAAATCTCGCCCTCTTCATTGAGGGAAAGCACTTCTCCGGTTTCGCGGTCCCCGATTTTCACGTCGATCTGGGGATAAGGTTGCCCGATGGTTTCCGATTTATCTTCGGGCGAATCATCAGTGTGGGTCAGGGAGATAGAGACGGCTTCTGTCTGACCGAATGCATTGCACATGTCACAATTCATTTCAGCCTTGACCCTATGAATCAAGGCTGTCTCTACTTTCGATGCTCCCGATTGTATGGTCTCCAGGGTGGAAAGATCGTAATTCTTACACTCTGGCTTGCTCAACAGCATCTCGATCATAGTGGGCACAAGCAGGGCAAATGTGCCCTTCTCTTCTTCGACAAGTTGACTAAAAAGAATCGGGTCAAAGGCAGGTGCCAAGACATGAGTAGCACGTTGCGAAATGCATCCCAGTGAAGCAAAGGACCCGCCCATGTGGAACATCGGCATAACGTTCACCCATACGCCGGTATTCAGTCCGGCTCGCTCTGCCATGTAGGAGATGCACGATATCATTCCATTATGAGTAAGGATGGCACCTTTAGGCGCACCAGTCGTCCCTGATGTATACATGATAACAAAGGGGTCTTCCGGAGTGACTGTCGGAAACGCCACGTTGGAATTGCTGCCGCTCTTTACAAAATCTTCAAATTTGGAAAAACTGATAACTTCTCTCAGATGCGGTAGCTTATCTCGAATTTGGTTGATGGTTTCTAGCATTTTATGTCCGCGGTATTCTGCGATGAGAAAAACCCCTGCAGCTTCGGACTGACCCAGGAGATATTCTATCTCCCGTATCCGGTTGGCAGGATTAACTGTAACCAATGTTACTTTGGCAAGGGCACAACCTATCTGCATCAATACCCATTCGGGAACATTGTCCGCCCAAACTGCTACACGCTCGCCTGGCTCAAACTTAGTGAGAAGCGCCACAGCAACTTTTTCTGACTCGGCCAGCAGCTGGGCATATGTCCATCGCCGGCGGTTGGGAGTATCTGCTACTCCCTCAACCAAAGCAATACGATCTGGAACTTTAGCTGCAGTTTCACGAGCTACCTGCCCTATGCTCTTATTGACCAGAGGCTTTGATCTGTCAGCCGGCCAATACGATTCCGTTAATCGAGTTGTCTTGTAAACATCTGTGTTTTCCATATTTACTCCATTTATTGGTATTTTATTTCATACCTCGTCGTGCTGTGCTCAGCATTTTTACTCTCCAAGCAAATAATTTCAGACTATAATGAATTTCTGGCACTAAATGTGCGTGTTGACAGATATGACCTAAAACCAAACTCTACCTATATACCCTCATTCAAAGATCACACGATTTTTGCATTAGCTGATAATCATCAAAGACCTCATAATGCATCGATTGATCCATGCAACTGTAAAAATACATTCTTTTCTTTATGTAGAACCAACAACATAAATCTCCGGAAATACCTCTTTGTCAATCGCAACACCAATACTCATCTTCATATACCTGAAGCCACTTCATGGGATAAAATATTATTATATGCAGATGATGCATGATATGAGCTACGAACTCTGGGTCCGGAGACGACAAACTCAAATCCCATTTTTTCGCCCGCGCCCTTGTAGAAAGCAAATTCCTCTGGCTCAAGGAATCTGTTCACCTCTGTTTGACTGCTTGATGGCCGCAGATATTGGCCGAGCGTAAGAATGCTGCACTTTGCTTCCCTGAGAGTCCCCATTACTTCAAGAATTTCTTCTTTTGTCTCTCCAAGACCTAACACCAAACCGGATTTAGTCAGAAGATCAGGACGCATATCTTTTGACTTTCGCAATAGAGCAATAGATCTTCGATAATTTGCCTCAGGACGAACTTTTGCGTAAAGTCGGGGAACTGTTTCCACGTTATGGTTTAAAACGCATATACCTGAATCTACCACCAGTTTCAATGCAGAGCCAGACCCGTCGAAATCCGGTATCAACAATTCAATCAAAATGCTCTGGTCATGGGAATTAATAGTATTTACAACCGCTTTAAAATGAGAAGCGCCACCATCGTAAAGATCATCCCGAGTAACTGATGTAATGACAACATATTTCAGACCCAGTTTTTCAACAGCCTGGACAATGTTTTCCGGTTCTGCGGGATCAGGTGCTACCGGGCGACCCTTTTTCACACAGCAGAATCTACAATTTCGCGTGCAAGTATCGCCAAGAATCATGAAAGTCGCCGTCTTTTGGGCAAAACATTCAAACCTGTTTGGACAGCACGCACTTTCACAAATCGTGTTAAGGTGCAGCCCGTACATCAGACCCCGCATATCCTTTATGGCCTTGACATTTAGCTTATCTGTCTTGAACCACTCCGGTAGTTTTCCAGTAGAAACAAGCATTCACTCATTCCTCCCATTGGTCGTATATCTATGTTTAAGATACGGGACATACTATTAGCGAAAACTGTTTTGACTACAGGCATGGGAACATTCTTTCCATCCAGCGTGTCTGTAATTGAGGTAACGCCCAAATTTGTTATGCCGCAGGGAATAATCAATCCATATGGATACAGATCCACATCCACGTTCAAAGCAATCCCGTGCCTGCTCACGCCCTCAGAAACGTGAAGACCTATGGCGGCAATCTTTTTCTCGCCAATCCACACACCATTCAAGCCTGACCGCCTTTGTCCATTGATGCCGAAATGGCCAACGGTCTTGATGATGCTTTCTTCCAGCATCCAGACATATTGTTTAACACCGAGTCCCTTCTCCTGAAGATGGATGATTGGGTACGCAACCAGTTGCCCAGGTCCATGATAGGTTAAACGACCGCCACGGTCACAAGGTACAACTGATATGCCTTGTTCCAGTATCCTTTCTCGTGGAACACATATCTCCTTTTCCAGTTCATCTGATTTCACGAAACGCCCGATTGTCACAACCGGGGTATGTTCGGTAAGAAGAAGAACATCCGATATGTCCCCTCTTTGCCGTCTTTCCGCCAGTCTCTGCTGCAAGGCCAAAGCTTCTCTATAATTTGTTAGGCCAAGATCATATGCGTAAAAGGTTTTCATCAGATTTTTGACTCAATGATTCCCGTAATCTATGCTTACTGCCGCCTCTCTGATCGCCTCATGCAGAGTAGGATGAGCGTGTATGATATCTGACAAATCACGAATGGTGATACTTTTTGCGATGCATACGGCCGCTTCGGAGACCAACTCGGTGGCATGCGCCCCGAAAATATGAATCCCCAGAATCTCGCCTGAACCCGACTCTGCAACGATCTTGACGAATCCGTTGCGCTCCCCCTGGATCAGGGCCTTGCTGTTTGCCGCGAAATAGGAACGTCCTATTTTGATGTCATAACCTTTCTCAATTGCCGCAGACTCGGACAAACCTGCTGAACCGATTTCAGGCATTGTATATATACAGGCCGGCACTGCGCTATAATCTACCTTTGATTCCATTCCCAGCGCGTTTTCAGCGGCCACTTCCGCTTCTCGGGATGCAACATGCGCCAGCATTATTCCCCCGGCAACATCACCGGCTGCCCAAATTCCGGGCACAGAGGTCTGCATTTTTGCATCAGCCAGTATGGCTCCTCTTTCTACTTTAACGCCCGCGTCTTCAAGTCCCAGATCCTGGGTATTCGGTCGGCTTCCGGTGGAGATAACAACCATCTGGACCTCTGCATTCGTTGCGCCAGCATTATGGATTAACGTTAGTTTTTTGTTTCCGTTTTCGCCATCTTCTATCTTTTCTAAGGCGGTCCCGGTATATGTTTTAATGCCCGATTTTTTAAGACATCTCTCCAAGGCATCCGCAACCTCACGGTCTTCTGTAGGGACTATATGAGGCAACATTTCAACCAGATACACTTTGGTACCCAAAACGGCAAAGATATTAGCAAGTTCCACCCCGCACGGACCGGCACCGATTATGGCCATACTCTCGGGTTTATTCTGCAACTTAAAGATTCCATCGGTTGTTATCACACCTGCCCCATCCACACCCGGTATGGGAGGCAGTGCCCGTGAAGAGCCCGTGGCCAGGATAATCCTGTCCGTGGAAAAAGAGCTTATTCCGTTATTAGCAGTTACTTTTAATTCGTTCTTAGACTTTAGCCTGCCGACACCTTTTACAACCTCAATTGCATTATTTTTCATGAGTCCGTGAAGGCCTGATACAATGGTCCTTATGACTTGATCTTTATAATTAATCATTTTGTTGAAATCCAGCGTTGCCTCGCCGGTCGTGACTCCAAAACGTTTGCTTTTACGGGCCGTTTCGAGAACCTCAGTAACCTGCAAGAAAACCTTGGTCGGTATACATCCTCGGTGTAAGCAGATACCACCGAGTTCCGCACTTTCCAATAACATTACTTTCGCGCCTAGTTGCGCTGCACGAACGGCCCCGGCATAGCCAGCTGGTCCGCCACCTATCACTATCAGATCTTTTTTTACCAATATTTTATTCCTCCATTTTACGTTCTTTCCACCAGATATCAGGTCAAACCATCTTGCCAATAGATGACAGCACCAATTGCTGACTCGAACTGAGGCTTATCAATTACTTTTATTTCACAATCCAGAATCTCATCCAATCTTTTCAGCAAGCCAGCGTCTCTAGCGCCTCCTCCGATCAAAACGCAATCCTGTGTCAGGCCAACCCTATCGACCAAACTCTTAATTCTATCGGCTAAAATCCTGTGCACCCCGGCCACAATGTCTTCTCTGGAATTGCCTTCGCTGATTCTGGATATCACTTCTGTCTCCGCAAAAACGGCACAATCCGATGTCAAGGTAACGGGGTTATCTGATCCCAAAGAAAGCCCGCCAAGCTTTTCGATGCCTACTCCCAATATGCGTGCAATAACGCTTAAAAGCCAACCGCTTCCTGAAGCACACTTTTCACTTATAATATTGTCTATAATATTGCCTTGGTCATCCAATCTTAAGACAGAACTTTGATTAATTCCGAAATCTATCACCGTCCTTGCCGTAGGCAATAAATAATATGCCCCACAGGCTCCTGCCGTCAGAGGGTTGACAGCTTTATGAGAAAAGGAAAGATTATATTCGCCATATCCGGTACTTGCCACCCATTCAAGGGATTCGAACAAAATATCAGCCTTTGCCAAGGCCGCATTCAAGGCTTCCTCGGCAATGGTTGTAAATATACCTTGCATCGGAGCAACATGGGTGGATACAATTTGCTTTCCCTTGAAAACAACCGCTTTAACAAATGCCGAACCCAGATCGATGCCAGCTGAATATCCATCTATATCAGTCATAGAGGCGTACCTCCCCCAGCCGCATTTCTCTTTTGGGCAATTCCCTTCCGGCTTGCAGTTCCTCAAAGGCCATCTCCTTACCCAACAATGCCGCACCTAAAGCCCCTGTTATGAGAGGTTCCTCAGGACATTGGATCTGAATGCCCAAATAATTTTCTACCTCATTTCTCAAGGCCTTGTTTTTGGCCCCTCCTCCTGTCATTACCACTTCATCCTTTATCCCGATTCTTTTAACCATGTTGCATATCCTAATAGCCATTGATTGATGGAGCCCTGCAGCTATATCCTCGCGCTTCATCCCCTTGGCCATATTTGCCATAACTTCTTGGGCAGCATAAACCGAACAGATGTTACTCGAAGTGGTCTTCTGTTCGGCCTTCAATGCCAAATCTGCCAGTTCGGACACTTTCACTCCCATTATGTCTGCAATAATCTCAAGAAACCTTCCTGTGCCAGCTGCACATTTGTCATTCATGACAAAATCCAGCACTTTTCCATCCTTTACCCGGATTCCCTTCGAATCTTGACCACCTATATCAATAATTGTCCTGGCCTGCGGAAAAAGTTTGCATATCCCTTTTGCATGACATTTTATCTCTGTGAACTGATAGTCTGCGAAATGCACATTAACTCTTCCATATCCTGTTGAAACAATGCAATCGATATCGCTTAAAGACAGTTCTGCTTGCTCAAGGGCTTGATTCGTTACAACATTAGCAAGCCTGCGGTGTTCTGCTCCGGTCTGACCGAAAAAGCAGGCAATAATCTTTTCATCACTGTCTACTATGACAACCTTTGTCATAGTAGATCCTATATCTATTCCAACAAAATTCATAACTTCCTTATTCGACTAACAAGGATGGCTTGAGATCGATGTACCTTAATATTCTCAAACCATATCCTCATTTTTCATTTACCAACACGTCATGTTGCTATACATTTGATGCTCAGGTCACGATAAACGCCATTTGCATTCCGGATTGATGGTTCGTATTGAGTATTGATCTACATAGTTTCTTCTTCGATGAATTTTTCATAAGATTCATTGTCCATCAAGTCATCTATCTCTTCAAGATTCGAAGCTTTCAGCTTTATGAACCAACCATCGTCGTAGGGGCTCTGATTGACAAGATTGGGAGTATCTGTAAGTTTTTCATTTACCTCAACGACCTCACCGGATAGCGGTGAAAGCAGATCGACAAAGGCCTTTGATGAGCCGATCGCACATAAAAACTCTCCAGCCTGCACTTCCTGCCCCACATCAGGCAATTCCAGATACGTTATTTCTCCCATGCTATCCTGTGCAAACTGAGTGATACCTATCGTCACCAAAGTCTCTTGTTCGACACTTACCCAAGCATGTTCTTTACTAATCCTCAGACCTTCCTGATTCATTCATAAACTCCTTCTGTTTCTATTTAATCATTTCTATAAAGGCTTCCAGTCTTGTTCGTACCGATGCTTTCGGCATTCCCGCCACCGTTTCCACGGTCATAAACGGAATATCCTTTTCCTTCATTGCCTTCTCTATAAGGAACTGCTGGAACCAGTCGGGCTGACAATATTTCGTTAGGAAAAAGATAATTCCGTCCAAACGGTATTTTGTATTAATTTCATCAATGTTCTGGATTCTTTCTTTGGTAGTATATTTTGTGGAATGAGGAACATTTCCGAGGTATCGCTCTGCCAGGGCCTCCAGTATATTCGGTTTTACAACCACTTCCCCATCGTAGTAGCGTGCACCCTGGCACAACTCATCATGAACGACATCTGCACCCATTTCTTCAATCATCTGAATGAAATTCGGGAACGTTTTGCCGGCACATTCTTCAAAGATATGACTCCATGCCATAATTCTTGGCCGTTTTTCCTTTTGGGGAGGATCCCACTTAGGTATTTCCTCAAGCAATTCCGCCAGCATTTTATTATGCAGGTCTTTAGGCATTACCAAACCCGCTTTCATTACAGAGAAAACCTGACTGCCCAGAATGGGCGGATTATCCACCAACCTCATTTCGTAAAGGTTTTTCACCAATCTACGGTTTTCATTATACACTTCAACAGCATTTCTGATGTCATCATCGGTGATGTCTTTGCCGATGAATTTCCCTACACGCTTCCTCAAGTCATCAATGCTCGCAATATAAAATTTAATCGATCCCTCATCCTGCTGATCAGGATGCATCATGAAATCGAAGAAGGGAGGCAGTGGTTTGCATTTCTCTGCCCAGACCTCACACGCGGTTTTCGTTTGAGAGCAAGCATCATTGAAGATGACACCGTCAAGATATTCATACACTCCGGCTATCCCTTGTCCGGCTAACGACAGGCTGTAGTCACAAAATGTCTCAGGTGTATAGACCTTCCCCATCCTAAGGTCTTCGGTGTCCTCACTTTCTGTCAACTGAACAGGTATGATCCCTCCTGCATACAATATCTCCTCCGGCATGAGGGAATAGATATAGCCAAAAATCTTTTTCCCTTCTTTTTTCCATTGCCAAGCCAAAGAGTGCCTATCATTATAAATTTTTTCAAAATCACTTATTTTGACCATTGTTTATCTCCTTTATTAATAATACCTTCTGAACCGCTATTGCAACCTCTCCAAGGTGTTGAAGAATGAATCTATCTTCGCCATTGTCTGTGACTGGGAGAAAGAGCGGTCATCACAGTGCTCGCCGGCAAAACTCATGGTCGGCTTCCCTGTACGCTCTCGGTAAACCTGCTCCCTCATCGGCATCGAGCGGGTGCAAATCTGACATGAACGGTTTGTGAAAAAAACTGCACCATCCAGATCATACTTCTCTGTCGCCAACACATACTGATCAAGCATATGCTTCTGACTTCTCACCATGCTGCTGTTTGCCAGACGGAGGAAAATCGCCTCGTCGGGCTTCTCCGGATCGAGCTCGTAGACAGGCTCTAAGTTGAAGTGCCTATCAAAAAGGTTGCTCAGCCAGAAGGTACTGGGATACGATTCGATTGCCAAGGTACCGCCCCTGTCATGGAAAATACGCATAATTCCCGTCCAGAACCAGGGCGGAAGCTCGGTATAAAGCAAACGGAATTTCTCATTGGGATTAATCCCTATTTTATGCTTCACCCGGAATTCCACTTCCTTGGCAACGAGTTCATAATATTTTTTTGCCTCAGGGCGCCCTAAATAGGCGGCCAGATAAAACGCATCCGCCATGGCCTGTATTGTGCTCCAGGGACTGGGTCTGGCAACACGCGCAGCGACGACTTTATCAACATATAGTTGCTGCGTGTCCATCGACAGTTTGACCGTTTCCTTAAACCTGTCCCAGTCAAGTTTTTTTCCGGTGTGTTCTGAAATGAAGTTGAGCGCCTTTCTTATCTGGCTTTTACCGAATTCGATCACATAATCCGGCATCCTTTCATCCGATTCAGGAATCGGATAGTAAAACGGGAAGAAGGGCACTCCTTTATAATAATCCGTATAAATATCCCACAGTCTTGCATGCGTATCACACATGTTGCATGCACCGATGATAATATCTGGAGCTGGCAAAGGCCCGTATTCTCCGTCCTGCGCAAACAAAAGGCCGCTTGCCAGCCTGTCATATGAGCACAGATCTGGGTTTAGTCCCTCAGACTCGGCCAAATCCAGATATCTCCTCTGCTTACGTTTGGCTGCAGTGTAAACGCAATAATTGTCTGAGGGTACAACCAGAATGCAATCTTCAAAACTATAGACCAACTCACCTGCTCCAAATCCAGGTGCATAAATTACGGTTTTACCATTATCCTTTGCAGGAATGACCTCTTCTTTGTAGTATTTTCTGGTCTGAGAGATACGGTATTTCTCTCGCTCCTGTACAATTTTCTGCAATTCAGCCTGAACATTTGCAGTTTCTTCTTCTTGATAAGCCATTTAATCCTCCATGTTTTACTTTTAATGTAAGATGTTGTGTCTTATTCAGACGTTATTAATTACGTATAGTTGAATGCCTATGCATATGACACCTTTTTGATGGCATGTATACTTTTGCAATATACATGCCATCGCCCCCAACGCACTTTCAGCTTTAATTACATGTAGTTAACGACTAATAACATAGCGAAATATAATCATTTGTTTATATCGCGAACAATTGTTGCAAATCATTCATTTGATAAGCATCATCCGATCGATCATTTCTGATTTTTTACCGGTTCCATTCCAATATCCAGATATTTCTTAGCCAGATCAATATATACCTGCTTACCCCAATTCCATAACTTCATATCCTTATCCTGTAGTTCTCGTACGACTACGGAAGGATTCCCAGCTACCACCACTCTCGGCGGGATCGTCTGTTTCATCTTGACGATACATCCTTCGGCAAGAATCGCCCACTCTCCAATCTCAGACCGTATACTGACTACGGAACCCATACCTACAACAGCTTGATTCGCGATGAACTTGCTATGTACGATTGCACCGTGACCTATAGTGACCTTTTCACCAATTATGTTCATCTCTTCTGGAGGTGCGTGAAGAATAGCTCCTTCTTCAACAGCCGTGCCGTCTCCTATTTCAATCCTGCCGTAATCACCCCTTATTATGGCTCCATGTCCAATATAGCAATTGTTACCAATGGTCACATCGCCGATGACGAGAGCACTATCACTGACATAGGAATCTCGGCCGACTGATGGTTGCTTTCCGTCGAATTTATACAGCATAATAACATCCTTTCTATAGGTCTTTGAATAATCTCATTATTAAACTTACATCCGGCTATAAACGAACTCATTTTTTATTAAACGCTTTTTTATGATCGTTAGTAATAATTTAGAGAGAACTACTTCATCGAACAATGATTTTATCATCACTGTCCTTGATTGACGATGTAGCTATTGCCAATTGTCTATTCCGAACAAGCATCTCACCTCATGCCACGATATCTTTTTGGATGTAACATAATGATAATATCTTATTCGGCCATAAGCTGATGGATGTTTTTTAAAGATCAAGCATGCTTTAGATTGAGTTGTATGCGTTTTATTTTTTATCAACTGAGCCGATATGGCTGATTGTTTCGCTCCCGGTATAAACCGCAGCAGAGAATCAACAGTATCAGGTCTCGACCCGGATACGATCCAAAACACATCAGCAGCCAAATCATCAAGATGCATGGCTACGTACGTCCCGGGAACTCTGGTGAAATTCTTGTCAGTCATAATTAAAGATTTCAATCATTTTCTTTTTACTTGGCCGGCAGTTGGGCAGCTCCATCCAACATGATCGTCGTGCCGTTCAGATAAGGATTTTCCACAATGGATCGCGCCAATAAGGCAAACTCCAATGGTCTTCCAAGCCGTTTGGGAAATGGGATATGCTCGACAATCATTTGTTTGAACGACTCTGGCATACCGCTTGACATGGGTGTTTCAAAGAGTCCCGGGGCAATGGTCACAACCCGCATGCCATACTCCCCGATCTCACGGGCGATGGGAAGTGTCATGCCGACCACACCGGCCTTGGATGCACTGTAGGCCGCCTGCCCCACCTGACCGGAGAATGCTGCACCGGACGAAGTGTTGACAATAACGCCACGCTCATTGTTTTCGTCGGATTCGTTTTTCATCATTGCATGTACGGCACAACAGATCATGTTCATAGTGCCTATCAAATTAATCTGAATGACCTTATTGAACATGTCCATTGGAAAGGTGCCTCTTTTCGAATAGACTTTAGCTCCACTGACGATACCGGCGCAGTTTATCGCAATATTAACCTCGCCAAACTCTTTAACCGTCGCATCCACAGCCGCCTGCACCGAGTTGCCATCTGTTACATCGGTTTTACAGTATACAACTGCACCGGCGAATTCGCTGACAAGTGAATTTCCTTTCTCCTCATCCAGATCGAAAATCCCTACTCTCGCGCCGGACTCCAAAAACAACCGCACACAAGCCTCTCCGAGACCCGATGCACCACCACTGATAACGACCACTTTATTTTTGATTTGCATTTCAATGACCCTTCTATCAGTAACCCTTGAATTCCGGTTTTCGTTTCTCTGCAAAGGCATTTAAGCCCTCTTGCAGATCGTATGAACGCATGTGTTGCCGTAGATTCAAGATCTCATGACGCAGAGCCGCTTCCTGAGACTGATCCAGGGAGGCATTGGCTACTTCCTTCATTCTGCGAAGAACCAAAGGACTCTTTACTGCAAGCTTCTGGATTAATGTCTCCACTTCTTCGATAAGAGTTTCATCCGGCACGACCCGATTCACCAGCCCGAACCTCTCCAACTCTGCTGCTGAGAAAAAATCACCGGTGAACAGCAGGTATTTGGCACGGTTGAGCCCTATCTTCCTAGGCAAAACTGCTGCTCCTCCTGCACCCGGACATACTCCAAAATTGGAGTGGGCATCACCGATTTTGGCGCTTTCGGCCGCGTAGATGATATCACAGCACATTGCAAGTTCCAGCCCGCCTGCCAAAGTCAAGCCGTTGAGCGCGGCGATCACGGGCTTTGGCACCCTCCTCATGAGTCCAAATACATCTTCAAACCGATCAAGCAAGTCTTTTGCCCCAGCTTCTGATCCTTTCAGAGAAGTAAGTAACCCCTTGAGATCCGCACCGGCACAAAAAGCAGGTCCGTTACCGGTCAGCACAATGGCTTTTATACTGTCGTCTGATTGACACTTAGTGATCGATGTCTCCAGATCATCCAACAACTGCATTGAAATCGCGTTCATATTTTTCGGTCTATCCAATATAATCCATGCGCCTGCTCCCCTTAAATCTAATTGGATGGTCTTGTATTGCATGCTCTTTCCTTTCTGTTTATTACCTGTAATGTCGGTTATCGCGCTTACGTTTAATTCGAAGCATAGTCTTGTGCGAACAGGGCAGCCCCTATGGCACCGATAATTTGAGGATCTTTGGGTACATGTATAGATATGTTCATTACTTTTTCTAATGCCCTCACCATTCCGATATTTTTCGCCACACCACCTGTCATGATCACGGGTTTCACCAGACCAACGCGACCAATCATACCTGCAACTCTCCTGGCAATCGAATTATGTATGGCTCCCAAGACATCATATTTATCTTCCCCTTGAGCAATAAGAGATATAATTTCCGTTTCGGCAAAAACCACACACATGCTGGAAATTTCGATATCCTTCTGTGCCTTGAGTGACAATTCGCCGATCTGCTCAAGCTCAAAACCGAGCGCCCTGGCCATAACTTCGAGAAACTGTCCGGTCCCGGCTGCACATTTGTCATTCATAGCAAAATTTATTACGTTACCTTTTTCATCCAATGCTATAACCTTGCTGTCCTGGCCCCCGATATCGATCACCATTCTCCCTTCGGGATAAACATAGTTTGCACCTCTTGCATGGCAGGTGATTTCTGTTATGGCCTTGTCGGCAAAATCAAGTTTTCGCCGTCCATATCCGGTACCTACGGTATAAGTAATATTCTCGCGACAAAGTCCTGTCGATTCAAATACGTTCCCTATAGCTAATTCTACGGCTTTCTGGCTGACGTAATCAAGTTGCACGACACTGTCTGCTATGATTTCTTTTTTCCCATCCATGATAACGGCCTTTGCTGTGAGAGAACCGCTGTCAACCCCCATGGTTAATGGAGAGGCGTATTTATTAATCTTTGTACTAATATTCAAGGCGTTCACACTTTTTGCCATTGTCTTGTTCGCTCCCGTCACCGGCTTCTTTACCAAATAATGAGCAACATACCACTTAAACTCGGGGTAAACTCCTCGCGGCAAGCCGCGGGGAGTTCGGCAAGCACCTGTTTATCTTCACTTATCGCCGGTTCTTTTTTGCGTCTAGGCTTTCGAGAAGGGCTTCGATACGAGTGTTGACTACTTCGTCCTGATAAAAGGATTCATCAACCATATCCCCTTCGAACATCGTAGACTGAATTCCCATTGTACGCCTCAGTTCTTCGGCCATGAGAAAATGTGACCGATCGAATGAGCGGCATGTTCTTGCAGAATGAAATACCATTCCGTCAATGGAGTAAAATTCGCACAACTCTTTCAGTTTCTTGATCGTGATTGGATACCCCATGTTAAGCTGACATTCAAGGTGATTGATCGCTATTCCCTCCAGCGGATCTTCAGGATCGATCACATCCGGCTCTTGCCAGAAGGACTGGTGGGTGTATCGGCCGGCTATCACACTGGCGTTAAAACCGGCAAACTTTTCTCCTATCCAGCCCAGCTTGTTCCAGTTCATGATTCCTTCCCAAAACAGGCGATACTTTTCGTTAGGAATTGAGGTTACGCCATTGGTGATTCTATCTTTCACCTCATCCCTTGCCGCCTTCAGGCATTCCACTGTCCCCGGCCATGCTGTTAGATAATTGACCGGTGCTATAAAAATACTCCAATCAAAAAAATTGGCGGGTGCCGGTATGGCCTTGCACATCTGCATTGCTTCATTACGCAGTTGGCCACATTTTTTGGTAATAGCCATCAGCTCCCTGAACTTATCCCAGTTAAAGGGACGTCCGGTTATCTCTTCGAGAAAACGGATCATATCCTTGAGCTGCCTTACGACATACTTGACGATCGATTCAAATTCTTCTCCCTTCATATATGTGGAGCCGTTGCGTCCCATGTGGTAGGGAGATTGGACATTGAACCAGGGAACCTTTTTCCCGAACATCCGCTCGATGGCCCAATCCCACTGCGGCCCGCTGGTACACCCCGGATAGAAGGTGACGATGGCGTCCGGCATCGGTATCTCAGTCGCAATCGGGCCAGCTTGCAGATCCTCTGGAACCCCGCGATCACCAAACATGACGCATCCGAGCTGGGTTCTGGAATAGGAGCAACACTCACGACTGTAGCCGCGCCGTTCGGCATATTCCTGCGGTTCTTTCTCCTCGTGCCGCGCCGCCACTCGCGCTCCATAGCCTTCTCCATGGATCCACGCCATGTCCTGTGCCATCATGAACGGCCCGATAGGCAGGCCCGTCGTATAGACGACCATCTTACCGTCATCCTTTGCATGCATCAGATCTGTCCAATATTCGTTGACCAGCTTGTTCACCATTTTCCCGGAATTAAGTCTATTCGTTAATAATTGCTTCTTTTCCTGTGCGCTCATATATTTACCTCCACATTTCTCGGCTTGTTTGTGTTTCTTTAATGATGATGCTTTTTAGCATTTTCCATCTCGATAAATGCTTCTATTCTGGTTCTCAATGCCTCTAGAGAAACCACCTCATGTTCAATTTCAATGAGAAGATGAGAAATATCTGCCGCTTCCATGGCTTCTTTGATATCCGGGTAGAAGTACATATGAGGCTCGCAGAACTTGGCCATAAGTACAATGAGTTGGTCTGCTCCTTGCTTCTTAACCTCATTGACGAGCCATTGGGGCCAACTGCTTTCAGGGTCGTTTCGGGTCGAACATGGCTTGTCCTTGTTTTTCTGCATGTAATAAGCCGCTATGCTACCCATCGGATCTTCAGAATCGGCTATATCCGTACTGATGTATTGATACCCATGGACAAGATCATCCCCGACTACTACAGCGCCTGATTCTTCGATTATGCTCAGTATATCTATTTTGGTAGCCCCGCATAAGCTGCCAGTAAGATAGACACGAATATCTCCATCTTTTATTGCCACCTTGCGCTCGGCAAGAACTGGCAGAAGGTTTTTCAACATGTTTATATGATCTTGCTTAGGCATGACCATACTAGATTTTACAATGTATAGCATCTCCCTGGAATTCAAAATGCCGGGGTTGGACGATCTCATTTCATATATTTTCCTCATCAGGGATCTGTCTTCATTATAAATCCGGATGCTCTCACGCAACTTCTCTGTCGTGATTTCTTTACCGGTGTATGCTTCCAGATCCCGTTTAGTCTCTTTCAAAGCATCCAGTATATCACCTTGAGTCCAGGGCTGATTTCCTACTACCAGCCGGAAAAACATGTGGTGCGCCTTTTTAAGAATTACCTGAAGGACTTCACCGGCCCCTATGGCTTGAATGCAATAGTCACCCGAAAGCATTACATCCAGAAAACTCAATTGGTCTTTGGCTGCCTGATCGCACATACTGCGTGAATATCCGCAGAAGAAAGGATAATAATATGCATGACCTTCCGTTACCGGCTCGTCACCTTCTTGCAGCATCACAGGCATAAGCCCGGAAGCATGGATCAGTTCCTCAGGAAAATGCATGGGGAAAAATCCGATGATCTTGCCTCCTGTGTTTTTTTTCCACTCTTTCGCCCTTTCATATGGTTGCTCAGCTATTTCCTTTAGATCCCTCAAAATATCCTCTGCTGATACTTTAGCTGTCCCCTTTTCAGTCATATATTTCCCCTTTCTTGCCCATTCTCTGGTTTTGAATTAATACGTTAAATATTTCTGCTCAATCTGTGCCTCGTAATGATTGCACCTTCTGTAACCATCGTTTATCCCGGAAACGAAAGTCCGCCATTGATATTGAGAATCTGGCCCGTAATCCGATCAGACTCCGGCGAGGCAAAAAACAAAGCTGTCTCAGCCCCATCATTCATTCCATAAATCACATTCCTGAACAGAAGAACGACTCTGACTTCAAAGTTTGTATGCATATTTCAACTTACCCTTTTTAATGGGGCCTATTTTACACTTTTCCTAAAATATGGACACACATTGATGCTTCCTCAACACCAATGCTGCCGCCACCGTTCTCGGCAAGACCTATCCTTGCCCCATCAACCTGTCTTTTCCCGGCTTCTCCTCGAAGTTGTATCGCAAGTTCGTGTATCTGAGCAAGGCCGGATGCTCCTATTGGATGCCCCCTGCCCTCAAGACCACCGCTCGTGTTGACTGGTTTGGCCCCTCCCAGCTTAGTAGCCCCGGTTTCTGCATAAGGGCCACCCTCTCCGGGAGCGCAGAAACCCATGGCTTCAGTTTGGTGGAGCTCTCCATACGCTGTGGCATCATGCAGTTCTGCCATGTCGATATCATTCGGTCCAAGCCCGGACGCCTCATAGGCCCTGTTAGCAAGCCGCTCACCGATATCTATGCCATCGAGAGCACGATCTTTGCCCTGCCCCAAAATGGATGCCAACACCTTGACCGGACGGGCGTCCTTCAGTTTCTTAAGGTATGACTCTGAACAGACAATGGCAGCAGCAGCTCCGTCTCCCACCGGGGCACACATCCCGCGGGTCAGAGGGAATGTGATCGGCACGTCAGCCAAGACTTCCTCAACACTCATAAGGTTCTGGTACTGGGCGTTCGGATTGAGAGATGCGTGGAAATGATTCTTGGATGCAATGACCGCCATCTGCTCCTGGGTTGATCCGTATTTGCTCATATGCCAACGGGCCATCATGGCATACGCATCCATAAACACGCTCCGCCCGGTACCTGGTGCCGTTTCTCCCTCCGGTACATTAATCCTGAGATTCTTGCCGTACTCCATCAATGTTTCAATCTGCCTGTCGAAGTTCTCCACATCCATGCACCGGGAATAGGCCCCCAGAGACTTTGCCTTGTCCGGGTGGGTCAGCTTCTCGGAACCTACCGCGATAGCCACTTCGTAATTTCCCGCCCGAATACCTGTAATTGCCAGATGCAGGGCTGTAGAGGCTCCAGCGCACGCATTCTCTACATTCGCAAGGGGGATATCCCCAATACCCATTCCCCTGAAGACGATCTGTCCTCGGATCGAATGCTGCTCATTGAACATTCCCCAAAAGGTATTGGAGAAAAATCCTGCCTGGAGGTCCTCTTTTTTAAGCTTCGCATCTGACAGTGCTTGTCGAATTACCTGTTCCGCCATGGTGCGTACTGTTTCATTGGGATTTTTACCGAAACGGTTCATGCCGATACCAATGATGTAAACATTCTGCATAAAGATCTCTTTTCTCCTTAATATTTTCTTATTATTTTGTTATCTTTTATAATTTTACGCTCAGCATTTCATACCGCAGCACATAGTTGAGGAGTTTGCATCCTTTAAAGGCGCCTTCACTTAAACTCCTGCTTTCTCCATGATACATTCAGTCGCCATAGACTATTCATAAAACATATCCAAATAAAATTTAGCATGATCCATGCCAATATCATTCCCTTTAATATCAACATGTTATCTTTTGATTCGACAAATACAGAGCAAGTCTATCAAAACAATTGATCTTTTTTCGAACAATTGTAGACATAAGCTTTTTCCCAGACAGATAGACTGCAAGTAGATTGGCTTTGTAAAACTAGTAATTGCGATTAGATCAAATTAAATACGGTTACGTCTGACTATCAGGTTCGTAAATAAATCGCCTGGTACGCTCATATAACGCTCGCAACAAGAGCAATGTTGTTCATGTCCCATGAACGGGATCGGCATCATGACATGTATCTCTTGCTTATCTGTACTCACATTTAGGATCAGGTGGCTGATTTTATTCTCTACTACTCTTATGTAGGCCATCCATTAACCGGCAAATCGCCGTAGGATACGCAAAACATCCGCCATATCCCATTCACAAACACTGAACGTAAAATCTTCATAAGGAAAGAACAATAATATAATCATTACAAAGTTCAAATGAATAACCCCGCAGCAAGCTACGGAGCATCAAAAACTTTTTACTAGGAAAAGGCAATTGCAGTATGCTGCGGAAAATTAAACTCTGAAAGAGATTAATTACCTGCTAATATCAAATTATTGCAGCTCCCTGTCCGTTATAAATGAATATCGGTTTCCTAATATCTTTACTTATGGTCTTTATTCTTCAGCCCCTTTTTTAGTTAATTATACGTCTTTAACCTTTCATTATGAACATCATCATCTAATGAACTGCTTATCCGGGAAAAGAAAGCCCTGCATTAATGCTAAGGATCTGCCCCGTTATCTTGTCAGTTGCCGGCGAGGAAAAGAACAGGGCTGACTCAGCTATATCATCAGCAGTCGGGATACCCCACGGAACACGGTCATATATTTTCCCAAATACATGCGCTGCAGGAGAATTCATAACATCTTTCTCGGCAGGCGTATCGGCGACTAATGTCATGCACAGGAGGTTAACCCGTATATTCCAACGAATGAACTCTCTAGCCATTACCTTTGTCGCCAAGACCAGGCCAGCGGCAGCCGCCCCGATGAGCGATTCACGCGGTGTTGGAACTCTCCCGGCATCCGTTGTTATCATGACGATCTTCCCGTAATTATTTTTCTTCATGTGGTCCAGTACGGCACGAACTGTATAGAGCCGTGGATACTGTTGGATCTTCATGCACTCGGCATAATCAGTTACTGGATCCAGTTCATGAAAAAATTTTCCGTGTTTAGCACTGGTACCTCCACTTGCTATGCAGATATCGATTTTTCCCATATCAGCAGCTGCACTATCAGCCATAGCTTTTACCGAATTATAGTCCCAAAGGTCACATTTAAGAGCTTTTGCACGCCTACCCATTGACTCTATTTCAGAAGCAACTTTTGTAGCTTCCTCAAGATTTAAATCAGCAGCAACTACATCTGCACCGCACTGACCAAGCTTCATCGCGATGGCTCTGCCTATCCCTCCGGCAGCACCTGCTACCAGTGCGACTTTTCCCCCAAGATCTGCAGTAAACATATTTTTTCTCCTTTAATTTTTTGTGCTTTGCAAAATCATTCATATTTCATTACCCATTTTACAGATCTGATCACAATGAACGATTTTTTGTTATCAAAAGTTTTGATTACAATACTTTGAGCAATAAAGATGCCAAAATTGAACCCGATTATATACAATTAATTCAATATGTTATTATGTTTTAAGTTTTATCATCAAAGAGTATATCTGCTCAATTGATCATATTACGATCATTTGATGGTTAAAATGTTTATAGATGCAGGCAGGCCAATTGGAGCAGCCGATGTATCGCACTTTACCAGAGTTGATCAAATCATCGAAGGCTCTTAATGTCTCTTCTATCGGAGTATCAGGGTCGAAGCCATGTGCTTGATAAAGATCTAGATCTGTATTAAGACGCTTCAACGTTCCTTCGATCGAGTTCATAATGTGGCGTCGAGATAGCCCGGAATCATTGGGGGTACGCCGTGCGTTCTCCTGTCGGCCTTCCATAAGGCCAAACACTTTGCTGCCTATGATCACTTGATCCCGTTGGATGCCGACATTAGATAACGCCTTTCCGAGTAGGTCTTCAGCTTCACCGTTGTTGTAGATATTAGACGTATCGAAATAATTAACGCCAGCATCGAAAGCAAGCCGCACCATAGCATCGGCCTGTGCCTGATCCTGCGCCCCAAAATGGCTATAAACATCGCTTACTCCACCACCAAAGGTCATAGTTCCCAAACCCAGCACAGATATATACAGACCTGTTGATCCAAACGTATGGTAACGCATTAGTATTAAATTGATTTATTTTTTATTTAAACAGCAAAGATGGTAACCAAGTCGCAATCTCAGGGAACACCATAAAAAAGATAAGTGCAACGACCTGTAAAACAATATAAGGTATGACTCCTTTATAAATATCAGTTGTCTTTACCTGCGTTGGACATACAGCCTTCAAATAAATTATTGCAAATCCCATTGGAGGTGTCAAAAACGCTGTCTGAAGATTGATACATATCATGATACATATCCATAACGGATTGAATCCCAGTTCCAATACTATTGGTGCTAATAAAGGCACAAAAATAAAGATTATCTCTACAACTTCCAAGAAAAATCCCAGGATAAATATTATTAACATGATAAGGGCAAGGATCCCATATTTACCGATATCTAAACTAAAAAATATATTCCTAATAAGGTCATCGCCACCGATCATTCTGAAGACTAATCCGAAAGCAGTAGCACCGATTAAAATTAAGAAAACCATGGCGTTTAATTTTGTCGCCGCCACAGCGATTTCCTTCATCGACTTCATATTAATTCTTTTTTTAAAGATAGCAATTATTAGGCTCCCAAATGCTCCTACAGCTGCGGCTTCAGTGGGCGAAGCTATGCCCAAGAATATTGACCCTAATACGCCAACTATAAGAAGTGCTGGTGGAACTAAGGTCCTAGAGCATAACACCCACATATTCTGTTGGGTTTCTTTATCTGTAACGACAGCAGGGTTATTGAGGTCGGCAACGGGTGGATGTAACCGGGTATCCCAATACATGTATAAACCATATAATAAAACCAGAAAAAAACCCGGCACCAAGGCTCCAGCGAAGAGTTCTCCAACAGATACCCCCACGACGTCACCTAAAAGGACGAGTATTATGCTTGGCGGGATTATCTGTCCTAATGTTCCAACCGCACATATAGAACCTGTTGAATATGATTGACTGTATCCTTGTTTGAGCATACCAGGAAGTGCGATTGATCCGACTGTTACTACCACTGCCCCTACGAGACCTGTTGTAGCTGCCAGTATCGTTCCAACAGCCAACAATGAAAGAGGAACTCCTCCTCTTACATTTTTAAAAAGTTTACCAAGGGTGTCTAGAAGTTCTTCGGATATTCCAGTTCGTTCTAATATTATTCCCATTATTATAAAAAAGGGCACGGCTATAAGGATAATATTGTTTACCCTACCCCAGATTCGCATTGGCAAAAGAGATAAGATATCAAACCCAACACCTATCGTTCCAAAAATTACGGCAATACCTCCCAAGATAAATGCTATTGGGTAACCTGTGAAAAAAAAGACAAGTAGTGATAGCAGCATAAGTATAGGTAGATATTCCATGGATTCTATTCCTCCAAATCCAGAATAGTAAATATATTTTTAATTGTATTTGGTATTGCGCCTACTAAAAGTAATACAAACGCAACAGGAATAACTGCTTTCATTAGATATATGCAAGGCAGACCCCCGGGATCCGGAGAGGCTTCTCTCACTTCCCAAGAGCTTTGAACGAAGGGGTAGGCCCACCATAAGACAGCAAGGCAGAACGGTAAAAGAAATAGTATATTACCTATCACCTCAATAATGGCCTGAGTTTTTTTACTGAAAGAATTATAAAATATATCGATTCTTGCATTTGAATTATCTTTAAAGTTCATTGCTATAGCTAGCAAAAAATTTATGCCGAAAAAATACCATTCTAAATTTTGGATAGCGACCGATCCTGATTTGAAGAGATATCTTAGCAAAATATCCCAGATCGTAACAAATACCATGGCCCATAAAATCCAGGACACTGTAACCCCTACATTTTGAGCGATATTATCCATCCAGCGGATCATCTGTCTTATAAAAGACACCCTATTCTCCTTTCAGGATTTCCTTAATCTTTTCAATAGTTCTGTGCCAAAACATCAACACTATTTTCATATTGAATCTAATGGAGGGGCTCATTTCCAAAGCCACTACTGTTTCGTTTATGACTTTATAAATTGAACCCCTCCAGCATAGATTAAATGCAAGGTTAACTTATATGTCTATTCAATAAATTTTTTCAGTCATAGCAAATTTCGTTACGTTTTCCCATGAGTTATACATCTTATTATAAGCCTTTGCGGCATCATAGATCTTCTTATAACTCGGGTCCTTGGCAGCCGCTTCATTCATGATATCGATACTATGCTTCTTTAATAGTTTTATTACATCATCTGGAAACTTTCTCAGTTCAACCTTTTTTGAATCAAGTAGGCCTTGAATCGCCTTGGCATTCCCTGCTTCAAACTCACAAAAAGTTGTAATAAGCTGTTCTCTGGAACAAATATCAATAATTTTCTGTAAATGCGCAGGAAGATATTCCCATGCTTTTTTATTGATGAGCAGCTCTACGATAACTCCGGGCTCATTCCATCCAGGATAATAGTAATACTTGGCCACCTGATGATAACCCATAGGCATATCTATTATGGGATTCGCCATCTTAACAGCATCGACGATGCCTCTCTCAAGAGCGGTATAGAGCTCTCCCGTAGGTATCGTGACAACATTGGCACCGGCTCTTGCATATACCTGCCCACCTATTCCTGGGCATCTATACTTAAGGCCTTTGAGGTCATCAACGGATTTGATCTCTTTTCTGAACCATCCAGCCATCTGCATTCCATCGCCCATGAATGGAAACGGAACAACGCCTGAGGGTGCATAGAGTTCACGCCATAGCTCAAGCCCTCCTCCATTATACATCCAGGACATCATTCCAGCAGAGTCCATCCCGAACGGCCAGTTCGTGAAAAATCCTGACGCGGGCATTTTACCGATCCAGTAGTAGGAAGCAGATGCTGCCATCTGAATAACCGAACCTTGCTTGGTTGCATCGAAGACTTGCATAGCTGGTACCAGTTCGCCAGCTCCATAAGCAGTTATTTCAAGTTCTCCCCCACTTAATTCAGTTACGTTCTTTGCGAATCTCGCCACACCTGGCCCCAAGCCGACCATTGTGAGAGGGAAAGCTGCCGCAATTTTCCATTTAAACTTAGCATTTTTTTTCGCAGCTGATGATCTGGACGCATTCACAAGCCCGGCTGTTGCCAACCCCGCCACACCTAAACCGACTTTTTTCAAAAAGTCTCGCCTGTCAGTCATGTTTCCTCCTTTATTTGTACTTGAAGAATAGAGCATAAACCCTTTTTTAAATTAATAAGGTTTATACTTTACGAATTGCGATTATCAGTGCAATATAAATGCCATATCAACTCAATTAACTATTAATCTTTAAAATTGAAAACTTATCTAGTCATTAATTGTTTTATTGGGCAACCTGAGTATATATTATTGTACGTTATATGAACATATGTATCTTCTTCAGCTCTAAAGTAATACAACTAGCATCAGTAAAAAACCATTCACTTTGTTACCCATAACTGCAAAAAAACGGAACACAAAACTTGGTGGTTGCCAAATAATAATATTACTTCTTAACTTTCAAACGATGAATCTTTGATCGCAGGTATTTTTGTTTCATTTGCAGAGCTTGTTTCGGAAGTGACGGATATAGTCAAATCGTTCAACCACCTGTTAATTCTGGCTGATTAGCAGCTGGGCCGAAATCGTTTTGACAGCAATCTGTTTGCCTCCTGTAACCTGGGTTTTCATTGTCATTTAGAACACTTTTATTATTTTATCGGTATTACAGTCCCGATTTTTTACTCATCAGAATGGTCTCGCTCATTGATCATACAGATGAATTCAGGGAGCATGAGAACCTGTGTCTGTGTTTCTTCAGGCATATGTGAAATTGCCTGGAGATAACAGCCTGTGCAGACGTGGACCAGATACTTTGTTTTTACATTTCTGATCATATGGTTCACTCCTTCGGCAGTATAACAACAAGCAGGTGCACTGATTCTGTTAACCTTCAACCCGTGAATCTTTTTAAAGACTGAATTGGTTGACCGCAGTTCCGTTGGGACCGGGGCAAGTCTTCTATGGAGTCGATAACAGCCCGCATAATAGTCTATCTCATTTCTCCATTCCATCTTGGAGATTGCATCTAGGATTGCCTGAGGATAGAAAACGATTTCTTCTTGGGGGAATGCGTATTTGTAAATGGGATAACAGGCAGAACAGAAAATAATGATTCTTTGTGATCCGATATCCTTTGCCTTCTGCAGGTTCAGGGAAATAATTTCCCTGGAAAACGATCGGCATTCATTCAGCGCTTCATCGTTTCGTTCCTCAATTGCAGGACGGTAGAGACGATTCCCACAACAGTATTCTTTTGAGAGAAATGTATAGCTTATGCCCCCTTGTTTAAGAATGCGAGAGAATTTCTGGAGAGCCATGGGCATGACGTAGGGGACCTGACATCCTGTGATAATTACATTTTCGGCACTGCGATCATAGGGAAGATTGTAGGCGTCGAGGATATCGACTCGATTCGTTAATTTCTCATTCATGTTCCCGGTTTTCCGGATTGCCTTCACCATTTGTTCGTCAATGAGTAAATTCATCTTAGCATATCCTCCTATGAAGCGGTATTCTCGTTGGGCCGCGAACCATATGTTCTGGAAACACCAATTCTCCAATCAATCTAATGATTTTCTTTGAGAAGGCTTGCATATAAAACATCCTCGGGATACGGGTCGGGGGCGTAAAACGGCATTCTACCTGAATCTGAGCATTAAACACAGATGATATTAACATCTCGTTTTATTTGATAATAATTGTAAGAATACACCGTGGCAAGCCGCGGTGTATTCTGCAAAGTCCGTCCATAAAAATAGCTGAAGTTACGACATAAGAGTCTTGCTCTCTTGTCGTAACTTCAGCCTGTACCGTTCTAATAGGTTAAAAGTATCTTCTTTCCAGGCTCCGGCGACACGAATTTACCATCCATTATCCAGTAAAGCTGTGTTTCCTTCATTCCTACGTGATCTGTGGTACTGAAGCTTCTATCAGCTCCTCCGAAGAGGCTTTTATACTGACTGATACTATCCGCAGCATCGATAAAGGAATCTACTGTGAGGTCCTTCCCGGCCTTCTCAAGCGCCACTACTGTTATGTCGGCAAATGTGTATCCCAAACAGGAATTGGAAGATGGCCAATCGCCATATCGCTTTTTATAGTTTTCGAAAAATGCGAGTCCTCTCGGGTCAGTCACCTGTTCTCTCTCCACTACCTCAAAACCGCAGGGCATGTAGACTCCCTCCATAGACTGTCCGCCTAACTCAGGAACCGCATCGGCAACCATACCCTGTAACCCGACCAGTTCGACATCATTCCAGCCCAGTTCTTTGACGGTCTGCACGAATTTCACTCCGTCCTGAACAATAGCTGCCATGATAATAACATCACAATTTGCTTTCCTGTGCTTGTTCACATGCCCGATAAAGTTTGTCTCAGTAATGGCATGGCTTGTGACTTCCACTGGTTCCATGTTCATGGCCTTCAACTGGTCGGTAATTCCTGCTAAACATTCTTTACCGTAACCTGACTGGGCCCATGCAATGCCAACTCTCTTTTTGCCTTTCTCCTCAACAAAATATTTAGTTACGGCTCTGGCTTGGTCATAATAAAAGGTCCAAGCAGTATACTTCAGTCTGTTGAATGGTAAAGCAAGGTCTTTCGCCCCACTCGTCGGGAGGAAAAGGGGTATGTTCTTGTCTATCATAATCTGATTGAAGTAGGCTTTAGCCATGGCTGTCCCCATATCGCCCATCATCATAAAAACCTTGTCCCTGTTAATCAGCTTATTGGCTTTCTGTATACCCAGAGGAACCTGGTATTGGTGGTCTTCGGTAAGATATCTCAGTTTTCTCCCATAAACCCCGCCTTTTTCATTGGCCTCGTCGAAACGCAAACGGATTCCGTTGCAGGCATCTATGCTCCAGGCCGATTGACTTCCGCTCAGATCGTGGCATGCTCCAATACGGATCTCATCGTCTGTGACCCCCTGAGTTTCCGCGTAGGCAATAGCAGCAATGAATAAAACCGCTACCAACCCACAAACAGTGATTCCTAATCCCTTTCTTAACATGTTCTCCTCCTTGTTTTTTTTATGAATCCCTCACCTAACTTAGTGCATGTTACCGCCTTAAGCGAACCATCACTTAATACTTACCTTTATCTGTTTCATATTCTTTATCAATACATGGAATCGATCAGGTCCTTATATTTCTTATAGACATATTTTCTCTTCAATTTCATGGTCGGGGTCAGTTCATCGTCTTCAGCCGTCAGCAGTTGATCGATCAGCCTGAACTTTTTTACCTGTTCTACCCTGGCAAAACTTTTATTGACTTTCTGAACTTCTTTCCCGATTAGTTCAATCACTTCTTCCTGTTTGCAGAGGCTGGCGAAATTCGTATAGGGAATCTCATTATCCTGGGCATATTTCTCGACATTCTCCTGGTCGATCATGATCAGGCACGACAGGAATTTTCTCTTGTCGCCAATGACGACGGCATCAGTGATATAGGGTGAAAATTTCAACTGGTTCTCAATCTCACTCGGGGTGATGTTTTTACCTCCGGCCGTGATGATGATGTCTTTTATCCTGTCGGTTATATATAGATATCCATCCTCATCGAACTTTCCGACATCCCCTGTACGCAGCCATCCGTCGACGACCGTTTGTGCTGTCAATTCGGGTTGATTCAAATAGCCTTGGAATACACCGGGGCTTCTTGTGAGAATTTCTCCCTGTTCTGAAATCTTGACTTCGACGTCGGGTAATATCTGGCCGACAGAACCGATCTTTGCGCTGCCGATCCTGTTGGTCGAGATAAATCCTGTTGATTCGGTTTGCCCGTAGCCTTCAAGCATCATGATACCCAGGCCGTAATACCATTTGATCAGATCCGGCGATATCGGCGCAGCACCGGTTATGGCAAATCTCACTCTGTTTATCCCCAACATTTTTTTGATGTTGTCCAGGACCAGTTTCCTTGCCAGCCAGTACTCGATCCTCAATAACAGAGGCATTTTCTTGGTGAGCCTGAAATAATCCGATGCCTTTGAGCCTGTATTCATTGCCCAGCGATATGCCCACTTCCCGACTTTGGTGATATCCTTCTCCCGTAATGTTATTGATGAATAGAATTTTTCCCAGAACCTGGGAACGGCAAAGAATATGGTAGGCGAGACTTCCTGTAAGTTTTCCGTTACGGTATCCAGATTTTCGGCAAAGTTGATCGTGGCACCGGTCTTCAAGGGCACAAGAACTGAAAAAATCCTTTCGCCCATATGACAAAGGGGTAAAAAGCAAAGCTGTTCATCGCTTTCATCAAATGGCAAGATGTATATATACTGACTTATCAAGAATAAGATGTTGCGTTGGCTCATCGCAGAGCCTTTCGGCATACCGGTTGTTCCAGAGGTATAGATTATCACCCCTATCTCATCAGGCTGTGTATTAGAGATGCTTTCTTCCCAGAACTTGCTGTGTTTCTTGTCATATTCGCGACCCAATTGGTACAGATCTTCAATAAAAATAACTTTTTCGTCCTTGAAGTTGTAGAGACCTTCGGGATCATAGACAATTACCTTTTTGACTGTATCGACCTGATCCTTGACTTCTAGATATTTGTCCAGCTGTTCCTCATCCTCGACAAATAAAAATTTGGTACTGGAGTCATTTAATATGTATAGTAATTGTTTGCTGGAATCCGTTGTGTACACTCCATTGGTCACACCGCCGCAACCCTGGGTTCCCATATCAGAAAAAAGCCATTCTTTGTTGTCTTCACTGAGAATGGAAACCACATCCCCTTTCTCCAATCCCAATGCCTTCATTCCCAAGCCCACTTCTTTTGCCTTTCTATAGTAGTCATCCCAGCTGAACGACTCCCAGATACCGAAGTTCTTTTCTCTCATTGCCGTCCTAGAGCCCTGTTTCTTCACCCGGTGGCGGAACAGTTTGGCAATGGTATCACATCCTTCAATTTCTATGGACATATTCTTGATCTCGCTTCCATCCTGCCTGTCTTTCATGGTCTGCTACTCCATCATGTTTCGATTGTCTTTCCCGCTAATTTGATATTTCCCTCAAGCAATCAATATACCCGTTCGGTGACAGCCTTTCTCCTCGCCTTCACCGCCAGGTTTTAGTCTTTTTCCAGCGACGCCTTCCTCTCACGCCCTGTTCTTTGATCCCCATATAAAATTCTTTGATATCATCGCTGGCCATAAGTTTTTCACAGGTATCCTCCATGACTATACGCCCGTTTTCCAGAACATACCCGTGATCGGCTACGTTGAGTGCCATATTGGCATTCTGTTCTACAAGCAGAATTGTCGTATTCTCATCTGTATTCAAGCGCTTGACGATATTAAAAATATCCTTCACAAACAGGGGAGACAAACCTAGTGATGGCTCATCCAGCAGCAACAATTTTGGTCTGGCCATCAGGCCGCGCCCTATGGCAAGCATCTGCTGCTGTCCACCCGACAGATACAGCGCCTGTTGATTATGGCGCTCTTTCAGAATCGGGAAATAATGGAAAACCTTTTTCAGATCTTCTTCAATATATGCTTTGTTATTATGTACTTGTGCCCCCATTATGAGGTTATCACGGACTGATAACAAAGGGAAAACTTCCCGCCCTTCCGGCACATGGTGCATTCCTTTTCTGGCCACTTTATCAGGATTTTTCTTTTGTATCTCTTCTCCCAGAAATACAACCTTACCTTTCTGGGGATCAATCGCACCGGAGATTGTTTTTAATATGGTTGTCTTACCCGAACCATTCGCGCCCAATATGGTTACAATCTTGCCTTCCGGTATATCCAGATTTATCCCTTTAATAGCCAGTATCGGCCCGTAATATGTCTCAAGATTTCTTACGGTTAACAATATCTCAGCCATCATTGCTCTCCTAAATAGGCCTCTATCACTTCAGGACTTCTCAATATATCCCCCGGTGTGCCTTCGGCCAGTACCATACCTTCATTGAGCGCCAAAACTCGATCCGATACCTGGGTTACAACGCTCATGTTATGTTCAATCATAATCACCGTGATGCCGAGGAGTTTGTTTATATCCTCTATCCAAAAAGTCATGTCTTCTGATTCCTCTACGTTCAACCCAGAGGTAGGCTCATCCAGAAGAAGGAGCTTGGGATCGGTACAAAGAGCCCTGCCCAACTCCACTATCTTGCGAACTCCATAGGGCAGCCCTTCTATCAGTTGATCGCGATAATGCTGCAGATCAAGAAAATCGATTACCTCCTCGACCTTACGCCGGTGTTCTATTTCCTCATTGCGTACTGATGGAAAAAACAAGAGTTGTGAAAAAATATTGGATGTTCGATGAATATAACGTCCGATCAAAAGGTTATGAAGCACGGTGGCATGCTCGAAAAGCTCGATATTCTGAAAAGTGCGAGCAACCCCTAACTGAGAGATCTTGTGAGCGGGCACATTCGTAATATTACGGCCTTCAAACACAACCTTGCCTGCAGATGGTTCATATAATCTGCTCAATATATTGAATACTGTCGTCTTGCCAGCCCCATTCGGACCGACAATCGCGTATACTTCACCTTTTTTGACTTCAAAGGTGACATCTTGTACCGCCTTGACACCGCCGAAATGAATAGATAAATTATCTGCTTTAAAAAAGGTCATTGCACACGCTCCGTCTTCAGATATGACTTCTGCCTCTTATAGGTCGCCTTGCGATACATGGGGAACATGTCAAGAAATAGTTTTATTTTCAACCACCTGCCATATAACCCATTGGGTTCGAATAAAATAAAGAGGATCAGAATGATGCCGATAATGCCCAATTCCATCAATCCTACGCTCTGTGCCACTCCTGATGGTAAAAAGTCTCTCACGAAGGCGATGACAGTAGGCATAAATCCCAAGAATATTGCACCGAATACAGCCCCATGCACAGACCCCAATCCGCCGATAACAACCATCATCACGATCTGCATAGAAATTATGAAGCTGAATACCTCTGGAGCGATATACGTCATCTTGTGCGCGAACAAAGCGCCGGCCAGACCGATAATTACCCCGCTGACACCAAAGGCTATTATTTTAATTTTATTAATATTGATACCCATGCATAATGCGGAAATTTCAGAATCTCTGGTCGCAACTAAGGCCCTTCCCGTATGTGATCGCAACAGGTTTAAAATACCAAATATAACAAGTACCAGTACTATCAGACAAAGATAATAAAACTCCCACGGTTTTGTAAATTCATGGCCGAAAATAGCCACATTGTCGATAGGCGTCCCTATAATACCCCCGGTGAATGAGTTCCACACCTTGAATGTGTTTTCAACAATGATTGCAAAGGCCAGTGTTCCAATAGCGAAATAGATCCCGGTAGCCCTCCTCAATGGGATTGCCAGCAGGGCCCCGATTACCCCACACAATACTCCCACCAACACAAAAGATACAAGAAAGGGCACACCACGATTGACAAGATATGCCTGTGTAAATGCCCCTATCGCCATGAATCCCGCATGCCCGAAACTTGGAAGGCCTGTATAGCCCATAAGAACCATGAGGCTCAACGCGGCAATGGAATAGATATATATGAGGGATAGTTCCCCGATCATAAATTCGTCAAACAATAGTGGTGCAATCAGTAGTGCAGCAATCAGCAGAGTGTACCAGAACACATAACCGCTGTGCTTATAGATCTTTATATCTTGGTTGTAATTTGTCTTAAAAATGAATCGCATGTTTAATACTCCAATTTTTATTTGATATTATAACGATCACTCATGTAATTATCTCCTCGCAGCATCTATACTTTTTTCTGGTAAACCTGCGCAAAGAGACCCTGTGGACGGACTATCAGAACCAGAAACATTATCAAAAAGGCGATCGATTCCTTAACGCCCGCGGGCATATAATTGGCCGCCAACTGCTCGGATACCCCAATGATAATTGCACCCAGAAAGGCTCCGGGGAGACTTCCGAATCCCCCTATAATTGCTGCGGCAAACGCTATGATCGCGATACCCCCCATATGCGGATAAATCATTCCGAGAACAGGAGTCAGCAATACACCGGCCAACACTGCAATCATGGCGCTGATAGCCCACACGAGAGAGAATACTCTTTTAACATTAATACCCATGTAATATGCTGCCAACTGATTCTGGGAAGCAGCCTGCATGGAAATTCCGAGAGTGGAATACTTGAAGAAAACAAACAGAAGTATGGATATCAGAATAGTTGCGAAGATAACCACAATATGCTCCATTCCTAGATGCAGGCCAAAAAGACTAATCATCTTGCCGGAATAAGGAGTGGGAAAAACCAAAAAATCTGCACCCCAGATCAAGGTGGCAATCATCCGCAAAACATACCCAAGACTGATGGTCAATACAACGGTTGCTATCGGGGACTCCCCAATCATCCTCCGCGTAATCGTCATATCGAGTCCATACCCGAAAAAACCCATAGCTATGACAGCCAGAATCACAGCCAACCAATATGACAGGCCAAACCACATGATGAAGGTGAATACAAAAAATGTCCCAAGCATCATCAGATCGCCTTGGGAAAAATTAATGATTTCACTAGCTTTATAAATCATCACAAAGCCCAAAGCGAGTAGTCCATATACGCATCCTTGGCCCAACCCGACAATTAATATTTGTAAAATTTCCAAATGAATCCCCCTACTCAAATAGAGTATGCTTCCTTTGACACATAGTGTCCATAGTGTTCATTATTTTGCAAGGGCAATGCCAAAATTATCTATCAATCTTTACTCTATATAAACAATATATTATAAAATTTTATAATCAATAACAACAACCCGTCAAAACAACAAATGATTGCTATACGAACATTTGTTGACTGGAATACTTTTTTAATATAGAAAAGATGAAGAACAGAATTGAAAATCAGATTGAACTGAGAAGTTGTCAATTATGGAAACAATATTTTCTCAACTTTCAACCGATGAAAAATTGATTTTCTATCATTTTGTTTCATTTCCAGATTTCTTTTCCATTGACTGGTTTACTGATTTTCCAGCATCAAAAATATTGACTGTCATTTCTCAACTTGAAAAAAAACATTGGATTTTCCCTGATAAAGACCATCAGGGATACTATACTTGGTCTTCCAAATTCCCCAGACAGGATGCATTAGCGAAGATCGAGCCTGAAAAAATGTCCAAAATGTATCAAAATTCCACCCGTATTCTCCGCAAGGAATTACCAGAAAGTGATGAAAACACGTTGGTAATATGCAGACAATGCCTCCTGTCTGGATTGCAAAAAGAGGACCTTGAAACCTGTCTGAAAGCAGCTCTCATAAAAGAAAGGACTCACAAGGTTTCGTCTGCTATTTTAATCTATGATTCCATGCTGGAATTCATGGAAAGCATGCTTAGCAGGCAAGAAGCTGTCGCATTTGCCGATATAAGGAATATTTTTATCAAAGTGATCGAGCGTCGAATATCACTCTCGATTTTTCATCTAAGTCTCAAAAAAACCCATCGGTATCTTTCTAAAGCACTTGATGAGGCCAAGCGTTTAAATGATTTAAAATTACAAGCTTCTCTGGAACTTATGATCGGGCAACACTACTGGATGTCTTTTCAACATAAGGAGGCCAATCTACATTTCGATCGGGGCTGGAAAATCATCACTCAAATTGAGGATAAGGAATTATATAAACGCGGGTTAAAGGTCAAAGGATTATCCTTTATGATCAAAGGCCAATACCTTGATGCTATAAAATCGTATGAAAAATCGCTTGGCAAAACAGAATCTGATGAAGATGATAACTTCTCTCTTTTTGCCTCTCTAATCCTCGCTCTTTGCTATGTTCAGGTTGGTATGCCGCAAAGGGGTTTGGGAATGTCTGAAAGGATACAGAACCGGTGTAGAAAAACCGCAAACTGGCCTCTACTTGCTCTTGCTCTTGTCACGGCAGGGATGATTTTTTTAGAAATACGACAATTCAAAAACTGCAGATCTTATTTTTTGGACGCCCTAGAAATAGCCAAAAAGGAAAACCTTCCCACGCAAGAAGCTCTTGCCGGAATAGGGTTGGCAAGTATCGAGTGTCAGGAGGGAAACTATGAGCTGGCAGCCGAGAATTATAAAATTATTTTACAGATTCCAAAATCGAATTGGTTTTACTTCATAAATATGATCCCTTATATCGAAACTTCATATCTTATACATTCAAAAAGTGTTGTCCAGCCCCTCGAACTTACACCCCATATCGAATTCATAAATCAGCTGAAAAAAGATCAAATAAATCCTTTACTGTATGGAATGATCAAGCGAATTCAGTTGGGATTACCTGAGAACACACTGTCTCCGGATAAAAAAATCAGTAAACTGCTTGAACTTGAAGATTCAGTAATGCAAATGGGTGCTACTATCGAATTGGCAAGGATCAGGATTGAGCTTGCCAGATTATTTCATCAGAATCATGAGTGGCAAAAATCTGAAAATTACGCTAAACAAGCCTATGATTTTTTTCAACCGTTTGCGCCTAATTGTTTTCCTTCAGACCTTCAGCATTTGATTCCCAGAGACAAAATTAACAATAATGATAAATTATTCGATCTTGTCATTGAAATGGGGGATGCATTAACTGAACAGGAGGATTTGGAGCGGCTTCTGACAAATATCATCACGTCCATATCGCGATTAACAGGAGCGGAACGTGCCGCTCTTTTCATTAAAAATGGTGAGCCTTCAGATCTAAAACTGGTTGCTTCGAGAAACTTTGTAAAAGAAGAAATTCAGGAAGCATCCTTTAATAAACACCTTAATGCAATCCATTCTGCAATGATCTCAAATAACGGGGCAATAATCCAGAATGATATAAGCAATCAGGATCCGGATGATTTTCGCCAGGTAATTATAACACCTCTTCGATCAGGAAAACGAATCATAGGGGCGTTATATCAAGACAGTAAATTTTTTCCTGTTGATACAAGATCGGATAATATGAAGTTATTATCCGCACTCGCTTGTCAGATCGGCGTTTCGATCGATAGAGCCCAAGCCTATGATAAAATTGCTCAGTTGAATAAACGGCTGATTCAAGAGAAACTATATTATATTGAAGAAAAGGAAGAGTTTAGACCATTTTCTGAAATCATCGGGAAAAGCAATGCTGTTCGAACCCTACATGAATTGATCGAGAAAGTTTCCCCCACCAATTCAACAGCTCTCATCCACGGGGAGACTGGGGTCGGGAAGGAACTTGTTGCCCGGGCAATCCATCGCGAGAGTCCCAGAAAGGAAGGCCCTTTTATTCGCGTGAACTGCGCGGCTTTATCGGATTCTTTAATCGACAGCGAACTGTTTGGTCATGAAAAAGGCGCTTTCACCGGGGCGATTAAATCAAAGGCAGGTCGATTTGAGTTGGCAAATCAAGGAACAATATTCTTAGACGAGATATCCGAACTTCCGCTTCCCACTCAGAGCAGATTGCTTCGTATTATCCAGGAGAAGGAATTTCAACGAGTGGGAGGAACTAAGATCCTACATTCCGATTTCAGGCTAATCACGGCGACAAACAAAGACCTCCGTGAGGAGGTATCCTCAAATAAATTCAGAGAAGATCTTTTCTATAGATTAAATGTGTTTCCGATCTATGTTCCTCCTCTGAGGGAAAGAAAAGAAGACATTCCCCTTCTTGCAGTTCACTTTCTCAATCTCTTCTGTTCTCAAAACAAAAAGCAATCTATGGGTATTCCCGAATCGGAAATGAAAAAATTACAGAACCACTCCTGGCCTGGCAACATTAGGCAGCTTTCCAACATGATCGAGCGTGCGGTGATCTCTGGAGATCCAATCAGTTTCCCGGAATTTGAAGGTACAAAAAACAATGTATCCAGCCATACCGAAAAATGCGAACTCAAAAACATCGTCAACAATCTTGAACGAGAAAGTATCCTTGATGCCCTCGAAAAAACGAATGGCAAGGTAAGCGGAAAAGATGGAGCAGCGACACTCCTGGGGATGAGCCGCTCGGCCCTCATCCATCGAATGAGGAAACTCGGAATACAAATAGAACGTAAGCCAAAATAGACTGTAAAATTCTGTAACTAAATAGGGTTTCCTGAAAAACACATAACTGATTGAATATAATGGAATAAAGAGGTATTCTGTCACTATTAAATGCACGGATATTGG
>JAFGPZ010000019.1 GCA_016935935.1 Deltaproteobacteria bacterium
ACCCAGGAAGTATTTACCCAACTTCCTATACCATGAAGGTATTATCTATTGTGTCGCCGCACGGCGCACCTGCCTGAAGCCCCTCGCATCGGATGTGCCGGAAAGAAACATCAGAGTACGGTTCAGCAGGGACCATCTTGATGATGGGACGTTTGGTATTGGAAATGTACTGTAAGCTATGGCTTCGGGAATGTCGCCTGACTCAAATGCATCTATGACGGATCGTATTGCTTCGTTAATTTTAGCTGCGATGTATACCACCTCCGGGAGATTTTCCCTGACAATATGGAAAATCTCCGAAGGCTCGTACTGTTATCCTTTCAACATCTCTGTCCGGTAACAATCTGATAGTATATAGGTGTAATCCGTTTTATTCTGGGTGCTGTTATATTTAACGGATATCCGCCATGGATATATTTCACAGCAGTAAGTTGCCCCATTATAAAAGATGCATGTATAAGTTAAAAGATTGAGTTCTTCACCCCCAATAAGCGTTTCCAGTTTAAAAGTGTCCGTCGTAAATCTCCCGACGCCCGGATAAAAATCTTCCATTTGACCGGCAGGAGCTATTCCGTCAAAAAATTCCGGATTAATATAGGACAGGTGAGCCCCGGTATCGAAAAATGCGCGAATATGGGAACCATTAACTGATACATCCATTATCGGGATGCCCATAAAATTATCAACAGGAATGGAAACAGGAAAATCCACTGCGCTGCACCCGAAAACGATTTCTTTTCGTAGAGGGTCAATTGTCATTGTGAAATCGGCTATAACATCAGCACCGATCAGGCCGTCAATGCGGGATCCGATTTCCCTGGTGAGATAATCCGCAGTGATTCCAAGATAATTATCCTCTACTGTATAGCTTCTGTCTCCGATACTGACAGAATCCTCTCCAAGGCTCGTTGGCGCTCCGGTATCAAGAAGTAGAAAACGATCATCTACCTGCATTACAATATGACCATTGATCATTATATAGGGATATCTAAACATATATTTATGTCCACCTTTACCTTCAGAACCTTGGAACTTAACCCTGTCCCGCTTTTTCACTGTTTTTTTGCCTTCTCAATCTCTTCCAGTGTTTTTCAAAGTCGGGCTGGGATTCCTGGGCTGTCTTTACGGCCTTCCTGCATTGCATCATGACCCTGGGTAGGCCGGGGATTTCTTTTAACAGTTCAGCATGATCTGATATCTGATATTACCATACCCATTTGACAGATCCGGTCACACAGCCGGATATTTTTTGAAAAAAGTCCTATATTCATTTAAAAATCCCTGTAATCTGCGAAATCTGTGGATTAAATTTTCAAATCAAACCGGCCAACCTCAGATCTTTTCTCATCTCCTTTTCTACACCGACAATACGCAACAGGCTGGTTGGCCGGGAGACCGCAATGTGCATCCGGGTCTCATACAAATCTGATACGAGTCTCAGATCAGTGACGATCACCGCGGGTCTCTCCAGACCCTTGAACCGAAGGAATGTGTCAAAAATGATATGAGAGTCCGCCTCTTGATTTGTGGCCAGAACAACTTTGTTTCCACCCAGCTCACCGATGTGACATATATTCTCTACAGCTCCCCTGCCGCGTACTGATAGGACCGCAATTTCACTGGGCTGCAATCCCTCTCCGAGCAGACGGTTGATCTCCTTTCCGACCTGCTTGGCGACTCTCTGTTCGGAACAGGTCACTAATCTAATGATATCAGCCTGAATACCTGTCTTAACGAGCTGAAGATCTACCTGGCATCGTCCGGCATAGCAGTCGGTGAGGTTCTGGATCTCCGGCGGGCAGCGGTATGGCTTGTGTAATCTAATCTTAGAAGACTTGTGCTCGATACCCTCGGGTATTTTCCGGTTACCCCAGAAAGCCTGGCCTTCATCGCTAAAAACCCACAATCGACCGGTTTTCCTGGTGCACTCCTGGACAAGCTCCCAGTCTTCTTCGCTGAAATCCTGCCCCTCATCTACTATGACAGAATCCCATAAATCATTTTCTGTGGGTAAGCCATCGATAGCTGCTCTCAACGATACGGTATTCCAGTATTCGGAGATGTCGGCACTTAACATTCTGGATGAATTTTCACCCAGAAGCCGGGCTGCAAACTGCCGGATTGCGGCAGGAGTTATATTGGGATGCCTGATTGTCTCTTTAAGCCAATTGCCCAACGCGTCCGTAAAGCATAGGAGAAGGACTTTTTTCCCTTTCGCGGCATGCCGTAAAGCTGCTTCACGGGCGAGAAGGGTCTTTCCAGTCCCGGCACCACCCCTGATCAAGACGTGATCATTTTCATCGATCTCATCAAGCCTTTCTAACTGTTCCTTGTCAAGCTGGATCCTATGGTCTGTATCCAGGTGGATCCTGTCACCGAGTCTGAGCCTTGGTACCCATGTCTCACCCCAGAAATCGTGAAGCGCTTTGATCCAGGGCCCTTTCACAGGCCATGGATCGGGTACTGCCCGTTCCATTACATCCTTAAGAACTTTGTCCAGGTAGGGGAGGTCTTGTCCGCCTATAATCAGGCCTTGCAGGTCATCTTGCGCCGGTTGTTGAGAGAAAAATGTATCAGGGAAACAGGCTGCTACCCCGATTGTGGGAGGCTCTATATTATCTTCCTTGAATCGATCTATCAGTTGCCGGCGAAAATTGAATGCCTGGTCAAGGGGAGGTTCTTTTAAAGGCAGGTTATTTTGTTGCCAGTGCCCATCATGTTGTGCAATCTGTCCGCCCTTCACTTCAAGAATTAACAGGGATGGGCGATCAGGATCGGCGATAATGAAATCAGCCTCGCTGAATTCTCCTTTCGCTTTGGTTCGCAACTTCAGCGAGTGCCATGCATGCCAACCATTTGGAAGGGAGATCTTAAGTGCGTCATATACCCTTCTCTCAGCCTCTGATTTCGTTTGCCTCGGGATTTCGCGAGGCCAGAGACCTAACAGGTTTGCAGGTGACATTGGCTTGTCCGTTATTATGGATATGATAGCTGGTATCGCAGGAAGCTGCGAACCACCTTTTCTGTGAAGACAATCGGGTTTAAAGCCATATTCAGCCCTCCTTCACATCACTCTTTGTTGACCTGCCCTTTTCTTTTGCTTGCTGTTTTTTCATGTGCTCGCGAACATTGAGAACCTTCCACAGGATCGCAGGATGTTTGCTGATCTTTTTC
>JAFGPZ010000135.1 GCA_016935935.1 Deltaproteobacteria bacterium
ACTACGTCTTCAACCACTGGAAATGACGACGCGACATTTTCTTGATCGGCCATTAATCTACCCATTTTCTTCCAAGTTACGTTTTAATTTTCTTTTTTCAGAATAATACGGACAACGCCCAGGCAACTGTCGCATTTTTTTAAACCGATGCGACGCCACATTAAAAATTCCATCAACGAAAGACCCTGGAACAAAACAGCCCGATAACTGTTCCCAGATCTAAACACTCATCTACACTACCAACGAAGACAGCGTTCTGTTACTTTATTCCAATACGGATGCCTTCTTCGGCCACGCTAACAATGTGTTTTTTATAATAATCAACTCGGTAAAAGTCGAGTCCCTGTGTTGAATCTGTCTAAAAACTCCCGGTAAAGGCAATGAAGGTTTTCACGCCTTTGGAGTGATACTTCCTTTTGCTGTGTATACTACAGGTACGCCCGGCGTTCAAGACGTTCCATATTTAGTATTAAAATTTTATTCTCTCTCATACTAACGATACCCTTTTCACGCAATATTCTCAACTCCTTGTTTATACTTTCCCTTGTTGCACCCACCATACTCGCCAGATCACTCTGGTTCAGGTCAAGATCAATAATCATCTCGCCGTCTTCCATCGGGCAACCATGTTTTTTGATTAATTCAACAAGCCTTCTGGCAAGCCGCCTGGAAATATTAAGGAAATGAGCATCTTTGAGGAGATCGTCAGTCTTTCTCAGACGCATTGAAAGGTAAGAAAGGATTGCATCCATGGCCTCCTCATTCTTTCTCAGGAACAAAAGGAAGTCTTTACGTTTCAAAGCGAGCAACTCTGTCTGTTCCAATGAAACCGCATCAGCAGAGCGGGGCATACCATCGAGTAGCGCCATCTCTCCAAAAAAATCTCCTTCCGAGAATATTGCCGGAGCAACCTCATCACCCATTCGGGACGGCAGGACAATTTTGATACTCCCCTTACGCACTACATAAAAGGCAGTTCCCTTGTCTCCTTTATGAAAAAGAACCTCCCCCCTTTTCAGTTTTATCCCTTTAAACAAAGCGGCCAGTTTATTTGCATCCTCAGCAGTAAGAGATTTAAACAGATCTATACCCCTTAAGAATGCTTGCCTGTTCATTGCTCACCCACCACAGGCAAGTTTCAGTACGATAACAGTTACCAGTATGGCAACGGCAATCCATGCTGTCAGAATATCGGCTTTTCTCACCACCGATTTTCCAATAATTTCCGGGACCGCCGGTTCGACTTTTCTCTCGTCCATATGATCAATAATATCTCGCACAAGGGTAGTAAATTTTTCATATGTATTTGTCAATATGTGAAAACCCCTTGTTGTTGTCAAAAGGAGATAGACCTTACTCCGGATTATCATGGTATCTAAATTAGTAATATCTTCCCATCGGAGCAACTTTTCTCTGAAAAGTTTCTTTATCCTGATCCCCTTCGCATCCACAAATATCTTTCTATTCGACGATTCAATGCAAAGGTAAAAGAGAGGTATAAATATAATCACAAGAATAATAGTCTCTGCCGGGAAAGAACTTTTAAAAATGGAAATAATCACGAGGACACAAAGTAAAAGAGTGTCCAGAATGACTGGAATTAAAAAGTGTTTTCTTGTCCTGTATTCAGACGCAGACATTGTGATTCCCAAAGCATTGCAGAGTGTTGTTAATCTCTTCTCTCAAATAGACCGCTTCTGCCGCCGCTTTTTCTCAATAGCTTGATGTCCGTCAGTATCATTTCTCTGTCGGCGGACTTGCACATGTCATATATGGTTAGGGCCGCGACACCAACGGCAGTTATGGCTTCCATCTCAACACCCGTTCTGCCGATATTCCTGACAGAGGCTTCTATGATTATTTCCCCCCTTGTCCTGTTGGTTGAAAATGTAATGTCAACTCCTGTCAGCTCCAGGGGATGGCATAGGGGAATGATATCACAGGTCTTCTTTGCCGCCATAATCCCGGCAATCTTTGCGACACCAAAGACATCACCCTTTGCCACATTGTTAGATTCGATCGCTTCTATGGTCTCCTTTTTCATCAGGACCTTCCCCATGGCAATGGCCTCACGGATGGTCGGTTCCTTTAGAGTAATATCAACCATTCTCGATCTATCCTTTTCGTCCAAGTGGGTAAATTCTGGCACAACATCACCTATATTTTAATTAATACGCCTGATCGCTTTCCTATATAAGGCGCTCTCTCTACGACTACCTTATCACCTCTGTCGGGGATATTGAGAATACAATGACTCCCTGAACAGGTCAATAACTACCACAGCCTCACATACCAGTCAAGACAGACATAGCGGCTGCGGTAAAAAACCTTGCCTTTAGAGTCTTTATCCAATAAAATCAGGCACAAAATTTCTGGGATTATAAAGTGATCGTCAAGACAATAAGCAGTTCCATCATAGGAATAGATTCCTACCCCATAGATGTCGAGATTGATGTATCGTCAGGCCTACCGCAGTTCTCTACTGTTGGACTGCCTGATACTGCGGTAAGGGAAAGCAAAGACCGGATCAAGTCTGCCATAAAGAATTCCGGCTACAGTTTTCCGAAACACCGCGTGACTGTCAATCTTGCTCCGGCAGATATCAAAAAAGAGGGCACCAGTTTCGATCTCCCCATCGCCTGTGGTATCCTGGCGGCACAGGGCATTATCGAAAAGAAGAAACTCCTCGATTATATGCTTCTTGGTGAGCTCTCGCTGGACGGAAGTGTCAAGGCAATCCACGGGGCGCTGTCTGCGGCATTGCGTTCAAAAACATCAGGATTGACCGGTATCATACTTCCAAGGGAAAATGCGACAGAAGCGGCCATGGTGGAAGGGATAGATGTCATAGCAGTTGACTATCTCCACGATGTGGTGGAATTTTTAAATGATATACGTGTAATCCATCCACTGGAGGTCTCCGCGTCTGAACTCTATTCGAAAGGCCTTTCCTATCCTTTCGATTTTGATGAGGTAAACGGCCAGGATCAGGCAAAGAGATCTCTGGAAGTCGCGGCAGCGGGCGGTCATAATATCATAATGATAGGACCTCCCGGCTCGGGGAAGACAATGCTGGCCCAGCGATTTCTGACAATATTGCCGGATCTCTCCTTCGAAGAGGCCATTGAGACAACGAAGGTCTATTCTGTCGCCGGACTTCTTGATAAAGAAACGTCATTGCTGGGAGGAAGACCTTTCCGTTCACCTCATCATTCCATATCTGATGCCGGACTCGTTGGGGGAGGGCATATACCTAAACCTGGTGAAATCAGTCTCGCCCACAACGGTGTCCTCTTCCTCGATGAACTTCCTGAATTTAAAAGACATGTGCTCGAGGTACTCAGGCAACCCATGGAAGAGGGCAAAGTCACCATCTCTCGAGCATCTGTCACGATAGTCTATCCGTCAAGATTTATGCTTGTGGCCGCGATGAATCCTTGTCCCTGCGGCTATTCTACAGACTATCAGAGGACATGCCGGTGCACCTACGCGCAGATAAGACAGTACAGAGCTAAAATCTCGGGGCCCTTGCTCGACCGAATCGACATACACATTGAGGTCCCCTCTATACGATACAAAGATTTGACAACAAAAACGAAAGGCGAAAAGTCAAAGACAATAAAGGAACGCATCATTCGGGCCAAAAGCATACAAAGAGAAAGATTTTCGAGTGAGATACTTAGCAACGCATTAATGTCCAATAAACAAATAAAGGAGTTCTGCCAACTGAATGGAGATTCCCTGCGTATGATTGAAATGGCTATGGAAAAACTTGCTCTCAGTGCGAGGGCTTACACGAAGATTCTGAAGGTGGCAAGGACAATTGCCGATCTTGAAGGTGAAAAAGATATTCACCCATATCATGTTTCTGAAGCTATCCAGTATAGAAGTCTTGATAGAAAAATGATTTAGTGCTATGAGAATGCGGCACGTCTCAGAGTTAAATGTAAGGAGAAAAACTGGCGATGGAAATAAAAATCACAAAGATTGCAGCTGAAAAGATGAAGACAAAACCTGAAGATGATGAAAATCTGGGCTTCGGAAAGATATTCACAGACCACTTTTTCATCATGAAATACAATAGAAAAGACGGATGGAATAACGCATCGGTAGAACCGTACAGAGACCTGACATTAGACCCTGCTTCAATGTGCTTTCATTACGCTCAGGAAATCTTTGAGGGACTGAAGGCATACAGAGGTAAAGATGGTTCCATTTATCTATTCAGGCCTGATGAAAATATAAAAAGAATGAACCAGTCAGCTGAAAGGCTCTGCATGCCTCAAATTGACGCAACGCTTTTTATGGATGCCTTGAAGAAACTTATCACACTTGAAAAAGACTGGATTCCTCGCAGTAGAGAAACTTCTCTCTACATACGACCAACAATGATTGCAACGGAAAGGGCTGTAGGCCTTCATGTCTCCAGCGAATATATATTTTTTATTATACTGAGTCCTGTAGGCGCGTACTACCCTCAGGGTTTCAGCCCCACCAAGATTTACGTCAGTGAAAAGTATGTGAGAGCGGCGGCAGGCGGTATAGGATACTGTAAGGCTGGGGGCAATTATGCCGCCAGTTTTTATGCCACTGAAGAGGCAGGCAATATGGGATACACTCAGGTCCTATGGCTCGATTCGAAGGAGAGGAAAAACGTGGAGGAAGTGGGAACAAGCAACATTTTCTTTCTAATAGGGGATTCACTTATAACTCCACCCTTATCGGGAAGCATCCTTCCAGGCGTTACTCGAAAGTCAGTTATCGAAATGGCAAAAGCGTGGGGCATTAATGTGCAGGAAAGAACTCTCTCAATGGATGAAATCCTGAAGGCACACGGCGAAGGAATCCTGAGAGAGTCTTTCGCATCGGGGACGGCAGCCGTAATCTCACCAGTCGGACACATATACTATAAAGGCTCTGAATACTGCATCAACGGAGACAAGGCTGGCCCGCTCACTGAAAGATTATACCGCGAAATACTACAGATCCAATATGGAGAAAAGGAAGATCCTTTCGGCTGGAGGGTTAAGATATAACAAAAAAAAGAAATCCACAGAGCTGTTGACTGGACTGTTGACAACTCTGTTCATAAGTTACGTAAGTCTCCTTTTCACTGTATTTTATACCGGATTGCTTACGTTTGGGGCAGACACCTAATCACCTGCAATTACAGTTAGTTATGTATTTTATCTTTGTTTTTAATACCTTAAGTGACGGTTGCCGGTATGCAAATTTTCCTGATGGATTATAAGTGAGTCTTTTCTCAGTCCCGATGAATAACTGTCTCTTCGAAGGATAGGTTTCGAGAGTTAACGATGAATAGATCGAAAACAGTATACTGCATACTCATATCGCTCATAGTGGTAATTTTTTCAGTTGATAGTCCCCTGCAGGCAGAAGAGATCACACTCGACCAACTGATAGAAAATATCCAGATAGCCTATGATGAAACAGAAGATTTTACTGCCGCCTTTACCCAGAAGGCTACTATAAAAACTATAAACCAAACGG
>JAFGPZ010000136.1 GCA_016935935.1 Deltaproteobacteria bacterium
GATCAGATACTGGAAATAGCCGAGGCACTGTCACTGAAGCCTGACTATGATCAACTGTTTACGATATGTACCCGATGTAATGAAATCTTGCGGGAGATTTCAAAAGCCGCTGTAAAAGAAAGAGTTCCAGAATACGTTTTCCAAACGCAGGAAACCTTCCGTGTCTGTCCCAGGTGCGATTCGATATACTGGTCCGGAACGCATAAGGGAGAGATGATCTCCTTCATAGACAGGCACAATCTGACTCGTCGCCCTTGATCTTTTCTATGGCATGTTTCAGTGCGGGCAGGATTGCATTGAGATTCTCCACCGCACCCCTGGGGCTTCCGGGAAGGTTGACTATGAGAGACTCGCCCCTTATGCCGGCAACGGCTCTTGAAATCATGGCATGAGGCGTCTTTTTCATGCTTTCTCTTCTCATCGCCTCCGCCATCCCCGGCAGTTCCCTTTCAATGGCTTCCATAGTGGCATCGGGAGTAACGTCTCTGGGGCTCACACCCGTACCGCCGGTCGTAATCACAAGATCCATCTTTCGTTCGTCGGTATATTCCAGGAGAGTGCCTTTAATCATATCCTTTTCATCGGGAATAACACGACTGTCCTCGACAGAGAAACCCCATTCCTCGAGTAGTCGAATAACCTCATCTCCACTGAGATCCCTGCGTTCTCCTCTGTATCCCTTGTCGCTGATTGTTAATACACAACATTTTATCAAGAAAGGCTTTACTCCTCCTTTTTAGCTTCAGCAATTATCTTTTCCTGGAGATGGGCAGGGACTTCATCGTAATGAGATATTTTATATGAGAATGTCGCCCGCCCGCTCGTAATGGAGGTCAGGTCTCCCGCATAATTGAGGATTTCCGACAGGGGGACCTGCCCCATAATCAACTGATTCAAGCCCTTTTTATCCATGCCGAGCACTTTGCCTCGCCTGCTGTTGAGATCTCCTATAACGTCTCCCATATAGTCATCGGGCACCTCTATGATGATATCTACGATCGGTTCAAGCAGTGTGGGCTGGCATTGCTGAAATCCCTTTTTGAAACCCATCGAGCCCGCAATTTTAAAGGCCATTTCAGAAGAGTCGACGTTGTGGAAGGAACCGTCGTAAAGAGAAACTCTGACATCGACAATTGGATACCCAGCAAGTATTCCTTCTTCCATTGCTCCAACAATACCCTTTTCCACGGCAGGGATGTACTGTCTCGGAATAACTCCGCCAACTATTTTATCGACATATTCAAAACCGCCACCCCTGGGGAGGGGTTCAATATCCAGCCAGGTGTCGCCATACTGTCCGCGTCCGCCGGACTGCTTTTTGTAACGTCCCTGAACCTGTGTTCGACCCTTGATCGTTTCTCTGTAGGGAACTTTTGGCTGCTTGAGATTTATGTCCACTCCGAATTTTCTCTTCAGTTTTTCTATGGTAACATCTATATGTACCTGTCCGACCCCGGAGAGGATTATTTCCTTAGTCTGTTCATCTCTGTGAACGGCCAGAGTGGAGTCTTCCTCCACCAGTCTGTTGAGAGAGGAGGTAATCTTTTCTTCATCACCCTTTGACTTGGGTTCCACCGCGTAAGATGTAACGGGATTAACAGGTGGGACCCTCTCATACACGACAGGCGACTTTTCGTCGCAGATTGTATCTCCCGTGGTGGTATCCTTGAGTTTGGCAACGGCGGCTATATCGCCGGGGATAAGGGTGCCGGCAGGTTTCTGTTGCTTCCCTTCGAGGAAAAAAATGTTGCCGCACTTTTCGCTCGATTCTTTCGATGGGTTGTAGAATATATATTCAGAGCTGAGCGTGCCGGAGAATATCCTGAACAGCGTCAGTTTTCCGGCATACGGGTCGGCTATGGTCTTAAATACAAATGCGGAGAAAGGATCGCTCTCAACCGGATTTCTGCTCACGCTTTCATCAGAATCGGGTTTTTCCCCGGTAACCGCCCCTCTGTCTACGGGGGAGGGCAGACATTCTACAATCATGTTCATGAGTATTTCTGCACCCATGACTTTTAATGCAGATCCACAAGTTACAGGAAACAATTCACATGCCATTACCCCCTTACGAAGGCCCTTTTTCGCATCTTCCATGCTGAGTTCGCCTTCTTCAAGGTATTTATCCATCAGCGTTTCGTCACATTCCGCTATGTCTTCAATCATAGTTTCTCTGTACTTTTCGGCATCGGAACGGAGTTCGTCAGGGATATCTTCCCTGGAAAATTTCTTCTGGGAGCCGTCATAAATGATGGCTTTCATGTTTATAAGGTCAATGACACCCTTGAATGATTCTTCGGAGCCCATGGGGAGAAAACATACAGTTCCTTTTTTGCCAAGCCTCTCCTTTATGCTGTCCGCTGCCTTGAAGAAGTCGGCCCTCTCCCTGTCCATTTTGTTAATTAGAATTAGGCGTGGAATTGATAACGAATCGGTGTATTCCCATACTTTTTCTGTCTGAAATTCGACGCCGCCAACGGCATCTATGAGGACGACGGCACCATCAGCCACCCGTATGCTGTTCTTGGAGTCCACAATAAAATTGGAATCGCCGGGAGTGTCGATTATATTTATCCTGTGCTTTTGCCAATCGAAGAAATTTACGGCAGAGCTGATCGATATGTGTCTCTTCTGTTCTTCCGGTTCAAAATCGAGGCCGGAAGTCCCGTTATCAACTTTTCCCAGCTTATCAGATTTACCGCTGATAAAGAGGAGTGATTCGCAAAAAGAGGTTTTGCCCGTTCCTCCATGTCCGATAAAAGCGACGTTCCTTATAGAATCTGAAGCATATGAGGCCATTGGTGCTCCTTTCAATGTCTTATTTCCAAATTAAATGTTTCTTCCTATCCCATAGCCATATTTTCAAGTCAAGATAAATGTTAGGTAATACCCTAAAATAGACATTGCCCATAACAGAGCATAAAAACCCCCTTTATGTTTGCAGGTTTCGGTGAGATACTACATTCACCTAACA
>JAFGPZ010000137.1 GCA_016935935.1 Deltaproteobacteria bacterium
TCAACTGAACGTGTGCTGGACTGTTTCTTCCGCATAAGCACACTCATCACAACCCGTGCCAGCCTAAGCGATATTCTTCAGAAAATCCTGGATGAAGTTGTGGATACAATGGGATTTCAAAGGGGACTGATTTGCCTTCTCGATGATGCAAAGGAAAATCTGATCACAAAGGTAGTCAAGAACTACAGTCCCGAAGAGGCAAGGAGGGCCTTTGCCTCCGATATGAACCTGAATCTGAAAAAACACGATTGCCTGGAGACTATGGTGGCCAAAACAGGAAATCATATTGTACTGGAAGACTCTGCGACAGATTCAAGGATTACAGAGACGGACAGAATGATTACAAGCGTTTACCGCAGGGGATCAAGTGTCTATGCGCCACTTAAGACAGGAAAAGAGGTGATAGGGATTATTTCGGTCTGGTCCAAGGAAAAAATAAAGTATACACCTGAGGAGATCAATACCATTCTTACCTTTGCCAATCAGGTAAGCATAGTCATACAAAATGCTAAGCTCCTTAAAGAAAACAAAAGAAAAATCAGTTGGCTCATGATGTTGCAGGAAGCCCTTTCAAAACTGAATGCTACCTATGATCTTGAAAGTATGCATGACATAGTCATAGAAAGCGCGAAGAGAATAGGCGATTCAGACAGGGCGATTCTGTATTTTCTTGATGTCGTAAAAAATACTACCTTGATAAGTGACGGTGAAGCGGTTTATACCGACAAAAACGATGTATATCTTTCGAAACTCGATGACAGTATTATAAAAGAAGCATTGGATAGTGAAATGATAGTATCACAGAGCATACTCCAGAGCGCAGGGACGCCATTATTGCTTAATGACTGTACTGCGGAAATAGCCATTCCCATGAAGATAAAGGATAAATTCAAAGGAGCTATTTACCTTGCTAAAAAAGAGGGAGCCTATGGCGAAAATGATAAGAATATCCTTGATATTTTCGCTAAGAATGTTGCCATATCCTATGACGGTGCAATTATGCATTCGATGCTTTCACTGACGGCAAAGTCACTGAAGAAAGAGGTTGAGACGCTGAAAGAAAGGGAGAACCAGCTGATGGGTTTCCACAGTATTATAGGAAGCTCGGATAAAATGCTTAAAATCTTTGATATTGTCAAGGACGTTGCCAATCACGATACTAATATACTTTTACAGGGAGAGAGTGGAACAGGGAAGGAATTGATAGCGAGGGCAATACACAGACAGAGTGACAGAAAATCAAGACACTTTGTCGACGTAAACTGCGCGGCTATTCCGGGATCGTTGCTGGAAAGTGAACTTTTCGGATATGAAGCGGGGGCCTTTACAGATGCTAAAAAGCGGAAAATCGGTCTTCTTGAATATGCCAGTGGAGGAACGCTGCTGTTAGATGAAATCGGAGAAATGGGACTTTCTGTCCAGGCCAAATTTCTAAGAATGCTCGAGGATAATTGCGTTCGGAGGCTGGGAGGAAACGAGTCTGTGCCTGTCGACGTTCGGTTTATCTTTTCAACTAACAGAGATCTTGTTGATATGTTGGCAGAAGGCACTTTTCGCGAAGATCTTTTTTACAGAATAAGCGTTGTTCCTATTAAACTGCCGCCGCTCAGGGAGAGGGATGAAGATATAGTTTCTCTTGCCAATTACTATGTTGAAGAATTCAATGCTAAATTTCATAAGAGAGTTAATGGATTTACGCGTGAGGCCGAAGAGTTACTGAGGCGATATGCATGGCCTGGAAATGTCAGAGAATTAAGAAATGTAATTGAACGGGTTATGATTCTCCAAAACGTCAGAGCTGTGATTGGATCTGAAAACCTTCCCGCGGAGTTGCTGCGCAAGGAATCGCAGTCACTGGAAATGGCATTGGATGAATCTATCCCCCTACGATTTTCATATCCTTTGGACTATAAGTCTAAGGTAAGCGAAACAACAAATATGATCAGAGAAGGGCTAATCGCAAAAGCCCTTGAATCGAGTAACAGCAACAAGACAGCGGCGGCACGATTGCTGGGCATATCTCGTTACACCCTGATACGTGAGTTGAAAAAGCTTGGTAACAGTGCAGGGACGCAAGAAAAGCTGAACTGAACAGCTGAATTGAACAACGGACGAATTAAAACACGCTCTGCCGCGGAAACCGGGATCTTCTCGTACTGTGCGATTACAGAACAGCATGTTCTAATATAGCACGGATTCTTGTCATTCAATCAAGCATTGAGATCCAGATGTAAATCCCCCAAAGTCGTGCGATATGCGCACTTTTTTGTTTTTTTTAGACTGTATTGCAGAGCAATAGGCCAATTCATTTTGGGCACATTAGACGGTAAATCTACCCATAAAATAGAAAAGCCTGTATTTGGTAGAAGGACTAACATTTTGAAAATATGATACTAATTAGTTTTTAATATTTAACAGGAGCGAATTAGACGAAAAAATATAAAAATATTTGACTCTTCTTATCAATATGGCACCATAGTTGCTTTGTAAAGATAGCAAGTAGTTGGTATCCGGTATGGGGCTGGGGTGCATATGCTCTAATGGGAGTTACGATGTCAAAGGGTTGCAAAGGGAAAAAAGATGACGCATTGGAAAATAAATCATCTCCTCTTTTGCCATCTGCCGACACCGATAGTACTCACTCCAGGTTCTTTACTTCAGATATTGGAGACAACGAAAAAGAGAATTCTAAAGGAAAAAAGAAGGGGTTGTGTAATAATTTTTTCCTTTCAGATATTTCATTAGATGATTAAAAGTATTGTCGGCGGGTGGTTTTATTGTTCCCTCCTTTCCACCCGCCGGCATGCCCCCCCCCATGGCTCAGGGTTAACAACCTGATTTTATATATGATATAGGGACCTTTGGAAATTCGTGATACACTGTCTGGGAATCTATGGGATGCTATCTCTGTTAAGTTCAAAGGTCTTTTTATGACGAGGGTAAGTGGGAAAGGCAACCGCCTTACCACTTGCCCTTTTGGGTATCAGGCGTCAAATCTATAATAATCATACTTTAAACCTGAAATAGACGATGTCACCATCGGAAATTGTGTAGTCTCTTCCCTCAATCCGTATGAGTCCCTTTTGTTTTGCCTCTGCCATACTGCCAACGGTAATGAAGTCCCTGTAATTAATTATTTCGGCTCGGATAAATCCCCTTTCCATATCGCTGTGAATCATACCGGCAGCCTTTGATGCCTCTGTTCCTGCTTTGACTGTCCATGCCCGAAGCTCTTTGCCTGCCGCAGTATAGAAGGTGATCAATTCGAGCAAATCATAGCCGGCTTTGATCAGTTTCTGCAATCCCGATTCTTTGAGATTCAGATCATCAAGAAAATCCTTCCTTTCCCCTTCAGGAAGCCTGGCAATTTCTGCCTCTATGTCACCACATATGGTAATGACCGTATTCTCTTCATTATTGGCAAGGGCACTTATTTTCTTCAGATAGTCTCCCTTGCCTTTGAGAACGGCTTCGCTTACGTTTGCCACATAGAGCATCTTTTTTGCAGTGATCATGCCCAGTTCTCTTAGCACGACCTCTTTATCTGTGACATCTATATCTCTCACGGCAATGCCTTTGACAAGGAAAGACTTTATGGCAAGGCAGATGTCCAACTCTTTGAGGCAACTTCTTTCTCCCTTTTGGGAAACTTTTTTGACCTTTTCAATGCGTTTCTCGATTGTCTCCAGATCAGTCAGAATTAGTTCCGTATTTACAACTTCTATGTCACTTACAGGATCGACAGCGCCATGTAAGTGCACCACATCGGGATTGTCGAAGCAACGTACGATATGGACAACAGCATCGACGTTTCTTATATGCCCCAGGAATTTGTTGCCAAGGCCTTCACCTCTGCTGGCTCCTCTGACGAGACCCGCTATATCAACGAATTCAATCGTGGTATAGGTAAACTTTGGAGGGTTAATTAAGCGGGCGATATGATCCAGTCGTTCATCGGGAACAGGTGTAACACCTATATTGGGATCGATTGTACAAAAAGGATAGTTTGCTACATCTGCTTCAGCGGCGCTGAGAGCGCTAAAAATCGTCGATTTGCCGACATTGGGGAGTCCTATGATACCACACTTGAAACCCACGCATCGCTCCTGATTACGTTGAACTGAACAGCGAGCGCATTCCCCGCTGCTTGCGGCGGGGTTAGCGAGCGAATATATAAAAAAATTTCCTCAACAGTCGGAGATTCCCCGCAACTTGTTGCGGGGAGCTTCAATTTTTTTTGGGTGTGGAGGGATGTATTATTGTTTTGCTTTTAGCTCAAATGCAAATATTTGCATTTGATAATTATCAATGAAGTATCCGCGCCAGTCTGTTCCACCTTACATCATTATTGATTTTGTCCCAGGACCAGTAAATAATAAAGGCCTTGCCCAATACATCTTCCAGTTTCACGAATCCCCAGAATCTGCTGTCGAAGCTCTGATCCCTGTTGTCGCCCATGACAAATATGGAGTCCTCAGGAACTTTGACTGGCCCGAAGTTGTCTCTCGGTTGCATGGAGTGGGGAATAACCAGGCTGTCGGTGTATATGCCGTGCCCATCGTTATAAGGTTTATCATTGATAAAGATTTTCTTATTTTTTATCTCTATGACATCTCCTTCTATTGCAACGGTCCTTTTTATGAAGTCCTTTGATCTGTCCATGGGATAGATAAATACCACGATATCCCCTCGTTCCGGTTCTTTTAAGGGGATAAGAGTTTTTCTCAAGAAGGGTATCTTTACTCCGTATATAAATTTATTTACCAGTATATGATCTCCGATCAGCAGTGTTTCTTTCATCGATCCGGATGGTATTTTAAAGGCCTGAACAACGAAGGTTCTTATAAAAAGGGCAATGATGATGGCAATTATTATCGCCTTAGTGTATTCCTTTACCACTGTCATTGTATTCTTTTTCATATTTCCAATCCCCGTCATAGTATGTAAGGCTGATCCAGTTCCTGTGCAGTGTAGAATTAGTCTTGTATCAGGAGTATATTGCCATCAAAGATATCACAGACATCAGTATCGCCAGAAATCCCTTCAGGAAAACGGCAGCTATTTTCCCCAGGAAGACGCCATAGCCCATCCTGAAAGAAGCTTTCATTTTCTTGTTCTCAATGTATTCGACCAGAAAGGTTCCCGCAAATCCTCCGATAAATGCCCCTATAATAGCGCCGAGTCCCAGCAGCATTGGTGTCATTAGTACGGCGCCCGCAATCCCGCCTATTACAGAGGCAATGATGCCTTTTTTTGATGCTCCGAATTTTCTTGCCCCCGCCATACCGATGAGAAAATCCATGGCTTCGGCAAAGAGGGAAATGGCGATAAGGATAACGATTATCTTAAGTCCAATCTTTTCAAACCCCGTTATCCAGGCGTATAATGTTACATCTATCAGTATTATAAATGTTCCGGGAACCCCGAATATCACGGAAAATATTCCCAGGAAAAGAATGAGAATGAATACCGTCAAACCTGCTATTGAAAGGGCGGACAACTTAACCTTTCCCCTTTTTCTTTGAAGGTAATATCCTTTCCCATACCAGAATTGTTGGGCTGGCAACAAATATAGATGAATAAGTCCCTATGACTATCCCAACCAGGAGAGCGAAAGCGAAATCATGTATCACTGCGCCTCCCAGGAAGAACAGCGCGAAGACAACGATTAGTGTTGTCAGGGATGTGAGTATAGTTCTGCTCAATGTCTGGTTTATGCTCGAGTTGACAATGTCGCCCAGCGTGCGCCGCTTAATTTCCTTTATATTTTCCCGTATTCTGTCATATACAACAATGGTGTCATTCAGCGAGTATCCTATTATGGTAAGGAGCGCCGCTATTATAGGTAGCGAGAATTCCTTGTTCAAAAGTGAGAAAATACCAACGGTGATCACAACGTCATGTATCAAGGCCGTAATTGCTCCTACGGCATAGCGGAATTCAAAACGCCACGTGATATATATCAGTATTCCCACAATCGCGTACATCATTGCCAGAATGCCCTTCTGGCGCAAATCTTTTCCAACTTTGGGGCCAACCACTTCCACCCTTCGAATTTCGAAGTCGCCCTTTGCGAATTGAGTAGCCAGGGTATCTTCGATATGTGCCGATATACCCTGGAGCTCCGAACTTGATTTATCTGTTTTAATGAGAAATTCATTGTCAGTGGCATATCCAAACTGCTGTATTACACTGCCTCCCATATCGCTCGTCTTTAAGGCGCTTCTTATGTCGTTTACCGTTGTCTTGTTCTTAAACTGTATCTGCACCAGTGTCCCGCCAGCAAAGTCTATCCCCAGGTTGGGGCCTCCATGGAACAATAACGATAATATGCTTATGCCAATCATGACCATGGAGATAACAATGGCGATCTTCATAGTCCCGAGAAAATTGAAATTTGTTCCGGCTTTTATAATTTCCATCGATATCTCCTATATGCTGACCAGGCTGATTTTTCTGTGCCAAATAAGGTAGTCGTAGATTATCCTTGTCACAAAGATGGCGGTAAACATGCTGCAAATTATGCCTATACTGAGTGTTACTGCAAAGCCCTTGACTGGTCCGGTTCCAAATTGGAAGAGGACAAGGGCCGCTATCAATGTTGTGATGTTTGCGTCCACAATAGTGAGGAATGCCTTTGAGTAGCCTCCCGCTATTGCTGCCCTTGGTGATTTCCCAAGTCTCAACTCTTCCCTTATCCTTTCAAAGATAAGTACATTGGCGTCGACAGCCATACCTATGGTAAGCACAATTCCCGCGATTCCTGGTAGAGTAAGTGTGGCTCTGAAGGCCGCAAGCGCACCCATTATAAGTATAATGTTAAGTATGAGGGCGGTATCGGCCACAAATCCGGATAATCTGTAATAGAACAGCATGAAAAGTAGGACCAGTATGCTGCCTACAATTATCGACAGAATGCCCTTGTCGATGGAATCCTGGCCCAATGATGGTCCCACAGTCCTCTGCTCCAATATCTTTACCGGTGCGGGTAGGGCACCTGCCCGAAGTACGATAGCAAGATCCCGCGCCTCATCCATGGTAAATGTCCCAGTAATCTGGGCGTTGCCACCGGATATTCGCTCCTGAATCACGGGAGCGGAATGTACGATGCTGTCCAGAACTATGGCCAGACGCTTTTTGACATTTTGCGCAGTGATTCTGTCGAAATCCCTCGCGCCCTGTGAGTCAAATTTTATGGATACATAGGGTTCGCCCATCCTGTCGCTTATTCTGACCTGCGCATTTTCCAAGGACTCGCCGGTAAGGAGAGTCTTTTCCTTGAGCAGATAGGGCGTTTTGATTTTTTTACTTCTTTCATGATCATATTTGGA
>JAFGPZ010000020.1 GCA_016935935.1 Deltaproteobacteria bacterium
ACCAATTGACAAAAGCAATTGATTAATTGGATAATAATTGGGCTAATTATTAATTTTCAAAAAACTCAGGAGGTTTAAATATGAAGATCAAAGCATTTGTATCAGTATTATTCATTTTAATGTTCTCTTCAGGGTTTGCGTATGCAGGCAAGGTCACAGTAAACCTAGGCTATGCTGGTGCAGAGGGATGTGTATATTCAGTACTTGCCGATGAGTTTGAAGTATTGGCGGAAAAATACTCGAACAATACCATTGATGTAAAGGTTCGATGTTGCACGCAGTTGGCTACCGAAGACGAAGCCTTTAAGGCGATGCAACTCGGCACGGTCGATATGTATATTATTACCAGTAATAATATTTCGCCGCACTTCCCCTTGATGGATGCCTTCGTACTACCCTATATATTCCAGAATAAGGAACATACATACAAGATCCTTAATGGTCCTATCGGTAAAGACTTTGCCGAGCAGCTCAGAAAGGCTACGGGCGTTTACCTTCTTACCTATGGCTTTGTAGGACACAGGGATTTCTACAACTCCGTTCGTCCCATCAATTCGATGGCAGATATGAAGGGCATCAAAATTCGCGTTCCTAAAAATCAGGTAATGATCGAAACATTCAGGGCATTCGGAGCCGCTCCAATTCCTTTGGCCTGGGCGGAAACTCCTACTGCACTTCAGACGGGAACGGTTCAGGGAGCTGATAACGGGACATCGTTTATTAAATCACAGAAGTTCTACGAGTTGGCCGATAACCTCGCTATCCTTGAACACTTCTCCTATTTCAGTCCCCTCTTTGCCAGCCCCAGAGTCATGAAGAAATTTTCAGCCGAGCAGAAGCAAGCGATATTGAGAGCAGCTGAAGAAGCTGGAAACTACCATCGCGACAAGATGCAGAAAGAGGTATCTGAAATCAGAGAATTCTTAAAGACCACAGGCGGCATGACTACGACCTATCCTGACAAGGCGGAATTCATAAAGGCCGCACTGACCGTACAGGATAAATACATGGCCGATAAGGGAGACGATTTTAAATCCCTTGTAAAAGCGATACGCGAAGCCGCAAAATAATCGCCGATAATGTCACAGAAGGGGTGCCCTCGTGCCTCATGGGGCATCTCTTCTCTTTTTGAAGCTATACAGACGGGTTGTTATGTTAAGATCAATCTTTCGAGTTCTCGAGGAGCGGTTCGAGGAAGCAATCTGTACCGTCTTTCTGTTGACAATGGCGAGCTGCATTGTCATGCAGGTTATTCTTCGTTATTTTTTTTCAGCTGCGTCTGCATGGGCCGAGGAAGTCGCAGTTTATTCAATGGTAGGTGCGGTCTACATGGGTGCGTCACTGGCTATCAGAGAACGTGCACATATTCGAATTGTCATGGGAGTAGAAATGCTCCCCAAATATCTTGCCGCAACCGCCATCATTATCGCCGATCTGGCGTGGTTCGGTTTCCTGGTTCTTCTCTTTTATCAAGGAACAATCTGGATACAGCTTTTATTTGATACAGTATATGTTTCTCCTGGACTGGGCATTGAGCAAAAGTGGCCGCAGCTTATGGTGCCATTTGCACTTGTCTTAATGATGTTACGAATGATCCAGGTCTATTACCGCTGGATTACCGGAAAAGACAAAGGATTGCCATTATGAACGGTCCATTATGGATGGCAATAATATTTGTCGGGGCAATGGCCTTCGCGGTTCCCATACCCTTTGCGGCTGGACTAGCTACGATTGCCGGTCTCTTGATTGCCGATATACCCCTCACACTGATGGCACAAACGGCATACAATGCCTTTGAACCCTTTCCGTTGACGACGATACCACTTTTTATCCTTGCAGGCCAACTAATGGAAAAAGGGGGTATGTCCGATCGACTTATCGATATATCAAAAAAGCTGGTAGGCGCCTATAAAGGGGGCCTGGGTCTTGTAACGGTAGTGGCATGTATGTTCTTTGCAGCGCTTTCCGGCTCGGGTCCCGCCACAACGGCGGCAATCGGCTCAGTTACGATTCCCGGAATGCTCGCTGAAAAGTATAAACCACGCTTTGCCGGTGCTGTGGCGGCAGCTGCGGGGGCACTGGGCAGTATGATTCCTCCCAGTAACCTTCTCATTATCTACGCCCTGGTTACTGATGAATCAATTCCCAGACTATTTCTGGCTGGGATCGTGCCCGGCGTTTTTATCGGTTTTCTGCTGCTGTTAGTTGTATTTTTTATAGCGAAGAAAAATAACTATGGTGGAACATCAGAAAAGTTTTCCTTCTGTCCCTTGATGGAGGCGGTATGGGAGGGTAAATGGGCCCTTGCGGCGCCCGTAATTATCTTGGGCGGCATATATTCGGGCATCTTTACACCATCGGAGGCCGCCGCCGTGGCAGTCTTTTATGGTTTGTTTGTAGGTCTCTTTATATATAAAGGACTCAATTTTCAAACAATATATGCATCCTGCCGCTTTACTGCAATCATCATAGGAACGGTACTCTTCATACTTGGTTCGACCAAGGCCTTCGGGCAACTGGTTACGATCTTTGATATCCCCGAGTACATTGGTACACTCTTTACCCCCTTTATCAACCATCCATGGCTTGTGCTCCTCCTGATCGGCGCTTTTTATGTATTTATAGGTATGTGGATTGAGTCGATCCCGCAGATAATTATATTCACGGCAGTGTTTTTACCCTTCGTGCAAAAACTTGGCGTCGATCCCATATTGTTCGGTGTGTTAACTGTCATGACCTGTGAAGTGGGCTTCCTCACCCCACCCATTGGCGTTAATCTCTTTGTTGCGTCAAAGATAGCGAAGGTATCTATCGAAGATATTTCAATTGGAGTATTACCCCTGCTTTTGCCTTATATCCTTGTTATTTTCATGCTGGCCTTTTTCTCGGAATGGGTCCTCTACCTCCCCAACCTGTTCTATGGGGTGAGGGCATTTTGAACGCGATGCTGAGTCAATAAGTATGAAAAAGGTTAACAATGTTGACGAGAAAAAGAATCTATAAAAATGGAATTGTCTTGACTCTCGCGTCTTACCCCACTCCTGTGACTGCTTTTTCGCTATGCCACGAGCGGTTCTCTGCCGTCGGATCAGATGATGATATCATGAAGCTGTCCGATACAGCCTCTGATGTTGTTGATCTGAAAAGGAAAACGGTCATTCCGGGCTTTATAGAAACACACAATCATATGTCCGCCTATGCCATGAATCTACTTCAGGCAGACTGTTCATGCTCTCAAAATACAACGATAGATGATGTAAAAGACAGAATTAAAAAGATGTCTGATGCGGCGAACCCAGGCGATTGGATACTCGGTTACGGCTATGATGATACTTCGATCGCAGAGAAACGGCATCTTACCAGAGGCGATTTGGATGAGGTGTCACCTGAAAATCCAGTACATATATTTCATATTTCCGTCCACTTTTCCTATGTCAATTCTGTGGCACTGAAGATTGCAGGCATTACAAAAGATACTCTCCAACCTCAGGGGGGAGAGATTCACAGGGATGAAGAAGGAGTACCGACGGGGTTGCTCATGGAACCGGGTGCGATGAATCTGGTTCGCGATTTGATTCCCCCCTATAGCGTGCTACAGATAAAATCTGTCTTACCAAAAGCAATTGAACATTATCATAGCTTTGGAATTACCGGCATACATGATGGGGGTATCGGATACTTCCGCCATGGTAGGCAAATAATAGAAGCCTACCAGAGACTGGAACGGGAAGGCCTGCTTACAATGCGCGTCAACATGACAATCATTGAGGAAATATACCGCACATTATTCAGCGAAGGAATCAGAAGCGGCTTTGGGTCCAACAGATTAAAGCTGGGATCAGTGAAGCTCTGGCAGGACGGGTCCATCCAAGGCTACACGGGTGCGCTCAAGAGACCTTATTACAGGCGTTCCGATTACTGTGGAGTTACTCTCATACCTCAGGATAGTCTGAATAGGATTGTAGCGAAATACCATGCTGCGAACTGCCAGGTTGCCGTTCATGCCAATGGAGATAGGGCAATTGATTCCGTTCTGGATGCCTTTGAAGCGGCATACGAAAAGTGTCCAAAAGCCGACAGGCGTCATATGATTATTCATTGCCAGATGGCATCGGATAAACAGATAGAGCGAATGAAGCAGCTCGGCATCATACCAAATTATTTTGTTAATCACGTTTACTACTGGGGTGATCGTCATCGCAAAATATTCCTGGGACCTGAAAGGGCAGGGCGCATCGATCCCCTCGCCTCATCCCTCAGTCGTGGCCTGACTTTTTGCCTGCATTCCGATATGCCTGTCACGCCCGTTGATCCGATTTTCAGCATCCATACGGCGGTAAACCGTGTTACAAAAGAAGGGTATCTGCTTGGGCCGGAGGAAGGAATCTCAGTCCTCGATGCGCTAAAGGCATACACAGTCAATGCGGCCTATGCCAGCTTTGATGAAGAGCAGAAGGGGACCATAGAGACGGGTAAACTCGCCGATTTTATCGTTCTATCGGAAAATCCCCTGAATGTGCCTTCCCATGAAATTAAAGATATAGAAGTGATGGAAACAGTTGTCGGCGGTGAGACTGTTTACAGGAAATAGATCTTCAATATATCACTATACATCGTTGGCTGACAGCAGCATGCAATGCATCAGCACATTCGTTCCCGCCTCACAGTCTTCCCATGAGGTTCTCTCAATTTCGACATGACTGCGCCCTCCAATACTGGGGACGAAAATCATGGCCGCAGGCGCAATCTGATTTATATAGGTGGCGTCATGCCCGGCGCCGCTTACCATGTAACGATTTGAATACCCCAGTATATCAGCGGCATTTGACACACCTTGTATGAGTTTCTTATCGAAGGGTGCGTGTTTTACGCGCCATGTCTCTTCAATCCTGATGGGACATCCCCGCGAATGGGCTATCTTTTCAAATTCATTACGCAGATTATCCCATCCACGAAGGGCAAGGTCGTCATCCCAGGAACGGATATCCACAGTAAAATGGACCCTGTCTGGGATGATATTTCTGGAGTTTGGATAATTGTGTATTTCTCCCACAGTGGCAACCATATTACCCCCCATCTTCCTTGGGAGATCATCGACTTTCAGGATCATTTCCGCAGTGGCACATAGGGCATCGTGTCTCCCTTCCATTGGAGTGGGACCAACCTGGTTTGCCTCACCTTCGATGTAGATATCATACCAGTGAACACAGACGATTCCTTTGGGAATGCCTATGGTCGTGTTTTCTCTTTCGAGTTCGGGGCCCTGTTCGATATGCAATTCGTAATAGGCATGGAGAGGCCATTTTTGTGCTTCAACGGCACCTTTGTACCCGATACGCTCTAATTCATCGGCAAAACGATTGCCCACGATATCGGTTTGATTGTAAACCCAGTCGCGTTCAAGTGCACCTGCCCAGACACCGGAAGCACTCATTGCCGGTACAAAGCGTGATCCTTCCTCGTTAGTCCAATTTACAATGACAAGTGGCCGTTCAGTTTCAACAGAATTCTCGTCAAGTGTTCTCAAAGTTTCGAGGGCACCCATTACACCAAGAATACCATCAAAACGGCCACCCCTTGGTTGGGAATCGATGTGTGACCCACTCAAAACGGGCGAGAGATTATCATATTTACCTGACCGCCTGCCAAAGATATTGCCCATTTCATCAACGATGACTTCAAGGTACAACTCTTTCATCCATTGTATGAATAGATCGCGTGCCCGCCTGTCTTCATCGCTGAGGGTTAAGCGTGACACACCGCCACCCGCCGTAGCGCCGATTCTCGCCATTTCTTCCAGTGTGTTTTTTAAACGACCTCCGTTGATGCGTAAATCTTGACGGAACATGTATGACCTCTCTTTTTGATGCAGATGATTACAATCTCTCACAGCTGTTCCCAGTTGTCAAAAGATATTAAGCTGCTCTATGGTAATTGTATGAAGTGTCCTTGATTGCTCGTTCCCAGATAGGAGCTCGGGAAAGAGATAGAAGTATTATGCCCGCTCTACGTCTATTGTCTGTCTACCGAAACGATATGATCCCGTCTTGGCAAGTACCTGAGAGACGAATTCCTTCGGCACATCAACCAGCGTGTGGTCGCTGTGAATGGATATCCTGCCTAAAGAACTTCCCGGTATGTCAGCGTGATAGGATAGGGTTCCCATTATATGGTTGGCACGAATACCATTCGTCCTTCCCGTATTGAGTATAATGGGGACCATTCCCACTTCCCGAGAATTTCCGGCATGGTGGGAGTTACTTTCCTTTTTACGGGAATTTCCTGGACGGCCTGAACCCTTTTCCGCTTTGAATCTTTTGTTCGATCTGCCTGTTTTTTTCGTGGTATATTCCTGTACAGCGTCGATCGGTGCTATGGGGCGTTTCTTCTCCTCCGCCCTTGCCAGCTTCAAGGCAATTGCTGAAAGATCGATCAAATCGTGTCCCTCCGCTACCAGTTTTTCTAAAATCTCCCGCTCTCTACGACATCTGCCACGGTTAAGCCATACGGTCATCTGCTCCAGTAATTTAGCATCGCGATAAGAAAGTATGTCTTCCTCTTTTGGCAGTATTGCACGTGAAATCTTCTGTCTCGTATAGGCTTCTATACGTTCGAGTTCACGTCTGTTTGCAGGGATGATGAGCGAGATAGCTATGCCCGTTTTACCCGCCCGTCCCGTTCGTCCGATACGATGGACATACATTTCCGGGTCATTAGGCATATCGTAATTAAAGACATGTGAAATATCGTCAATATCAAGTCCGCGGGCGGCGACATCGGTCGCCACCAGTACTTTAATCTGATTACGCCGGAAGCGATTCAATATCCCAATTCGTGCATCCTGACTCATATCCCCGTTAAGAGCTTCTGACGGGAAGCCACGTTCAGTAAGTGCTGCCGCAAGTTCTCCCGTACCGATACGGGTCCGCGTAAAGATAAGGGCAGTAGAAATCTGCTCGATCTCAAGGAGACGGGTGAGGGCGGCGATTTTATCTTTTTCATTGATAAGATAGTATCTCTGTTCAGTGGAATCGACGGTGAGGTGTTTATTGCCGTCGGCGAATGACTTAGGGTCGCGCATATAACGGTCTGCGAGACGTTGGATTGCCCGCGGCATGGTTGCGGAAAAGAGCGCTGTTTGACGGTTTTCCGGTGTTTCATTAAGGATGGTCTCGATATCTTCGATGAAACCCATGCTGAGCATTTCATCGGCTTCGTCGAGGACAAGTGTAGAAAGCCCCGATAAATTCAGTGACTTTCTTCCAATCAAGTCTATAAGGCGGCCGGGTGTTCCCACTACGATATCTATCCCTTTTTTGAGACGGTTGATCTGGCGTGCGTAGGGTTGCCCCCCATAGACTGAAAGAACACGCACACCAAGATGGTGGCCATACTGATGGATTGCTTCGGCCACCTGAATGGCAAGTTCTCGTGTGGGCGTTACTATCAGACCCTGAATATGGTTCTTTCCGGGTATTAGGTTTTGAATTATGGGCAGTGAAAAAGCGGCGGTTTTCCCGGTTCCCGTTTGTGATTGACCAATAACATCTTTACCCTCCATCATAACCGGAATAACGATAGACTGAATCGGTGTGGGCATATTGTAACCCAGATCGGTTAAGGACTGCATCAGTTTGGGGTGCAGTTTTAATTCTTCAAAATCAGTTGTCATCTCTTTTGCTCTCCTGCGTGCGATTTAATTAATTCCCTGTGTCGAATAATATCCCGCGGGTAACCCCCATTGTCTGCCTACAGAGGATCTCTTTGCACGTACGAGCCTGACTGTTGCAACAAAAAGGCCCGGCGAAATAGCCGGGCAACGGTTTGGAATAAGGAATTTGTATAATTTTTAAACTTCGTTTCCTTATAACATACTTTCACTATAAATTCCCCATATATTTTTGAAAAAATTCATTGACCGTCCGTTCAGTGTAAAACCGATTGAATCCTATTCAGTTATTTATGCAAGTAGGTGGTAGAACCGCATATTGATGAACTCTCGATATGAAATCAAAGGGCAGCCCCCTGTTCTTAGAAGAATTTTTAGACGTTGACAGGGGTCATTCCTCTTTGTTATTATTCATATAATGAAAAATTGAAGGTAATAGGGCAGGACAAATTTGCCCGAAAATACCATCAATATGATCATATCAGGGCAAATGTGCCTGTGAATCAATGGTTCCTCAAGGCGCTTCGCGCCTTGAGGAACGCCGAGTTGCCGGATACCCGGC
>JAFGPZ010000138.1 GCA_016935935.1 Deltaproteobacteria bacterium
AGGAAATTCGGTACATAGTCCTACATATTCCTGATCATCTTCAGACCAGGTTACTCGATATGTGTAGCGATCATTTTTCAGTGGCATGTTCAACCTCCAATTTCTCAATAGCTAAAAGTACCTATTTTACTTGGTATGCCTTAGCCCTCCCTTTATTATTTTGTATGTTAATCCTCGGATTTCCCTTCCATGGTGTCTTGTAAACATGGTGACTTCCTTTCTTCTGTCGTGCCTGACCGAAATAATAGATACCGACCTTGCTCAAGTCAGAAAACCAAACATCCGATGGACTGTTTTTCATCTGAGTAAGAATATCTTCGATTTTAGACATGTTCTACATAGTATCAATATTGATATTTGTGTCAAGGTTTTTTGTTTGGTGATGAAACGTCATAATGCACTGTACCCGTTGTGATCTTGACACACAACTATGTTTGGGGCATATTTTCTCTTCGTGAAAGCAAATTCCTACATAATTTCATTCTTGGACAATAATTGAGATACCTGCATGGGCAGGGTTTGCTGCGTTATCTGTCTCCGAAATCCTGGAAGCAAACGATCGACCCCGATTGGCGGGTCTGCAGAATGTGCAGTGGCAGTCAGCTCCAAATCAGCAAATAACTCATCAAGGTTGGCGTTACCGTCTGGCTCCCGGAAAGATAGTCATTATCTTGAAGAAAAAAGATTTTACAATCAGCGGAAAGAAAGTAAAGCTCTCCCGTCCCTCGGCATATCCATTGGAACTCTCCGGTTTAATGAAGGAGCTTTTCGATGCCACTTATCAAAAAGGAGAACTTTACCGGGCAACGGGTATTGTACTGCTTGATCTGATGGATGATAAAAATACCCAGTATTCATTGTTTGAAAGCCCTGTAAAAATAGAGAAGATCGACCGGCTTTACAAAGCAGCCGATATTTTAAATAAGAAATACGGAAAACATACCATTCATCTCGGAGGATCCCATCCCATTAAACAGTTCGGAAAGGGTAAGCGCGGGGCGCCCACGGCTAGGGAACAGACCCGTTTTCGCGGAGAAAACAAAAGAAGACACCTCGGTCTGCCGATACTTCACATAGAAGTGTAGATAGCAGATATATCACTTTGAAAGGTGAGGAGGCACTCTCATAGATGCGAGATATCGAGGAGAAACGTAATGTATGAAACTTACAAAGGTAAAGGGGGGGAATCAAGGGATTCCTCTGATTCCCCCCCTTTCTTCCTGTTGATTACCTAACCAATTCCGTACTGCTCAAGCACAAAGGGAAGGAGACCTGTATTTTCTAACTTCTCCAATGGCACCAAGAAGGTAACCTGCACAACTCCCGGTAGACGTCCGATTTCAACAGCACCAGTAATTGTAGCACGGTTCTTCACTTCCGGAACGCTCATTCCCAGAAGATTGGCTGCTCGTTGCAACCCGTTTTCCGTAGCCTTATTTAAGTCAGCTCCCGTTCCAACGACAGAGAGAGGAGCGGATTCCTCTAACGTAGAGAGTCCCCACTTTTGTGCGAGGATCTGGGCACGGCCTCTTTCCTCGGAACTAAATGGCCTGGCCAGATAGGGAAGATCCTCAATAAGTGGGAAAAGTATCGGTCCCTGAAGCTCTCGACCCTTTACCACGTTAACCTGTACAGTGATAATACCGGCTACGTCCATGGTATGACCGGCAACCTCTCCGTCTCCCTGGAGTGCGTGCATGTCGCCCATATACACACCGCCGCCCGGCACTTTCACGGGAGCCAGCACAATTGTACCCGGCCTGACTGCGTCGATATCCATGTGTCCGTCGGTGCGCAGTTCGAGTTGCTCGGCGGTGAGTGCGTAATCATGAGGTGCGCCGACAAGAAATACGCCGAAATCACCGGCGTTGTGAGAATCCGGCATTCTCACGGCAGGCGTTGTCCCGAGTTGACCCATGAAGGGTCTCATTCTGGATATAGTTCCGACGAGATCATGCGGGGCAAAAAGAAGAATTGAATGCTGTGTGCAATTTTCTGAAAGCCTGGCATAATTTTTTGCATCACGTGCGATTCGCTCTGCGGCATCTTTGTCCATGGTTACACCGAGGGTTCGACTCTCGTCAAACACGACAGTATAGCCGTGCTCGAATTGAAAGGGCGTTACAGGAGTACCACAATTAGAACAGCACACCGCATCTTGGCCGATTCCCTCAACAATAGTTTCGGGGTACATTGTGCCGCACCCGGGACATTTCTTGGCCACAAATGGATCACCCAGGAAATGTCCATCAACTACGCGATCCTGTCCGGAAGCAGTGGCAACTGATGTGACATTTATCTCCCGGATTCTGATGGCGATGGCGTCACCCGGTTCAGCATTTTCAACATAAACCGGCTGAGTTACCTCATGCCCACCACGGAGATGAGGAGTTATCATAGGCCCCCAGCAGCCGGGCATGGTATTTGCCTCGATGATACCGCCATCTCGGATCGGACCGAGCATCGGTTCGTCGGGGTCTAAAATACCGTTTGTGTACGTTGAAACAATAATCTTTTCATCATTTTCGGCCATTTTTTTACCTCCTATTTCTTTTCACGGATAAACCATTAACACCTCTCCTTTATGTATATCCGTTTTAGATTTGATGAAGCAGAGTAGCGGCTCTTATGCCAGTTTCAATTTTTTGAATGCTTCAACCTGTCCGCGAATTCCCCGTTCGGTCGGCAGACGTTCGATGCTTGACGCGCCAAAGAAGCCACCGATACCTGGCATTCTTGAGAGCGCTTTGCCCACGTTGTCCGGTTCATCAAACGGGCCTCCGTGGCAGATCACCAGGATGTCTTTTCTTACCTGCCGGCCGGCGTCGGCAATTGTCATAACCAGATCGATAGCATCGTCGAGGGTAAGCGCCACGCCTGCACCGATGGCGCCTGACGTGGTCAGACCGACATGGGCAACTAACTGATCGGCACCGGCTTTGGCCATTGCTTTGGCCTGGTCCGTATCGAAGACATAAGGCGAGGTAAAGAGATCAAGTTCGTTTGCTATCCTGATGGCTTCGACCTCCTTATCATAGCCCATTCCGGTAGCCTCTAGATTTGCCCGAAAATCTCCATCGATCAGACCGACCGTGGGGAAATTCTGAATGCCGGAAAAACCGATGTCCTTGAGCTGTTTGAGAAAAACCGGCATGAGGCGGAAGGGATCGGTGCCACACACACCTGCCAGCACGGGGGTATCCTTTATTACCGGCAGTACTTCTGCAGCCATTTCGACGACGATGGCGTTGGCATCTCCATACGGCATCAACCCGGCGAGAGAACCGCGTCCCGCCATACGGTAGCGTCCCGAGTTGTAAATGATAATAATATCGGCACCACCAGCCTCTGCAAACTTGGCCGAGATACCGGTACCTGCCCCGCATCCGACAATCGGATTGCCGGTTTTGATCTGTGCTTTAAGGCGTTTTAATATTTCTTTCCGTGGAATAGCCATGGTATCACCTCCTATTTTTTTAACATGTCAAGCATTAATTCGGTCACTTTGCCGGAAAACTCCGGATCGTTGATGTTGTTATCCATCTCTATTATCGGGATGTTCGGTTTAAGATTTTTCTTGATCGTTTCAAAACAGGCTTTGTCCGCCTCAGGATCCCAGAATCGGCCGCCGGGACTGTCCAGCATGGAAACTCCCTTGAGCGGCAGCACAATTGCAACGGGTGCAGTCGATTCATTTGCAGCCGCAGCGATCATTTCACCCATACGAATATTTTCCTCCACGTTTGTTCTAAGGAGCGTGACGTCGGGGTTCCACTGGTAGAGGTTGCGCTTTTTGTATTTTTCCGGGACGGTGTCAATACCCCAGAAATTTGCCATATCGACACAACCGGGGACGATAACGGCCGGAATTCCTGCCCTTGAAGCGGCCATACAGCGATCCGGGCCGGCATTGAAAACCCCGTCACAGACCGTATCGGCTAACTCGGTGGTGGTGATGTCCATTGATCCGGTAATATAGCCCTCTGCGATTAAGCTTTCCATCGTCTTACCGCCGATACCGGTAGCGTGAAAAACAAGGACTTCGTACCCTTCTTTCTCCAGAATCTCTCGGGCATTGTCGACGCATTGCGTTGTGTTTCCAAACATCGAAGCGACGACCAGCGGTTTTTCATCGGTTGCCGCCGGTAATTCAACTTTCACCATACCGGCGATTGCTCCAGCGGCATTTGCGTATATGGTTCGACTGATACTGTTGATCCCTGCTACATCGACAATGGAAGGTATAAATGTGATGTCCTTTGTCCCGGCGTATGCACTGACGTCGCCTCCTCCCACTGTGGAGACCATGACTTTCGGTACCCCGACGGGCAATGTTCTCATGGCCGTCGTGATGATTGAAGTGCCTCCGCTACCACCCATACCAATGATGCCATCAAGTTTACCATCATCATAAAGTTTACGGACGACGACGGCTAAGCCATCGGCCATGGTCTTCATGGCTTCATCTTTGTGGTCTCCCGAGGCAAGGTAGGCGAGTTCACCACCACCCGCTTTGGCAACTTCATCGCGACTTATATCCGGCTTTAAAGTAGGCTTTTGCAGTACCCCGAAGTCGACAACCAGGGTTTCAACACCTTCTTTTTCGATCAACTCTTTGACAAAGGTGTATTCTGTGCCTTTGGTGTCGAGCGATCCAACGATGACAATAGTTTTTGGCATAGTCTTACCTCCTCTATATGTATATTTGTTTGTCGTTTTACAAGGTATCTGCAAATTTTGAGAGGGACGTTTCAAGAAAGAAAGAAAAAAAGAAAGAGCATTTCGATTACGTTGAAGATTATCACTATGAATGGAACGGTCGGCGAAACTCTTTTACAGGTTAAAACCGGAGGAGCTGCAGATGAGAAGTAATTGCTGTCTGGCGATCATATTGAGCAACGATGTGTCGTATTAACCAAATAAAAAAAACCCGTTTTCAGAATAGCGGGGCTATAACCAAATAGCAGATTCCTCCTTTATTGCTATAATTTAGAGAGGAAGATTATTGTAATTTTCCCAATCTTCCCATAAGGTTAATTGAAATTATACCTTGATTCGGTTTATTGTCAAGATAAATATAAAAAGAGGTTTTTTGTTTGGTTTCATGATTACGAAATGGATCCCGTGCTTATGGCTATTCTGTCCAATATTTATGAACCTCAAAGACCTCAATGTTCCTGTAAGCTATGCAGGACAATACTATTTCCCATGCAGGATGTCCATCCACCGGATCGGCTCTGAGTCACTGATCTTGCCGAGATAGACCTGGGTAGTCTTCAAATCCTGGTGCCTCAAGATCACTTTCGATACGACTTCCAGAGGAACACCGTTTCTGCTGGCATATGTGGCCGAGTATCTCCGGAGATCGTGAGGTGAGATACGGACATTCACTTTCTCGCCCAGCCGCCTTACATATTAATAGGCACCTTGGTTGTAATATTTTCTTTTTTTATCCGGATTTCTATAACAGGGGGGTTTACATCAAAATACGTAGCAACCTCATTGGAGATATACGACCAGATATCATCTGGAATTACTTTAAATTCTGAAAATTTATCCTGATACTTTTCAACGACTTCACGACATACTTTTTCAAGACGGTCTGAAGGAACAAGGACATGGCCTGCAAACCAATCTCCATGCGTTTCAAACCATCCGATGTCTTCCGGTGGCATTGATAACCTCCATTGTGCAAACTCATCGGGCGACTCAAATGATAAATCTTCATAACACGATCTATGCAGAATATAATGCCCTATTTCATGGGCTAGGGTGTAACGATATTTTTCATTGAATTGATTGTATTGAATTTCATCTACATAGATTGTTGTTCGATCTCTGCTCAGGAATCCGTTAAGCCTATGGTCCTTATATAACCGTGGAAATGGAAAGATATTGAGTTCCATTTTCAGTTCTATTATCTCCTCAATAGGAACGGGAATTTCACGGGTCGGATGATATTGAGTCAGGAATGTCCGGGCAATTCTACCTATTTCTGAATATGTGTAATGAGGAATGTCAAGGTTCACCGCAACTCTCTCTTTATAGCTTTGACAAGTTCTTCAAGGTCTTTTTCGTCAAGTTTTTCTTTTCTCACTGTTCTGAAGAGAACAGGAAGGGCATTCATAACTTCTTCATTGGAAACAATATCTGGGGGTATTTTACCTGCGCTTGTTACAGCCAGATCACAAAATAAAAGCCAATCATCGGTACCTTCTTTAATTCCCAGTGCCGCCGCGTATTTAACCAGGATTTCCTTTGTCTGCGGTGGCGGTAATAAGCCCCGTTCAATCTTGCTGATATTCCCGGGATCCATTTCATTAACGCGGCAAAACTCCCTTAACGTGAGGCCCCGCTCTATTCGTTTTTGCTTCAAAAAATTTCCGAAGGTTTGAGCAATGGCCATAATTACACCTCCTCCTTTATTGTGTTGTATTATTCTATACAACACAAATTAATTGTCAAGAATAAATTTCAAAAAAATCGTGTTTATTTAAATATTCTTTTACATTACCCGTTTGAGGAGTGGGGAGAGATATTCAACGACGATGTGGTCGCATCAGTCATACTGGACAGGATATTACATCACTGTTATCCCTTTTTCATCCAGGGGAAAAGCTACAGAACAAA
>JAFGPZ010000139.1 GCA_016935935.1 Deltaproteobacteria bacterium
CCAATTTGCCTATCCTTGATTGTGGAAAAATTTAAACGTTTTGAAATCGCCTCTTTAGACAAAAGTTAGAAAGGGACCTGCCCGGTTCGGAAGAGGCACGCAGGGACAAAGGGGAGTAAAATGGATTATAATGAAAATATCCTTGAAAAAGAAAAACAGTTTCGCCAGCTTTTTGAACAATCTATGGACGGCATAATAGTTCATAAAAAAGGAGAAATAATTAATGTCAATAATATGGCATGCAATATACTCGGGTACACACGGGATGAGCTCTGTAAAATGCAGATTACGGATTTCTACGATCCGTCTGAACATGATAGGGTAAGAAAAAATATCGAAAGAAAGGAAAGGAGCCTACGATTTGAATCGCAATGGAAAAGATCTGACGGGAAAAAGATTCATGTAGAGATCAGATCGGTGATTATGGATTTTGATTCATTTCTTACTCAATCAATCTTCCGTGATGTGACCGAACGCAAGATGGCTGAGAAATCCTTGAAAGAGAGCGAAGAGCGCTACCGCATTCTGGTGGAGAATATTGACATGGGCATCAGTCTTATAGACCCTGACTTCAACATTGTCATGGTAAATTCAGCACAGGAAAGACTTTTCAAAAGAGCCCCAAATGAATTAATTGGAAAAAAGTGTTTCAGGGAATTCGAAAAGAAGGATAGCATCTGCCTTCATTGTCCCGGAGTCGGTGCAATGGCTAATGCCCATTCAGCAGAGGTCGAGACTGAAGGGGTAAGACAAGACGGAAGTCGGTTTAACGCGATGATTCATGCGTTTCCAATAATCGGGGAGGATAACACTGCCAAAGGGTTCATAGAGGTGGTGGAGGACATTACCGAGAGCAAGAAAACATCTGACGCGCTGCAAGAAAGTGAGGCACGCTATAAAAGCATATTTCATGATAATCCTTATGTTATTTACGTGCGTGATCCTGAAACACAGCGTATCACCGATGTCAACCCAGCTGCCTGCAAATTTTACGGATACGGCCGCGAAGAGATGATCGGCATGCACGTATCAAATATCACATTGGCGCCATTGGAAAAAGTAGAAAAAGATGATACAGAACAGATGTTCAATAAAAGCAGGGATCATTTTATTGCCAGACACAGGATCGCTGACGGGGATGAGCGGGATGTTGAGATATATAATGGCCCTATGACAATTTATGGGAGATCAGCATTTTTTTGTATTGTCCGGGATATCACCGATCGCATGCAGGCGGAGAAGGCCCTTAGAGAAAGTGAAGCCCGCCATAAGATCATGTTTGAGAACAACCCTTCTATTATCCTCATCCGTGACCCTGAAACTCAGTGTTACACGGACGTCAACCCAGCTGCCTGCAAATTTTACGGATACGGCCGTGAAGAGATGATCGGCATGCACATATCAAATATCACTGAACGCAAGATCGAGGGTATAGAAAAAACTGATAGAGAGAGTACCCTGGTCAAAGGCCAAAATCATGTAATTGCACATCACAAGCTGGCTAACGGAGATACGCGGGATGTTGAAATCCATTACTGCCCTATGACAATTGACGGGAAGATGGTATTTTTCAATATAGTAAATGATATTACCGAGCGCGTACGATCGGAAAAAGAGCTGCAGGAAAGTGAAAAACGTTTTCGTCGCTTAGTTGATCACGCAAGCGACACGATCCTGCTGTATGATTTTGAGGATAACAGAATAATCGATGTAAACAGGTCTGGATGTAAAGATCTGGGCTATACCCGCGAAGAACTATTAAACATGAAGATACCGGGTATTGTCCAAGATTTTGATTATGAAGAGAGGATGAAGGCAAGAAAGGAACTGGTTCCAGGCAGGCCTGTAACATTTGAGGGTGTGAACAAACGAAAGGATGGAACTACATTTCCCGTTGAAATCCGCCAGGGAGTTATTGAAACAAATGGCGGAAAGCTTCTCCTGGCCCTTATACGCGACATCACAGACAAAAAACGTGCTGAAGAGGAAAAAAAGAGGCTGGAAGCTCAGCTTATTCATGCCCAGAAAATTGAGTCCATAGCAACACTGGCAGGCGGGATAGCCCACAACTTCAATAACCTGCTCATGGGTATCCTTGGCAACTCATCACTGGTGCTTCTGGATACAGATCCATCTGATCCCCATTATGAGAGACTGAAGAATATTGAAAAACTTATCCAAAGCGGATCAAAATTAACCAACCAGCTTATGACATTTGCCAGAGGCGGGACATCTGAGGTAAAGCCGATAAACCTGAACACAGTTATAAGAGAAGTCACAAATACATTCACGGCAACAAACAGGGGGATAGTGATTCATCGAGAGCTTGATGACGGCATACCCAGGATAATTGCCGACCAGGGGCAGATTGAGCAGGTTTTATTCAATTTGCTTGTCAATGCCAAGCAAGCCCTGTTTGATCAGGGAGATATCTTCATAAAAACATGGTTTGTAACGGGAGAGAATTTTGACAGAAATACTTACAACCCAAAACCGGGAGGGTACGTCCTTTTAAGCATAAGAGATACCGGCATTGGTATGGATGAAGAGATCAAGGATCGTATTTTCGAGCCATTCTTTACAACAAAAGGGCTTGCTTCAGGCACAGGACTTGGGCTCGCCTCGGTATATGGTGTCGTAAAGAGTCATGAAGGGTATATCGATATAGAATCTGAAAAAGGACAAGGGACGACTTTCAGGATTTATCTGCCGGCGACCGAAAAAGAAGCAGAAGAAGGAACAAAACCTGCAGGTGAAGTAATAAAAGGCGGTAATGAAACAGTCCTTCTGGTAGACGACGAGGCGCTGATTCTTGAGGTAGGAAAAGGGATGCTGGAAAATATCGGCTATGAGGCTATTACGGCGTCCTGCGGAGAAGAAGCATTAGATCTGTACAGTAAAAATCAGGATAGGATTGGTATTGTTCTCCTGGACATAATTATGCCGAAGATGGGTGGCAAGGAAACTTTTAAGAGATTAAAGGAAATCAACCCTTATGTAAAGGTGCTTATAATAAGTGGTGGAGATATTGAGGGAACGGCCAACAAGATATTGGGGCAGGGCTGTGATGGCGTGCTCCAGAAACCGTTTAATTTTAGTGAATTGTCCGGAAAAGTAAAGGAGATCCTGGATAGAAG
>JAFGPZ010000140.1 GCA_016935935.1 Deltaproteobacteria bacterium
GACAGGGAGTCTATATTAAATAAAACAGTAAGAGATTATTCCGTAAGAATGGGCATCGAAATTATAGATATCCTCAGAGGGACAGGTATAGCTGAGACGGCCGAAACCTCGTCCCCTGTGGCGCCGATAATAATGAATTACGATAGAAAGGTCCAACTTGCTGAATCCGTACTTTCAATACTGGGTCATGTCTCTACGAGGGATTCCAATATAAAGATCTTCGATATCGGGAAGGACGGCTTCGACCTGTCGATAAAACCCGATCTTTCTCTCACAATTGACGGCAGAGAGATTGTATTCTTATTTAAAACACTCCCCGGACAATTTCTGAACACACTGAAAGAAAGGGGAACCACGGTTGTAATCCTTTCAGAAGATATGGGGCGAGAAACCATTCTCGAAAATACATTACGAGCCACGGACACAGCATTTTTAAGTGATGCTTTCAGCTTCCCCCTTGCGTCAGGAAGGGGAACTATAGTTCTTGAGGCCATACGGGTAAAGTCAAAAAGAGGGTTTTTATATTTCATCAATTATGACATCGACCGCGGAGTTTACGGATTAATGAATGAAAAATGGGGGGTTAGCATAGTTAAATATTGAATGTTACGGGAATATCTCTTCTATCCGGTGGACTCGACAGCATCCTGTCCACAAAGATAATACTCAAACAGGGAATAAAGGTGTTGGGCATTGCCTTCGAGACGCCTTTTTTTAATGCCCAAAAAGCAAGGAAGGCAGCGGACTTCATAGGCATCCCCCTGATCACACTAAACATTACCAATGAGCACCTTGCCATGCTGAAAGCTCCCCGATATGGATACGGCAGGAACATGAACCCCTGCATCGATTGCCATGCCCTGATGCTTAAGAAGGCGGGGCAAAAAATGGGTGAGGTGGATGCCGATTTCCTCTTTACCGGCGAAGTGCTTGGGCAGCGGCCCATGTCTCAGACGAAACAGTCGCTCCATATCGTGTCAAAGCTCTCAGGATATGAGGGATACGTACTGAGACCCCTGAGCGCCAAACTCCTGCCCGAAACCATACCGGAACGGGAGGGCAGGATCGCAAGAGAACTTCTCCTGGATATAGAGGGAAGAGGCAGAAAACGACAGATTGCAATGGCCGAGGAGTACGAAATTACCGATTACTCCAGTTCTGCCGGTGGCTGTCTTCTCACCGACCCCTCCTTTTCCAAACGGTTGAAAGACCTCTTTGATAATAACGCCGATTTTAAGATCAGGGACCTGGAGCTCCTCAAATCAGGCAGACATCTGCGACTGGATGAGGAAACGAAGATCATCGTGGGAAGAAACCAAAAGGATAATGACGCCATAGAAAACCTTACAGAAGATGGAGACATGGTTATTACTATGAGAGACTTCCCGGGACCCGTCACTCTGGTCCCTTACGGATGCAACGAGAAAAAGCTGCAACTGGCGGCGGCAATCTGCGCCAGGTACAGCGATGCCCCTGATGGTGAAAAAGCCACCGCGCAGTGTTCTGCGGAGGGCACGTTGAAGCTCATAGAAGTTGTGGCGGAGAGAGTGGATACAACACAGAAATATATGATATGAATACCGCATCCAAGGACCTTATCTCAGGGATCAAGTATGGCCCTTGCACAATACCCCTTCTTGTCATTACGGGTTTGCGAAGCGCGACCTGAATCTTTAAAGGGACAGTCTCTTTATTAGAGAGAAACTGTCCCTCTCCCCAAAAATGCACCCTCTCCCTTGATGGGAGAGGCGTGGGGTGAGGGTAAAAAATAAATCTATTACAAGTACTTAAACTCCCCCTCCCCTTAATCCCCTCCCACCGGGGGAGGGGAAAATAGACTTTCTACGAGGGCATCAACGTTAACCAGGTCTCAAACTTACGGCATGTGTTCCTTCCTCAGAAGGTCGTCTACAGTCTTCACGGGATTGAAGGTGGCAATGGGAACTTCTACAAAAACCGTATTCCAGCCGGCCATCGATCCATTCCAGAGACCAGGACGTTCCAGCGCCCTGAGGCTTCTCCCCTCCATAGATTTTTCCACTATGAGGTAGGTATCCTTATCTACAAACTGTTTCAGGTCGAAGGGTTGTCCCCTAAAATCCCTTACGCCGCACACAAGATCGACGGGATTGAAATGAGTTGCAGACTCCCAGATGTTCCTCTGCGTCTCCGACTCCAGATCAACCTGTGCGGATTCCACGATCTGAAGCGACTGCTTCCCATCCGCCTCCTCGACCCAGAAGGGACCTCCTCCCGGTTCACCAGCATTCCTGACGACACCACAGACGCGGAGCGGACGATTCAGTCTGTTAAAGAGGAAGTCGCTCTTTTCTTCCAGGGAGAACGTGTTAAATGAGCAGGGGAAAGTCGCGGAAAGTTTTTCCTTTGAAAAACTGACGATCTCTTCAAGTTTCTTCTCATCCAAACCTTTGTCTTTCAGTATACGAAGATAGCCGAATATATCTCTCTGAAGCGTCAGAAGACAGCCTCCCAGTATTTTCTTGTAGAGTACTGTTTCATCTTTCATCCTATCGGGGACAATATTGTCGATATTCTTGACAAAAATAATGTCGCTATCGATTTCATTAAGGTTTTTCAAAAGGGCGCCGTGCCCCCCGGGCCGGAACACAAGCTGTCCTTCGGCATCCCTAAAGGGTTTGTTCTCATCGTCCAAGGCGATGGTATCTGTGGAAGGGTGCTGTGTGGAAAGTGAAAGATTAAACTTAACGTCGTATTTCTCTTCGTAATCCTTCCTTACATTTTTTATAAAATCCCTGATCCCCTCTATGTGTTCCTCTGAAATGGTAAGATGGATTCCCGCTTCCCCCTTGCCGTTTCTTACGTATAATGCCGCCTCCACAAGGTGTTCTTCCAGCGCTGTGCGGCAACGTTCCGCATATCTGTGGAACCGGATGAGCGCCTTGGGCAGATGGGCATAGTTCAGCCCCCTTTCGGTCAAAACATATTCAAGTATAGCTCGGTATTCGCCACTGTTTGACAATTCTTTTATATCACTGCCATCCTGAGATATGACATCAGTAAGATCGTTATAGAATGGATATTTACGGATATCATTAATGATATCAGCGCCTTTCCCTGATCTGTCAAAATTCTCCGCCTCATAATACCCATACCAGTCTCTGAACATCCTGCTTGCAGCCCCCGAAGCGGGAACAAACTTGATCATTATTCCCTCCTCTGATGCCCTGTCGTGAATTGCAGTAAGATGATCTCTCCCGGAGTCGGGAATCACTATTATCCCATCGCCAATCCTGCAGGGTCTGTTCAGCCTCAACGCTTCTCTTTCCCTTTTAAAGAGATTCACCTGATATAAAACTTCATCCTCTGTTAATCCCTTTTTTTTAAATATCCTTTTGTCTTCTTCTGAAAATAGATTCTTTGGCACGGCCATCTCCCCAATAACTGAAAACTCCCCCGTAAGGAATAATACGCCTTTGAAAAATTTTGCCCCCTGCAAGAATAGATTCGACGTTAAGTCTATCCTCTATCCCTCGTCCTCAAAGCTACAGGGGGCAGCAACCGTGATTTATTATTAATCTCCGGTAATATCTTATTACACCTTATTGCTTGACAATTTCTGATTTTCCTTTATATTTACCACTCAAAAGTACTCATGGCAAACTTCCCCTCCACCTTTACAGGGAAGAAAGAACGTTGGTGCATTTATAATGGAAATATCCCCCAAAACCCACAGAGAAGGAGTAATACTATGGCACAGATAGATGCCTTTTTCAAATTAATGCATGACCAGGGGGCGTCCGATCTCCATCTGGTTTCGGGGCAACAGCCTGTCATACGAATCAGAGGTGACATGGAGAGGGTGAAGTATCAGGCGCTGGGGAATGATGACCTGAAAAAGATGCTTTACGAGATTACACCTGAACACAAGATAAAGACATTCGAGGAAACTGGCGACGTTGATTTCGCCTACGAAGTTCCCGGTCTCGCAAGATACCGCTCGAATTTCTTTCAACAGAAATATGGCGTAGCCGCAGTTTTCAGGGAAATACCCAGCACAATACTCTCATCGGAGCAACTGGGGCTTCCTCCGGTCATTACAAAGCTTGCATCTCTTCCCAGAGGTCTCGTACTTGTTACCGGACCGACAGGAAGCGGGAAGTCCACGACCCTCGCAGCCATTATAGATGAAGCCAATCGCACCCGAAAGGATCATATAATAACGATAGAAGATCCCATAGAATTCGTTCATGAAAGCAAGAGCTGCATCGTAAATCACAGAGAGGTTGGTTTTCACACAAAAACATTTACTGCGGCGCTAAGGGGCGCCTTGCGTGAAGATCCCGACATTATTCTCGTCGGTGAAATGAGGGACCTCGAAACCATATCTCTGGCCGTTGAGGCGGCATCTACCGGACACCTCGTCTTCGGCACACTGCACACAACGAGTGCAGCGAAGACGGTAGACCGGGTCATAGAAGTATTCCCTTCTGAAGAACAGGCTCAGATTCGGTCAACCCTGGCAGACGGGCTGCGCGCCGTCGTCGCCCAGGTTCTGTTCAAGCGTATCGATAAGTCGGGGCGATGCGCAGCTCTGGAAATAATGATCGCCACACCCGCCGTCCGTAACCTGATCAGAGAATCAAAAACATTCCAGATTCCATCTATGATTCAGACAGGGAAAAAATACGGCATGCAAAGCCTGGACGATTCCATAATGAGCCTCATGCAGAAAGGGTGGATCAGTCCCGATGAGGCCTACATAAAGGCAAACGACAAAGTCAAATTCAGGCCATTTCTCAAGTCGCAGCCTGTTGACTTTACAGAAGTATAGGTCGGGGTGGTTTTGATAAGCTACCAGTAATACTCAGTAAAATTAAAATTATATAGGATGGTCAAATGAGAAAACAAGAGATCGATTATATGCTGACAAAAATGCTTGATTCCCATGATAATGTTTCCGATCTTAACATAACCGCGGGAAAACCTTTACAGGTGGAAAGCTCGGGCCAGCTCGTGGCAGTCGAACTTGACAGCCCGATTACCGAGCTTACGCCCTTTCAGTCAGAGATCTTCGCGCTTAATCTGATACATCTGGATCGCCGCCTTACGGAAACCCTGATCTCTGAAGGTTCCTGCGATTCTTCCTACGAATTGCCGGGTAAGGCCAGGTTCCGGGTAAACATATTTTCCCAGAGGGGAAACTACTCCATCGTCCTTCGGAAACTCGAAACAAAGATCCCAACATGCAGGGACATGAATCTTCCCCAGCCCTTTAGCGAGATGGTGAAGGAAAAAAACGGGATCATCCTTGTAACTGGAGCCACGGGAAGCGGTAAATCTACTTCTCTCGCGGCCGTGCTGAATGATTTTAATGAGCAGAAATCGATTCACATAATTACGCTGGAGGATCCTATTGAGTTTCAGCATCCTCACAAAAAGGCTACCTTCAACCAGAGAGAACTGGGAACTGATTATGATACCTTCGCCAGTGGCCTGAGGGCCGCATTAAGACAGGCCCCCAAAGTAATACTCGTCGGAGAGATGCGTGACAGAGAAACCGTGGAAATTGCTCTCAGCGCGGCAGAAACAGGGCATCTCGTAATGAGCACGCTCCACACTGTGGACGCGGGGCAGACGATCAACCGGGTCCTGGGTATGTTTTCCACAGAAGAAGAACGGCAGATTCGTATCCGCCTTGCCGACACGGTGCGATGGATCGCCTGCCAGAGACTTCTGCCCAAGGTTGGTGGAGGCAGGGTGGCCGCCTTTGAAATAATGGGGGCAAATCTAAGGGTCAAGGATACCATACTGCATGGGGAATCGGATGGGAAGACCTTCCGTGAAATCATTGAGGCCAGCCGTCAGTACGGCATGATAACATTCGACGACTATATCATAGAGTTATACAAGACAGGACAGATTACTGAAGAGACGGCTCTGGCTTATGCCACCACAAAGGGCGTCGTAAGCAGGGGAATAGATTCGGTTAAGAGTGAACGTGGTGAAGCCACCACCGGAATAGAGGGACTAGCAGTCGATCAAGACTACGGCAGAGATAAAAGAAAGTGGTAAAATAAAAGAAGGAGAAAATTTATGGATGAGGAGAAAACAGTGGTGAACGAAGTAGCTTCCGACACATATGATGCCTCTGACAAACCCTTTGATTTCATTGAAGAAGGCGTGGATACCGCCCTTATATGTGAACCGGATTCCGTCCGGCGAAGCAAGATAAGCGAAAGTCTCTCTAAAGAGGGTTACCATATTACGGAAACAGATTCCGCTCGGGACGCGCTGAAGAAGATGAGATTCCACGTTTATCAGATTATCATAGTAAACGAAAATTTCGATACCGACGACCCAGATAAAAACAGTGTCCTTAATAATCTGAAGGGACTCTCCATGAGCATCCGAAGGAATATATTCGTCATAATGATAAGCGACAGGTTCCGCACCATGGATAACATGATGGCCTTCAACAAAAGTGTCAACCTCATAGTCAACCTGTCAAATATCGATAATCTGAACACCATTATCAAGGGAGGTATTGCCGATAACGAAGCATTCTATCACGTCTACAGGGAGTCCTTGAAAAAGGGTGGACGGGGCTGACCTGGAATCGCCCCGCGCAACGGTGCGGGCTTGCGCTCTCTGATCTGTTAAAATACAGCCAGATGTCGGATCTCACTTTTCCTGCCCAAGATATCCC
>JAFGPZ010000141.1 GCA_016935935.1 Deltaproteobacteria bacterium
AGGGGATTTGACGGTCTATGCAGCTATGAATATTGTATCGTGTAAACATAATCATCAAGGGAATAGTGAGTATATCCGCTCACACAGTTTTTTGCTTTAAAAATACAGCTTTTTGTATTATGAATCAAGCATGAACAGGTCCATAACCTGAAGTAATCGATCGAAAAGGTATGCATCCTTAGGATAAATTATGTTGATGGGGTTTTGTATGAGGAATCTGATTCTTACGTTCTTTTTAGTATTGATTGTTACCGTTGCAACGGCATCATCTGACGATGGTGCACCAAAGCTTACATTGAAAGAGAGTATAAATATCGCGCTGGATCGCAGCCTGATTGTTGATTCAGCGCAGGAGGATATAGCAGTTTCCGAACTGCAGGAGAAGGGCGTTAGAACATCATTTTATCCCAAATTAAGCACAGCTTATAACTATATGAGATTTCATGATTCGCCGACGTCGAAAGTTCTGGGGACTCAGACTGGAACGCAAAATAACTACTCCTGGTCCATGGAGGCCACTCAGCCGGTATATACGGGTGGCAAGATATCGGGAAATTATCGTATGAGTAAGCTGGGTGTCGAAATATCCCGAATGAGTGAAAAGAGGGTAAAACAAGACATTGTGCTGGAGGTAAAGGAAGCCTATTTCGGTATACTCAAGGCAGAAAGAATTCTCACAGTTGCCAGACAGGCAGAGGAGCAACTGAAGGCACATCGTGACATGGCAAGGAGTTTTTTTGAAGTTGGGATTATTCCCAAAAACGATCTTCTCTACTCTGAAGTTGAACTGGCTAATGGTCAGAAAAATGTGGTGAAAGCCGAGAACGGAGTTGCCCTGGCCAAGGCGAAATTCAACACCATACTGCGCCGCAATATAGATGATCAGTTAGATGTCGAGGATACACTGAACTATATACCTTTCCGGAAGGAGGCGGGAGAATGCATCGAGGCGGCCTTGAAGAATAGATACATAATAAAAGAGTACGATCTCATAGTCAGGCAGGCAGGTGAAGCGATAGTCGTCGCGAAGAGCGATTTCTACCCTTCCGTGAGTGTCGTGGGCAATTATTCAAAATATGGGGATGATCCTGACCTCAAGGGCAGTAAATACAAAGACCAGGAAGAATGGTATCTCATGGCGGTAGCCAATTGGAATATCTGGGAGTGGGGCAGAACCAAATATAACGTCAGTGCTGAAGTAAGTCGCGAGAGGCAGGCGAGGAATACACTGGAGAATATAAGGGACCAGATTGCCTTGGAAGTCAAGAATTCCTTTCTCCTTTTAAGGGAAGCTGAGAAACACATAATGGTAGCAAAAGTGGCCATCCATCAGGCCGAGGAAAATTATAGAATCAATGAGGAAAGATTCAGGGAGCAGGTGGCGACGTCAACTGATGTCATCGACGCTCAGACCCTGCTGACCAGGACGAAGTCAGATTATTACAATGCTCTTAGCGAGTATAATATAGCAATGGCAAGATTGGAGAGGGCCATGGGTGTCGTCATATATGAGAAGAGGATTAAAGAGTGAGAAAAGCTGGAATTTGGTGGCTTATCCCGCAGTGTTTGCTTTTATGCATGACTCTTTTGATTGGCTGCGATAACGAAAACTGGAATTCAGAGAAGATCCAGCCTCCGAAAGGGGATCACGATGTGAAGATCCAAGTGAGCGCCGTTGAGGTTCACAGGGGATCTCTTTATGTACCAATCGTTGCTACTGGTACTATACTGCCTCAGTATGAATCACGGGTAGGATCTAAAATTGCGGGCAGGATTGAAAAGATAAAAACACACGAGGGAGATTATGTAAGGGGTGGTGAAGAGGTTGCAAGGATCGACCAGAGTGACATAATCCTCGGGCAACAGCGGGCCGTGGCTGAACTTGAAATGTCGAAGGCCTCACTCAACGAGGCGAAACTTAATCTTACCAATTTAAAAAAAGAGAAGAACAGGCTGACAAGTCTTTACGAAAGAAAGGTTATTTCCGAGCAGAGATATGATGATGTTATTACCGCTTATTCCATGGCTCTTGCGAAGGTTGATCTTGCTTCTGCCCAGATGGAACGTGCAAAGGCGGATATTGCGCTGATATTACAGAAGTTGAAAGATTCAGTTGTCTCAGCGCCTTTTGCCGGTATGGTGGTGAAGAAGTATGTCAATGAAGGAGAGATAGTTTCACCCGGTACCCCCCTTGTCTGGATTATGAATACAACAAGGGTAAAAGCCGAGGTGGAAATACCGGAAATTAAACTTTCTCAGGTGAGAAAAGGCATTATGGCTGATGTTTTGCTCGACGCGATTCCCGATTACCTTTTCCAGGGCAGTGTTTCACGGATCAACGCCAGGATAAACCCGGTAACCCGTAACTTCAGTGTGGAGATAGATATTCCCAACGGGGAACATTTGATCAAGCCTGGAATGTTTGCCCGTATAACAATAAAAACGGATGTCCTTGAGGATATCGTTCTTGTCCCGCAAAAGGCTCTTGTTAAAGATGGTGAACGGCGGGATGCTGTATTTATTCTTAAGGGAGAGAGGATTGCACTCAGACCTGTTACAACAGGCGCATCCAGCGCAGATATGATAGAGATAAGAAAAGGCATTGATACTGGAGAAAAAGTTATTATTACGGGAAACTACGGGCTTGAGGAAGATACCGAGGTGACAGCCAAGATAGTATCGTACTGAATATTTTGGAGTTGAAACGGATGTTATAATGTCCTGAAGGAGGAATAAAATGATCAATGTAACGTTGAAAGGGAATCCCGTTACACTTTATGGGAATCAACTCAAAGTCGGACAGGAAGCGCCACATTTTAAGGCACAAAAGAACGATCTCAGCGAATATTCCTTTAGCGGTGCTGAGGGTAAAACGGTGATAATTGCCTCGGTGCCGTCACTTGACACGCCGGTCTGCGATATGGAAACGAGGCGTTTCAATGACGAGGCCGGGAAACTATCCAATGTTGAGATTGTAACCGTGAGCATGGATCTTCCATTCGCTCAGAAGCGATGGTGCGGAGCGGCCGGCATCGATAAATTGATAACCGTAAGTGATCACGCGGGGGCATCATTTGCAAAAAGATACGGGTTATTGATCGAGGGTGGCCCCTTGAATCGTCTTACGGCGCGTGCCGTTTTCGTAGCGGGGCCGGACAATAAACTTACATATGTTGAATATGTAAAGGAGATAGGCGAGCAGCCTGATTTTGAAGCGGTGCTTGCCGCCGTGAAATAGTCATATGTGCTCTGGAAATCATATTCTCCGTTGGACAAGTTTTTCGAAGATGCCATTAAACTCGGCATAAAGCCCACTCAAATCTTACAGGAGATGTTAAATATTATGGAAGTTTTTGAAGGTCTGCACGCCTTTATCTGGCGAGACGGGAGAGCTAACAACTGCAATACCTATTTCATTGACGGCTCACAGAAAATCATCATAGATCCGGGGCACAGCCGCCTCTTTAACAACGTCGATTACGAAATGGCCCGCATATCCGTCAAGGTGGATGAGATAGATTTGGTCATTGCCACACACGGTCATCCAGATCATTTCGAGGCCGCGGCACGTTTCCCCGATAGCACAAAGTTTGCTATGGGTCATGATGAATATACACTCCTCAAACAGGTGCTGGGGAAATATATGGAAATTCCTGAGCCAGATTTTTTCCTGCTGGATGGTGATGTCACGATCGGCGATGAGAAATTTCAGATTATTTCGACGCCAGGGCATACGCCGGGAGAGATATGTATTTACTGGCCCGGCAAGAAGACGCTTTTCAGTGGAGATGTTATTTTCAGAGAAAGCATCGGAAGAACGGATCTCCCCGGCGGCGATGGAAAACAACTTGGAGAAAGCATCAAGAAACTGGCAAAACTGGAAGTGGAATATATGCTCCCAGGGCACGGTGAGATTATATCGGGAGTGAATGCCGTGAAAAAAAACTTTGAAATGATTGAGAGGGTATGGTTCAGGCGCCTCGAATGAGGCTCAGTTCGCGGTGCAGTTCATCTATCGCCTGCGTATGCCAGCTTTTCCACTC
>JAFGPZ010000142.1 GCA_016935935.1 Deltaproteobacteria bacterium
ACATAAGATTTGCCGTTATTATTTCAGAATCTACAATATTTTTCGGGCATCCCAGACTAACTACATATACCTTTTCTTTTTCCAAATTATTCCGGCAACTTGTTTGCCAGTACCTTTCTCGGTTTTACTCCGTCCGAGGGGCCTACAACGCCTTCCGCTTCCATTCTCTCAATCATTCGAGCAGCCCTGTTGTACCCCACTTTCAGGTAACGCTGGACGAGAGATATCGAAGCCTGACCCAGATCGGTAACAAGTTCCACAGCCTCATCGTAGCGTTCATCAAAGTCTTCATCCGTCTTTCCTTCCCTCGACTCGGGGCTGTACTGAGTTATGGATTCGTCGTAGCTGGGGGCGCTTTGCTTCCTTATAAATTCGGTTATCCTTTCTATTTCCTTGTCCGATACAAAGGCGCCGTGGATTCTCATCAATTTCGAACCGCCGGGGGGCACGTACAGCATGTCCCCGCTTCCAAGCAGCTTCTCCGCGCCAAGATAATCCAGTATCGTGCGGGAGTCCACCTTTGACGAAACTTGAAAGGATATACGGATAGGGAAGTTGGCCTTGATCACTCCGGTAATAACATCGACGGAGGGCCTCTGCGTGGCAAGAATGAGGTGAATGCCCGCTGCCCTTGCCATCTGCGCGAGGCGAGCCAGTGATTCTTCCACGTTTCTCTGGGCCACCATCATGAGGTCAGCCAGTTCGTCGATAACGATGATGATATATGGCATTTTTTCGTGGACTATGGCAGTCTCGCCCAGATTATCGGGCGGAGAAACATCGCTTCCTTCACCTCCCCTGGTTTTACCCCTTTTTTCCAGCAGCCTGTTATACCTCTCAATGCTCTTGACACCCAGTTCACTGATTGCCTTGTACCTGCGTTCCATTTCATCCACTGCCCATTTGAGTACCTGGGAGGCCTTCTTGGGATTGACCACTACGGGATGCAGGAGATGAGGAATGCCTTCATAGGAGGAGAGTTCAAGCCTCTTGGGGTCTATCATGATAAACTTGACGTCGTCAGGCTTAGCCCGGAAAAGGATGCTGCATATCATGGCATTGAGAGAAACGCTTTTTCCCGAACCGGTAGTTCCGGCAATCAGAAGATGGGGCATTTTGGCGAGATCGGCAATCACCGGCCCGCCCACGATGTCTTTCCCCAGGCCTATAGCCAACTGGTACTTTGATTCCCTGAACTCTTCATTATCCAGCACATCCCTCAGGTGAACGGACGCCCTCACCTGGTTTGGAATCTCTATACCAATCACGGACTTACCAGGTATTGGCGCTACAATTCTGACTCCCTGGGCCTTCATTGCCAGGGCCAGGTCGTCGGCGAGATTGGTTATACGGTTTATCTTCACGCCTGGCGCGGGCTCGAGTTCATACATGGTGATTACAGGCCCCGGTTGCACCTCCATTACTTTGCCCTCTACGCCAAAATCAGCAAGTTTTTTCTCGAGGAGGCGCGCATTCATGACAAGACTTTCTCTGTTTATCTTCAGGTCCTTCACTTCGACCTTGTCCAGAACCGTCAATGGAGGAATTACAAAGGTGTCCCCCTGCGGCTCGAACTCGAAGGCAACCTGTTCAGATCTGGAAGGTTTTACCGCACTTTTAACCGTCAGCTTCTCGTCAATGCGTGGGGCGTCCGCTGAAACCTTAGTTTTTTTGTACGAGGTTATCTTTTTCTTTCTCTTGAAACGTTCCGCCCTTATCACAAGGAAGGACCTCAAAGCGCCGAGCATGCGGCCCGCTATTACTATTGTCCTTTTTATGAGAGATATGAGGGATATATCGAATGTGATGATCAGCGATACTGCGAGAACAACTATGAGAAGAATATATGTGCCAAAGTGGTTAAGATAGGAGTAGAGAAACTCTGTCGACAATACCCCCAGCGTCCCTCCCGGCTTAAGAGCATTCCCCGCAAGGGTGACTGTATTGTATGTCGCTGTAAGGACGGCCGACAGCGAAAAGGCGATACCCGCAAATCCTATGATGGTGCCGGCATTGCACTTAAAGGAACTACTCAGGAACAATTTGAATGAGATGACAATTAAGAGAACTGGAAAGAGATAAGCGCTGAGACCGAAGAACCCCAGCAGACCCGCGGAGACATAGGAACCTACGAAGCCTCCCATATTTTTTGTATGCGTTTTGTCCGACACAAAGTGTGTAAATGAGGGATCGGAAGAACTGTAGGAAACAAGGCATAACAGGAGGAAAAGAGACAGCGCAAACAGTATAACGCCTGTTATCTCCATTGATTTCTTCTTTATTCTTTTCTCTGTATTCGCATTTTTCATGGCACTAATTTAATTATAAGTGTTGAGACTCCCAAAACCCAGCAGTAAATTGCAAATATACTCAATCTCCTCTTTTTTATGATGAAAAACAAAAGCTTAAGCGTCATAAAACCCGTTATTAACGCGGCAATTGTCCCTGCCAGATAGATAACAATTTCACCGGGAGAAACCTGAGAAATATATTTCAATTCAAAAAGAGTGGCGCCCATAATGGCCGGCACTGAAAGGAGAAATGAAAATCTCGCCGCCGTTTCTCCATCCAGACCCCTGAAAATACCAAAGGCAATAGTGGAACCGGACCGCGACAAACCAGGCATAAGGGCCGCTGCCTGAACAATCCCTATTATTATGCTGTCATAGACATTCAGTTCCTTTTCGCCCCGCGGCGTATTTTTTACCCTGTCAGACAAGAAGAGTAGCCCTCCCGTCACAAGAAGCATCGGCGCCACGATCTCCGGCTGCTCAAAAAATCCGTGTATGTGATCTTTGAACACGAACCCTATTGCGCCGGTGAAGACAGTTGCCACACATATTAAGAGGGCCATCTTTCTCTTTACAGGGACAAGACTCATATCGCAGTCGAATCCCCACTTTTTATGCCAGCTCTCAGGGAGAAGGGCTTTTAGTATCTCATAAATCTCTCTCCTGAGAAAAAAAATCACGGCAAGAAGCGTTCCAAAATGTAGCATTACATCAAAGAGAACACCCGGTTGCTGAAACCCCTCGATAAAGCTCTGAACCAGGACGAGGTGACCGGAGCTGCTGACAGGGAGAAATTCCGTCAATCCCTGGACTATGCCAAGCATTATTACTTCCTGAAAACCCAATAATTATTCCCCTCTTCCGTCCTGATCACCCCTGTATCTAAGGTAGTTTTCCAATATGACATCGCGCACATCTTTTACCAGATCGTCGCGCCTGTCAAGGTTGTAGTTCCTGACATCTATCGGCTCAGCTATAATTATCTTAACGTTGCTCGGCCTGATTCGAAGCGATCTTCTCGGCATAATTTCCCGGCTTCCCACTATGGAATAGGGAATAATGTGAACACCCGACTGAATCGCCAGATAAAACAGTCCCTTCTTAAAGGGCCTGAGTTTTCCGTCCCTGCTCCTTGTTCCTTCGGGAAAGGTCATCAGCGATTTGCCCTTTTTAACCTGCAGGGCGGCTTCATCAAGGCTCTTTAAAGCGCTCTCCCGATTCTGTCTGTCAATCTCGATATAGTCAGCCTTTCTCATCGCTGCCCCGAATGCAGGAATAGCAAAGAGTTCCTTCTTTGCGATCCAGCGGAACTGCCCCGGAATGTGGGCAAGGGCAAGTAGAATGTCAAAATTGCTCTGGTGATTTGCCATAAATATGTGGGGCCCTGAGGTGGGGATATTATCACATCCAATTACATCGGCCTTTACCCCGCTTATAAAGAGCAACATCTTCGCCCAGAGATTTGCAACCCTGTGAACCGTATTTGCACCGTATTGCATGAGGGGAAACAGAATTATAATCATAGAGACAATAAACGCGGTAATGGCAACCCCCAGTATTAACAACAGTGAAGAACGTATCATTAAGCCGTCTCCTTGCTTTGAAACCTGACATTACCGATATCTCTACTTAATATCAGAGGTGAAGTCAACAAGGAATTACAAGAGTACTCACTGTGCATGAAATTCGCACACCGCACCTCCTTGAGGCAATTTTTTGACTGGCCCGCAAATAAGGCCATTCATACTGCGAATTCCAATCATTGTAAAAACTTTGTTGTAATAGTACACTGGATTAACAATTAGAATCATGGTAGGAGGTGGAATCATTAGCCTCTTTCCTCTAGAGAAGTGTGCAGGACTTCAAGGAAAGATTACATGAAAGGGCGCTCAACCTGCCGTACGATGGATAACGACGAAAAAATAAAAAAATTGCTCCAGGTCTGCGATGGCAAATCGCAGTTGCTGATTGTTCCTCACAACCACCCCGACCCCGATGCCTTGGCCAGTGGATGGGCACTACAGCACCTGCTGGAACAGAAAATTCAGATACCTTCAACCTTAGCCTACGTCGGTATCCTGGGGCGTGAAGAAAACCAGGCCTTTAAGAGCAAGCTAAGGATCAAGGCAGTCGGGCTGCGTTCCTCGCATTTCAAGGGATCACCCTCTGTTGCCCTTGTTGACTGCCAGCCTAAAGGTGGAAACGTGACACTGCCCACACGTGTAGAACCCCTGATCGTAATCGACCATCATCCCCGCCTCAAATCAACCAAGGCCCCTTTCACAGATATACAGCCCGATTGCGGCGCTACCGCAACCATTATGGTCGAATACCTTCGTGCCGCCCAGGTTTCCATCCCTCCACTTCTGGCCACAGCTCTTTACTACGCCCTGATCTCCGAAACCCAGCACCTGGGAAGAGATGTTACCGACCGGGACATACTGGCCTCAACCTATCTTTTCCCCTTAGCACGACACAGGCTTCTTTCCCGAATCGAACACCCGGCGCAGAACCGGGAATATTTTCAGCAGCTTTACCAGGCACTGGGCAAAACCTTTACCTATAAAACACTTATCGGCGCCCGTCTCGACGATGTCTGTTACCCGAACTTTGTGGCCCAGTTGGCCGATCTTCTGGTCTCGCTCCGTCGGGCCACCTGGTGTTTTGTCACAGGACGTTACCAGCAGTCGCTCCATATCTCGCTTCGCACCACCCACACCAGGGCCCGAGCGGGAAAGCTTCTGAGGAAGGTTATAGGAAAGTTGGGCAAGGCGGGTGGGCACGAAATGATCGCCGGGGGTCAGATCAATATCTCAGGTATGACAGCCGGGGAGATAAACGCCCTTGAGGAAACCATCTTCAAAAGGCTCTTCAAGGAGCTTGGGCTTCCGGAGGACCTCACTCCAACTCATCTGGTCGACCCCAACGCCGGCCATCATTTCACAGGCAACAACGCTACACTTAAAAAAGATTAGTAAAAATATGGGCGTAAATCCATATATAAAGTCGGTTTCATTCGTTGAAACAGTCTTTTTGAATAAATATCAGATGGGACAACCTGAGTCAAACACCAGTGATCCTTACCCCTGCAACTCTTGCAGCCGATAGTAGAATCCTCTTCGAGTAATCAGTTCGCTATGGGTACCTGTCTCGACGATCCTCCCTTCGCGGAGCACTATAATTCGATCCGCTATGCGGGCTGTGCTTAGACGATGGGCAATAATAATGGCCATGCGGTTTTGTGTCAGGTTGAACAGGGCGTTCTGTATCCTCTCCTCGGTCTCCGAATCTATGTAAGATGTGGCTTCATCGAATATAATCAACTGGGGATTGTGAGCCAGCGCCCGCGCTATGGAGAGCAACTGCCTTTCGCCACTGGATAAGGAGGAACCTCCTTCCATCATCTCCGTTTCCAATCCCCTGGAGAGTCGATCAATAAAGGTCTTGCAGTAGGATGTCTCCAGGATGGCATCAATTTCTTCCTCACCCGCCTCTTCTCTTCCCGCGAATATATTGTCCCGTATGGTATTGGAAAATACGAAGGGGTCCTGCATGACGATGGCAATCTTGCTCCGCAATTGTGCCACACTGAATCTGCGGATGTCCGTTCCGTTCATTGATATGGTCCCTGCATCGGGGTCATAGAAACGGGTGATAAGATTGACCAGTGTTGTCTTTCCCGCACCGGTGGGCCCGACGACGGCTATCGTCTCGTTGGCGCCAATGGAAAAGGAAACGTCATAGAGAATGGTTTCGCCGGCTACGTAGGAAAAGGATACCCTGTCAAAGGCGAGCGATTCTATTCCTTTCGGGGTATCCTTCCGATCCTCTTGCACCGCCTCTGGAAGGACATCACCTTCATCGAGAATCAGGAATATCCGTTCCGCCGACGAGAAGGCATTCAGGGCGATGTTGTATTTTTCTGCCATGTCTCGAATGGGTCTGAAGAACATCTTGAGGTAGGATATGAAGACCACCAGCGTCCCCAGCGTAATACGTTCGGAAAGCAGGCTGCCGCCGCCATAGAAGATGACAATGGCCAGGGCGATGGAACTTATCAGTTCGATGAGGGGCATAAAGATGGCAAAGACGGTTATCTGCTCCATCGCAGCTTCGTAGTATTCCCTGTTGGTGCCTTTGAATTTCAGATAGTTTGCCTTCGCCTGATTGAAGATCTGTATCACCTGCATCCCGCCGATAGTCTCCGAGAATTTGGAATTGATTTCAGCTATCTTGACGCGGAGTGTCCGGAAGGCACCTCGTGCCACTCGCGAAAAGCGATAAGCTGTATAGAAAACAAGCGGGAAAAGGAGATAGACGTAGAGAGAGAGGCGCCAGTCGATGGAAAAGAGGACGACGGTGATTCCAACAATGAGAAAGATGTCTTTGATGACGAAGACGACGACAGAGGTAAACATCTCGTGCATATTTTGCGTGTCGTTGGTAACACGCGTCACAAGTCTCCCAACGGGATTTTTGGTAAAGAATCGTACGGCGAGACCCTGGATGTGCGAGAAGAGTTGCATACGCAGATCGTGCATCATCCTCTGACCGGTAAACTCCATGATCAGTATCTGCGCGGTGGTCAGAAGAAAGGTAACAATGATCAGGATTATCAGAGCGGCGACGGCATATGAGATACCCTTAATATTATCGCTTCGAAGTTGTGCGATAACTTCGCGAGGGAGCTTCTCCAGGTCTTCATAGAGTATGATAAAGGCATTGCCATCGCTCTTGATGATATCCGGATAGGCACTGATGACACGCCTTAATTCCGGATCGGATTGGCCAACTTTCAGATATCTGCTCTGCTTGTTTTTATCTTCTACAAGGATCGTTTCCCGGGGAACAATATAGCTGTCGATGGCAGTTTTCGTCACATAGGGAATGGCAAGTTCCGCCACCGTAATTATCATAATCAGAATGAGCGCTAAGGAAAGGAGTCGACGATAGGGTCTTACATAGGGAAAGAGCCGCTTTAACAGTCCCAAATCGCGGGTCCTTACCAGTTTTTTTTCCTCAAAAATATTCTTGCCTTCAGTCATAGTAGTCATATGCCCCTGTTGCCGGATGCCTCTGCGCTCTGTATGAGATGGGCCTTCGCGTAGTATCCATCGCGAGAGATAAGCTCATCGTGGGTACCTGACTCCAACACCTTCCCATCTTCCAGTATGATGATGTGGTCGGCAAACTGGATCGCCGGAAGGCGGTGAGAGGCAATAATAATTGTTTTCCCCCGGGCCAGGGAAAGGATCGTCTCGATGATCGCTGCCGCCGTCTGCGTGTCAACCTGGCCGATGGGATCGTCGAGCAGGAGAATGGGCGGGTCCTTGATCAACGCCCTTGCAATAACGATTCTCTGTTTCTGGCCTCCCGATAGTACGATGCCCTTTTCACCAACGATGGTTTCGAAGCCGGAGGGAAAGGACATGACTGTATCGTAGAGGGCAGCTCTCTTTGAGGCCTCAATGAGGATATCTTCAGCTACATCTGCACCAAAGGTAATATTTTCCCTGATGGTACCGGAGAAAAGGAAAGGTTCCTGTGGGACAAAACCGATAAAGCCCCTCAGGTCATGGAGCTTCATCTTTCTTATATCTTCACCATCTATTCTAATACTGCCTCCTGTCACGTCGTATATGCGAGGTATGAGTTTCAAAAGCGTCGTCTTTCCACTTCCTTGCGCGCCGGCTATACCAAGGACTGTTCCGCGTTCAACTACAAAACTGATGTTCGACAATAACGGAAGAGCCTGACTTTGATAAGAAAAGTTCACTCCCGTAAAAGATATTTTCCCGTTAATTGATGATTTTGGTTGCGCATCTTTGGCCTCAGCTATATCCGGTGACCTCTGAAATATACGGTCGAGCCTGTCCAGTGAGGCCGAACCGCGCTGGATCAGGTTTGTGACCCAGCCCATGGCCATCATGGGCCATGTCAGCAGGTTGAGGTAGGAGATAAAGGCGACAAAATCGCCAATGGTAATCTCTGCCAATATGGTCTGGCGACCCCCCAGGAACAGGACAACTGCCAGACTGATATTTGTAAAAAGGAGCATCATGGGGAAGAACATCCCTGTTATTTTCACCAGATTGATGTTTTCCTCGATATACTTGTTCGACACGACCCCCACACGAGCCGCCGCATTCTTTTCACGATTAAATGCTTTGATTATGCGAATGCCCGAGAAGCTTTCCCTTACCGCTTCCGTTAATTCCGAAAATGTAGCCTGGACTTTCGTGTAGCGATGATGCATCCTCTTAGCCAGCGTTCGCGTTATCAGAACTATGGCCGGCATGGGAATAAGCGCAAAAAAGGTCAGTTTCAAATTTATATAGGCCATAAAGCAGATGGCGGCGCTTCCAAGAAAAAGCGCATCCGTCATTGCGACCATACCCATTCCAACGGCCATGCGTATATTGTTTATATCATTTGTGGCGTGGGCCATTAGATCACCGGTTTTTGTCTTGCCGAAGTAATCCGCTGAGAGTGTCTGAATGTGGAAAAAGAGACGATTGCGAAGATCTTTCTCGATTTCCCGCGATGTGCCGATGAGAAATCGCCTCCATACAAACCGAAGGAGGGCCATCATAACGGCAATAACAATGATCTCCCCTGCATAAAGAGCAAGCTGAGACCTGTCGACATGCAGCGTCGTCAAGTCGTCGACGGCCCATTTTATGACCCTTGGTATGAAAAGTTGTAGTGTATCGACACACACAAGGCATAATACACCTGCGGCGATAACCGCGCGCCGGCGCATAAGGTATGGTTTTATTATATCAAAAGACTTCATGATTCTCCGATTTGCATTTCATCCGCTTACTATGACAGTTGCATTCTGTAAAGAAATTTTCAGAAAAGCCTCGACATGGGGGAATGAAATATGATGGCTTCGTAAAAAGCAAAAAATAGTGTCCTTCCTGCGAAAGCAGGAATCCGAATTGATATTACTGGATTTCTTGTCAAACACGGAATGACAAAAGATGTAGAGACATGATCGCCGCTCAGTTCAACTCCCTCATTGACTTGCCTGCCTCATCGCCGGCATGGCATGAGGAAGCTTCGAGGGAGAGCTTGCCTGCGCCGCCGGGAATGTCGATGACGTACCTGGGAATACAGAGACCTGATACATGACCCCAGAGTTTTTCCATAATACCCCTGCCAACAGAAATTTCAGTCTGGAAATGGGTGGCACCCTTTACTGGCTCGCATTGGAAGAGATAATAGGGTCTGACGGAGATCTTCTGGAGCCCCTGCAGGAGATTGCGCATCGTCTCCGGAGTATCGTTCACACCCTTGAGAAGTACCGACTGATTGGAAAGGGGAATACCAGCTTCAAGAAGCATTTCACATGCCCTGGCCGATTCCTCCGTTATCTCACGGGGATGGTTGAACTGGGTGTTGAACCAGAGAGGCCGGTATTTTTTAAGCATTCGGCAAAGCCCAGGTGTGATCCGCATAGGAAGAACTACAGGAATCCTGCTCCCGATCCTGACCACCTCCACATGTTTTATGCCTGTCAGAGACGCAAGTATATACTCGAGTAAATCCTCATTTATCACAAGGGGATCGCCACCGGAGAGTATCACCTCCCTGACGGCGGGAGTGTTAGCCACATATTTAACCATAGCAGCAAGAGACGCCGGTGAGGCATCCTTTGCGCCGATGGCCCCGCCCCATCTCCGCTTTCTGTTGCAGTGCCGGCAATATGTAGCGCACCGTGATGTTATCATGGCAAGACATCGGTCGGAATACCGATGGATAAGGCCGGGCACGACGGTGTCCCTCTCCTCACCAAGGGGATCCTCATAACCGCCGGCCAGGGGATCTATCTCTCTGACCTGGGGAAGACACTGGAGAGCTATGGGATCCTTGCTGTCCCAGCTTTCAATAAGGGAAATATAATATGGGGTAACGAACATATGATATGTATCGACAACGGGATTCAGATCAGAAGCATTGCCACCGAAGAGCGATAAACATTCACCCAGCTGACTTGGGCTATAGATGCTGTTTCTCAACTGCCAATGCCAGTCTCCCCATTGTTCATGACTATGTGGGAAAAATTTTTCACGATAGAGGGGACTGTTCATATGCATTTATATATCCGCAAAGAGCATTATCTTCCCGACAGCCTGTTGCCGAGTCCGCAATTTTTTACCTAATCTGGAAGCGCGGCGATTTGATCTACGAAATCTTTCATATCTTCTTCCCTTTCCAGAGACATAACCTTATCCATAACAAATTCGGCTTTTTGTTCTCCCCAGACAGGCTGGCAGATATCCATAAACTTATTTTTAATCCTGCGCCTTTTCTCTTCCAGTCCCGGAATTTCTCTAAATACATCGGAGGACTTTTCGTATATCTTTCCCCCCTTTGTCTTCAATGTAACCCGCGCTTCCATTGGTTGAAGATCTTCTCCCAGCTTTAAAGATATTTTTTTCATGAATTCCCTGATACCGGGGTCATTAACCTTTTCATCGGTGAATCCCTTCAGACCTGTATCACCCCTGATGATGGCGTTTGCGAGACAGTAATGAATACTGAATTTACCTTCCAGAGCTGTTTTCGGATCAGTCTTACCCGCCGCATTCAACGCCAGCTGTGTCGAATGTACCGTGATCGACTTTACGTCATCGGGCAACAACTGCTCTTTATTAACAAGATAGAGGACAGATTCAATGGCAGAGTGGGTAAAATGACAGGACGCATGATATTTCTGAGCCAGCCTGTCAAAATCCCATGTTTTACCCAGACTGTCGAGTGCTGGTTGGTCTATATGACCCCCGAAAACTTGGAGATAGCCGTCTGTGCCTTCAAGGAGGTCTTCGGCACAGGTATAATTATCCTCCGCAAGCAGCGCTGCCCTGAGACCTGCCTGAGCTGCATTCCCCGCATGTAAGGCCTTCGTCATGGTTCCAAAAACGACCTTTAAGCCTGAAGAAAGGGTCCCTGCCAGGGACAGAGCATAGGTCGTCTGCTGCTCATTCAATCCCAGAAGACGCGCGCAACCAGCAGCGGAGGCAAAATGTCCCATTGTTGATGTCGTATGCAACCCGGCATTGTACTGTGACATGCCGACACAACTGCCGATGAGCGCCGCCACCTTATAACCAATGATATAGGCTGCAAGAAACTCTGCGCCACTTTTACCTTTCCACTCGGAAAGGGCCAATACCGAAGGGAAAAGACCGACCGACGCATGCCTGATGTCGATCGTTGTCGTATCGTCATAATCGGTTACGTGGGAGGCAGCTCCGTTGATAATGGCCGCCTGCGTTACATTTTTCTTGACGCCGTGCCCTAAAATGGAGGCCTGCTCATTTCCACCCATCATTTCCGCATATCTCATCAATTTGATCACCAGGGGATTGTCCACACCAATCATGGCACAGCCCAGCCAATCAAGAAAGACAACCTTGCAGTTTTCATATGCATCACGCGGTATACTGTTCATATCCGTCGTGACAATAAATTGGGCAATCCGTCGAGTTAGTCCAAGATCTATAAATTCTTTACTCATATGATCCCCCCTTTCAATATATATGTCATGTTTGTACTGGAACTCCCGCCGTAAAACCGCCTGTGCGCTGCACGCAGACAGGCGGCTGAAAATGCGTTCACTGTTCAGTTCAAAACAAATGCCACACAGGATTTATGGATAAACTTTCCGGACTAATACTCCCTGGTCAGTTCTTCCAGTTCGGCGAGGGAAAACACCGGGCCATCTTTGCAGACGTACTTGTGTCCCACGTTACATCGACCACATTTGCCTATGCCGCATTTCATCCTCATCTCCAGCGACGTATATATGTTCTCTCTGGAAAAACCCAGTTCGAAGAAAACCGGGAGTGTAAAGCGAATCATGATGGGAGGACCACAGATAACCGTCACGGCGTTTTCCGAACTGGGCGAGACCTCCTTGCAGACGGTGGGAACAAAGCCCTCTCTCCCCGTCCAGTGTTCGTCGCCCTTGTCCACCGTGACGTTCATGTCGATATCGTCTCTTTTCTCCCAGGCGGCAAGCTCATCCTTGTAGATCAGAAGCCCGGGCTCCCGGGCACCGTATACCACTGTGATCTTCCCGAAATCCGACCGGTTCTCTTCATGGATCATATAATTGATGAGCGACCGCAACGTCGTGAAGGCAAAGCCCCCTCCGACGATTACGACGTTCTTGCCCTCAAGGTACTCTATGGGCCATGTATTCCCAAGCGGTCCCCTGACACCCATTCTCGTACCCTCTTCCATGCTGTGAAGCTCGGATGTAACGACACCCGCCTTCTGAACGGTAAACTCTATATACCCCTTGTCGGTTGGAGAGGAGGCTATGCCTATGGGTGACTCTCCTTTGCCAAAGATGGAAAGTTCGGCAAACTGTCCCGGAAGATATTGGAAGTCATCTTCATCCTCTTTATTGACAAAGGTGAGACGAAAGGTCTTGATATCTTTGGTCGTCACTTCCGTTATTATCCTGTCTACATCGACGGGAATAGGTATGTATGGGTTCTGCATCGGTATCTCCACAAACTATAGGTTAGAAATGTCTGTTACGATCTTTCGTATGTCAATATTCACCGGGCAGTACATGACACAGCGGCCGCAGCCGACACAGGCGATGGCATCATAGTTGTCCACAAAGTACCTGAACTTATGCATGGCACGTTGCCGCCACCGCTCCTTCTGGGAGGAACGGGGATTGTGACCCGATGTCTCCATCGTAAAGAGCCACGACATGCAGGAATCCCAGGAGCGGATCCTCCGCCCATCCTCCTTTTTGACCTCGTCGGTAATGTCAAAGCAGTGACAGGTGGGGCAAAGATACGTGCAGGTCCCACAGGCGAGACAGCTCTGATGAATCGTATCCCAGAAGGGGTGGTCGAAATTCTCGTCTAACCAGGGTTTTATCGCACGCGCCGGCACCGCCCCGTTGACCGCCTTTTCAGCCGCATCAGAGAGTTCCTTTTTCTTTGCCTCGAGAGCCTCATCCGCCGCCGGAAGGTCCCCCATCTTCTTCAGGAGTTTCTCTCCCTTCGGGGTCACGAATTCGGCAAGGTAGCTGTCCCCCATATCGATGAGACTGACATCGACGCCCTCGGAAGAGAAAGGATGCCCGTCCACGGAGGTGCAGAAACAGGTGGTGTAGGGCGGCCGGACACAGGCAAGGGAGATTATCGTCGTTTTTTCCCGGCGGTCAATGTAATAGGGATCTTTATATTCGGGATCGTTGAAGACGTTGTCGAGAAGGACAAAACTCCTCGCATCACAGGGACGGACACCGAAGAGAACCGCTTCCTGCGCCTCCGCATCCACGCTGGAAAGCTCTCTGCCCCGTTCCGTCCTCATGTATCTCATCATCACTTCGGTCTGGGGGAAAAAGAAGTTCTTCGGGGTGTTCTTTGTATTATCGAACTCCAGGAGAGGCTCCATCCCCTCCTCCAGAACCTTGAAAAGGACGTTGTCCTCATCCCGGACGGGGGCATATACCACCATACTCTGCGCCATCTCTTTGATTATACCAGCCAAGGCGTCTTTCTTTATGACTCTCTTTTCCATATCTTCCCTTAATTGCCTCGTTTATCGTACCAGATGTAAAGACCCTAAAGCAATCCCAGCGATGTCAGGAGGGGCCGCGGGTCGACGTTGTGCATTTTGAACCACGATTCAGGTCCCTTAAGGCCGAGGGCAAGGGCTACAACCTCGGTAAAGTAGAATGCCGGGAGTCTCACGTCTTTACTGGCCCGCGTGTCCAGGTTCGCGAAGCAGACCGGACAGGCCGTTACGATGCAGTTCGCTCCCGCTTCCGTGGCCATCCGCATCATCTTGTCCACAAGGTTTACGACCATCGCTGACTTACTTAGGGTCAGGCTCCCCCCGCAACAATCCGTTTTACACGACCAGTTGCGCACATCAGCCCCCAGGGCTCCCATGATTCCATCCATCATGTAGGGATTCTCGTAATCGTCAAACTGACACACCTCGGGGGGTCTCAGGAGGAGACAGCCGTAATAGGATACCGGCTTGAGACCATCGAGCTTCCTGATAACGGCCTCAGTGAGAGGCTCAAGCCCGATATCATTATAGATAATGTCTATGGGACTTCTCACCGAGACGCTGGCATCGTACTGTGCACCTATGATCCCTTCTAACTCGGTCTTCAAGGAATCGTCTGTTTCCAGGTGGTGCTGTGCGCTCTTGAAACGATTGAAACAGGCGGCACAGGGAACCATCATGTTAGCCAGCCCATCCTTCTGCGCGGCGATAAGATTACGCGCAGGAAGAGCGAGGGACAACTTGAAATTGGTCATGTGGGCCGAGGACGCACCGCAACAGGACCAGTCATCTACCTCCTTCAGCTCGATTCCCAAGGCATCGCTGACGGCCTTTACCGACAGGTCATATTCCTTCCCCGTGGCATGGAGTGAACATCCTGGATAGTATGAAACTTTCAACTACAGCCTCCTTGAACATCGCGTGTATATATTTACTTACCCGTTGCCTTGAATATTTCCCTGACTGATTTTATATCCTTAGTCCTGGGAGACACAGGTTTGATCTTTCCCTTCATGAACATGCTCAGCCCCAGCCCCATGTCGGAGAAGAGATCCCCCGATTTCAGCTTGTACTGAAGGAGCATCATGGGTTCATTTATGCGTCCTCCCGTTTTAATGCTGGACAAGAAAGCCTCATGGAACTTAACGATATTTTTCTCCCCCACCGACACGTTTTCCTCGATCGCCATCTCTCTGAGGGTGTCCATCATTCGGGCGATATCGACATCATTGGGGCACCTCGTCACGCATGTCTCACAAGAGGCGCAGAGCCATATGGTAGAACTGCTCAGCACCTGATCCTTCATCCCCATCTGTATCATTTTTATTACAGCGTTGGGGTTTTGCTCCATCGCGAACGCGACGGGACACCCTGCAGTGCATTTCCTGCAGTGGAAACATCTCTGAATGGGAACTCCCCCCATCCTGTCATTCACTTCTTCCAGAAAAGTACTCATCCTGTCTCCGTATTCTATGGCTCAAAGATAAATTCTTCTTTATCGTTCTCTCTGTGCACGCTCAGGCTGGGAGCGCTCTCCAGCGATTCCCCGGCCCGGTGGTCAAAGAGCTGAAAATCGTCCTTGTCCAGTTTCTTGAGAAACTTCCGCAGATCAACCCCCATGGGACATACCTCCACACAGGAACCGCAATCAACGCACCGGCCCACCATGTGGAACATCCGCATAAACTGAAAGACCTGCGTGTCGGTTTCATCGATACCTGCGCCCACCCACCGGGGCTGGTTCTGCTCGACGAAACAGACCTTACAGTAGCAGGAAGGGCAGGTGTTCCGGCAGGCATAACACCTTATGCATTTGGCCATCTCCTTTGTGAAATAGGCCCACCGTTCATCCATCGAAAGCTCTTCAAAGGTGTCAACCGCCTCATACTCCTTGTCGGCATCGGGCATCGGCGGGGCCGCATCTCCGATCATCACATCCGATATGACGGGATTGTTGAACCGGCAGGTGAGGCAGCTGTCCGCCAGCACCTCGTTGATGGCGATATCCTTCTTGCCATCCTTCGTCTCCACGGAAAGTGTGCCGTCTGCAACCGAGCAGGCCGTTATCTC
>JAFGPZ010000143.1 GCA_016935935.1 Deltaproteobacteria bacterium
CATGTCTGCTCAATTTTGGCTCAACCTCCAGACTCGGTATGATCTTGAAGTGACTGAGGATTTACTTGAGGGCCGGCTCGCTGAGGAGGTACACGCTCTTGAGGCACATTCAGCTTGAATATCGATTATGATTCTTGATCCATAGTTCACTATGTCTGCAAAATAATACGGGATTTCAAAAAAGAACTGGGAAGAGGGAAAAGAAGGGACTGAGAGCATACCAAGCAGGCAAGGTTAAATGCAAATGCTGCCTATCGTCATTCAATCTCGTCAGGGTATAGAGAGGAGTAGAGGGCTTTGTGATTCCCGTGGCGAAGGAAGCTCATACGGAGGGATTTCCATCTCAACCGAAGATCAGCTCTATTACAGAGATAAAGGAGTTCATTACAGCCATGCTTCCCGAAGCTTTGAAAACCTATAAATGCCTTCGTGACTAGGACATATTTTGTTGTTTGCAATCACACATGAAATATGTCAGATTACTTTCCTAAAAATGAGGCCCGTTTTAGGCAATTCACGAAACCTGTTCCTGTCATAGCAATGCTTCGATATATTGTTACTCGCCTTCAAGCCAGCTTTGGTGCGAAGGCCCTTTTCTAATGCCTCAAATGAAAGGAGATCCATGAGATTACGGGCAAAGATCTTATCCGGTTTCCTGATCCTGACCATGATGCTTGCCGTAGCCGGCATCTGGTCTATCTATGAATTGACTCGAATGGGCACATCTGTGCCAAGACTCTTAGACGAAAACTATAAAAGCATCAACGCCGGTAAAATGATGATTGAAGCCCTCGAAAGGGAGGACAGCGCGGTTTTGCTGCTCCTTTCCGGCAAATGGGACCAAGGCAGATCGATTTTAAAGTCCGGTGACGAGCTCTTTCAGAGGGGATTTACGATAGCACAACATAATGTAACAATTCCCGGCGAAGGGACATGTATCGATGAGATTGAGGCACAATACAAAGCGTATAAGGACTTATGGGTAAAGCCTATCGTTGACACCTCAAAGGAAGGGAATCTGGAGTGGTATTTCCAGAAGGTGCATCAGGCATTTCAGGGCGTAAAGTTGTCCGTTGGAAAACTGGTGACCCTTAACGACCAGACGATGTATCAGGCCGCATCAGAGCTTAAAAACAGGGCTCATCGGGCAGTGATGCCAGGCATTGTTGCCATTCTGGCGGCACTCATTTTCACGGCACTTTTTAATTTCTTTACCAATCATTACGTGATTAGCCCGATAATCACATTGACTAGCGGCATTCAGCAGTTTATGGAAACCGGCCAGCTTCCCGCTATTCAGGTTGAAACGCACGATGAATTGCTCGACCTGGTTTCCTCTGTCCAAAGGCTGGTTACGCAGGTACGCAGTGCCGAGGAAGCACAATGAGACCCCATATCATCTTTCGCTATGCAGGGATCGTGCTCCTTTTTAACGCGGCCTTCTTGCTGATCTCCTGTGTCATTTCCGGGTTCAATTCCGATTCCGCCTTTTTCCCCTTACTCTACACCGCCCTAATCTCGGCCCTCTTTGGAGTCTTTCCTTTGATCTTTGTTCCCCCTGCCGAACGGATAACCAACAAAGAGGGGCTTACCATCGTCATACTGAGCTGGCTTCTGTCCTGTCTTGTCGGGGTCGTACCGTACGTCATGTGGGGTGGGGAATTCAGCTTTACCAACGCGTGGTTCGAGAGTGTGTCGGGCTTTACTACCACCGGCTCGTCCATTATTGACAATATCGAGATTCTTCCCCTGGGATTGCTCTTCTGGCGGTCGGCAACGCACTGGATCGGCGGTATCGGCATCATCATATTCGTTCTGGCCGTGCTTCCCCATATGGGAAAGCCGGGCATGATTCTCTACCGCACAGAGATGTCTTCCCTTGCCGTGAATAACTTCCACTACCGGAGCCGGAAGACCATGCAGATCCTCCTCTTTATCTACCTCGGGATGACCCTCGCGGAGACAATCTCACTGCTTTTTTGCGGCATAGGCCTGTTTGACGCCGTCACCCACTCCTTTGCAACCATTGCAACGGGAGGATTTTCTCCCAAGAATGCCAGTATCGGCTCGTATAAGAGTGCCCCGGTCGAGATCGTTGTCATCGTGTTTATGATCCTCTCAAGCATACACTTCGGGCTTCTGTTTGCGGCACTCACCGGAAAAACTTTAGAGCTCTGGAAATCTTCCATTGTCAGATACTACCTTGTGGCGCTCGCAGCAGGGGTTGTTGCAGTAACGATCAGCGTCCATGGAAGCCAGTTCCACAGCTGGATTGATGCGCTCCGCTCTGCGGCATTTCAGGTCATCTCTCTTGGAACCTCCACTGGCTTTGCTACAACCGATAGCTCCATTTGGCCACCCTTTGCCCAGCTGGTGATGATCTTTTTCACCTTACAGTGCGCCTGCGCCGGTTCGACCTCGGGAGGCATCAAGGTCGATAGAATCGTGCTCTTCTGGAAAGCGATGCTCATAAGAATCAAGAAGATGCAGCATCCGGCATTAGTCATCAAGCTAAAGATTAATACTGTGTCATTCGACGATGATGTCATAGATATGAATATTCTGTTCATATCCTTCTATCTCGGCATTGTCTTCCTCTCAGCCCTTATCTTGACTGCACTTGGCGTGGATATGCTCTCTGCCTTTTCCGGGTCTGCAGCAACGATGGGAAATGTGGGGCCCGGTTTTGGAATGGTCGGCTCCATGAGTAACTTTGGTCAGATTCCAGCACTGGGGAAGTGGGTCCTCACCGCAACCATGCTCCTCGGAAGGTTAGAGATATTCGGGTTGATCTTGTTTTTAACCGTAAAGTCGTGGAAATGACAAAGCGGTAGAGATGGGTTGCCCTTGTCAAGGTTTCTATAACGCAGGGGTATTCAGGCTATTGAATCGATACCTATGTGGTTATAATCCGCAGTTGACTACATTAACAGAACTATCCAAAAAAAAGTGGGGATAGATGTGGTTGCTAAACAGGCAAGGTTGGATGCACCTGTTATGCCTCACCATGTGATCGTCAAGGGATTAAGAAGAGAAGGAGGTTTGAGGACTGTCCTTATATTCCAGGAGTGACCTTATCTGGGTAGCCCCATAGGGGCTCCTTTTGAGAAGCTGGAGCCGAGTTATGGGAAACTATAGTGCAGGGCTTTTCTTGTCAGAGCATTTCGAGGGGATTCTGTGGAAGAATGTAAAAAGGGAGCTGAAAAAAATGATTAGCACCTAAACCTAAACAAAGCCTCTTAGGTCGCGGGCGGTTTTTTCGAGAAAGTCCTGCCGCACTAAGCAAAGCTCATATCAGTGTTTTGTGAAATAATTTCGATCACTCTCTTGCTCGGCCTGCCTTCATATCATGATCAATGCGGTGTGCCCCTGCCTGTATATCACAAAAAATATGTTTTTCTACCAGAAAAGATAAAAAATATGTTTTTTAGCAATTAGATACATTTTTTTACACGGATGGCCAAGATATCAGATCTAAAAAAAATCGTTGTACAAAAAATGTAATTTGCTACAATATTACTCTAAAAAAGATTTTTTTACATTTGGAAGTATTTTTTGACATCAAAGCAATGAAAAAATCAAATTTCAACGACACTGGAGGTCTGAAGCCTGTTGGTTACTCCGAACTCGCCCGTCGATATTCTCTCAACGTTTTGCCACACTATTCCCAGGCATTCATTGCTCAGAAGGGCCGGCGGAAAACGGTGATCGACAGGCACCGGAAAACTGAAATCTATACAACAAAGTATGATCCTGGTACCGGCCTGAGCGGGCATCTGACCTTTGCACTCAAGTTTGAAGGCATCAATCTGGAAATACTCAATTTACTTTTTAATACAATCGACGAAAAGGAATTGGAAGCATTCATAAAAGCGGCACCGGCCGGAAAGTATGCACGAAAGATCTGGTTCCTTTATGAGTTTTTAACCGGCAAGGAGCTCGATCTGCCAGCCACAAAGGTAACCAACTATGTTGATCTGCTTGATGTGAGCAAGTACTACACGGCAAAGCCTATACCAGAGAAGCGACAGAAGATTAACAACAATCTTCTGGGTGACAGACGCTTCTGCCCCATGATCAGAAAAACCGAGACCCTGAAGAACTACATAAACATCAGGCTGGACGAGAGAAGCATGGAGATTGTTGGGAGATATCCCGCCGATGTTTTGCAAAGGACACTTTCCTATCTGTATACCAAGGAGACAAAGTCTTCTTTTGAGATTGAACGAGCGGCTCCAGACCAAAGGAGAGCCGCACGTTTCGTAGAGCTCCTCAAGCTGGCGGATGAGCGAGGATTCTTCAACAAGCCGGCTCTCCTTGAGCTCCAGCAGGCAACGGTGGACAAGCGCTTCGCTGACGATGATTTTCGTGATGGGCAAAACTACGTCGGCCAGACGGTCAGCTATGGAAGTGAGGTCATACATTTTGTGGCCCCTAAGCCGCAAGATATCACGAACCTTATGGAAGGTATGTTCTATGCCTACGACCGTATGGTATCTTCTGAACTTCATCCTGTCATTATCGCCGCTGCGATTTCCTTCGG
>JAFGPZ010000021.1 GCA_016935935.1 Deltaproteobacteria bacterium
CTGAGGTGATGCAGGCAGTAGATGTTCATGTCGAGGACATATACCTTTGCTCCCAGACCGCAGGCCATGAGGGCCGCATTCCTGCCCACAACACCGCCGCCTATGACGACAACGTTGGCCGGCATCGTCCCCGTCACTCCGCCGAGGAGCATACCCCTCCCCCCGAAGGGTTTTTCCAGATACTTTGCCGCCTCCTGTATGGACATGCGGCCCGCCACCTCACTCATGGGGGTCAGAAGCGGTAACGATCCGTCCGGTCCTTTAACCGTTTCGTAGGCAATGTTTACTGATTTCGTCTTGATAAATGCCCGGGTAAGTCCTTCATCGGGGGCAAAGTGAAAATAGGTAAAGACGATCTGTCCCTCACTCACCCAGTCATACTCTTGTGGCTGCGGTTCCTTGACGTGCATAACCATGTCGGACCGTTGGTATATCTCCTCCGGCTTTTCCACTATTTCCGCGCCTGTCGCCCGATAGTCTTGATCTTCAAATCCGCTGCCCAATCCCGCTTCCGCTTCCACCAGGACCGTGTGACCGTTCATCTTCATCATCTCCACACCCGACGGGGTCATGGAAACACGGTTTTCTGCCGATTTGATTTCTCTTAAAATTCCTACAATCATTTTCAGCCTCCCGAATTTCTTTATTTAAAATGAAATTACCGGGGCAATCGAAAATTACCCTAATGATGAAGCGTCATCTTCTTAAGCTTAGCAATCTTGATTTGAAATGTGCCGTACTTTGTTTTGCCATAAGCCTTGTGGTTCGTGTTGAGAATCAAATCCACTTGTCCGTTGCCCACCAATTTTACGACTCCCGCCAGCTTACCATCCTTTTGAAGAAAAGTGACATCTTTGATCTCCTTGAAGGGCATGGTGTACACACCCTCCCCCATATTTCCCTCAATAAAAGTCTTGCCGTTAATGCTTATGTCGGTGCAGTCTGTTACGATATCCATCTGGTCGATATATGTTGCATTGAATTTTTCCTTCGGAACAGGAATTTTTTCCGGTGAATCGCCATCTAAACCAGAGCCCATTGCCATTATGACAGGTATTAAAATAAGTAAGATAAAGATAGATGATTTTTTCATGATAATTCCTTTCCTTCGATCTCTTCCAAATCGATTTCCTCCTTCAGTGCGGCTACTATACCTTCCACTTCAGACAGAAAACCAGGTGCTATAAGAATTTTTATAATCGTTTCATAACGATCTATTGTTGTTACCATAGCCAGGCCTTCATAGGCTTCCAAAATGAACTTTATGTAAAAAACGTTGCCTCTGTTTATCTTATAGTACTTCTCAATCACGCCTGGGGGAAAGCCGCTCCTCTTCTAATATCTGAAATGGTAACTATCGGAAATTAACATTGAGCATTTCAAATATCAAGAAATAAATACATCCTTGACATGACGTATCACCTTGAATATAGTCATTCCAGCTTTCGCTTATTTAAAGGAACCTTTGATGCTGCCGACTACATGCTGGGAACTATCCAAAACAGATGAAGAAAACAAAAATATCTTAATAAAAGAACTCGGAATAAATCCTGTTACATCCCAAATATTGATCAACCGAGGTCTAACTAAGACCGCCGAGGCGAAAAGTTTTCTTTTCCCTTCCCTTAAAGATCTGCATAACCCCTTTTTGCTCAAAGATATGGCAGAGGCTGTAGAAAGAACCATAAAGGCTCTTCATGATGGGGAAAAAATTGCCATCTATGGAGACTATGACGCAGATGGTATAACCGCTACGGCAATCCTGGTGAAATTTCTGCGTCATCTGCAGGAAGATGTCTCATACTATATCCCTGACAGAATTACAGAAGGATACGGTTTAAATACAAATGCAATAGATAAGATCAATGGGAATGGTATCGGGCTCATTATTTCTGTAGATTGTGGGATCTCCGACGTAGAGGAAGTAAAACATGCCCGATCCGCAGGAATTGACGTCATAATACTTGACCATCACGAAGTCCCAACGATACTCCCAGAGTGTGTAGCCATAGTTAATCCGAACAGGGACGACTGTACCTTCCCGTTCCGACATCTCGCAGGAGTTGGGGTTGCATTTAATTTTATTATTGCTCTCAGGGGTAAATTGCGTGGTTTGGGTTTCTGGAAAGATAGCAACTATCCAAACCTCAGAGATTACATGGACCTCGTCGCCCTGGGAACAATTGGTGATCTTTCACCACTTGTCGACGAAAACAGGATATTCGCAAAGATAGGCCTTGAAATTATAAATGAAAGGAAGAGAGTTGGACTGAACGCTCTGAGGAAGCAGTGCGGTCTGGAAAATGACTTCATAGATTCAGATGCGGCGTCATTTAATCTGATCCCCAGGATCAATGCTGCAGGAAGAGTTGGATTACCGGAGAACGCTGTCCGTCTGTTGCTAACGGAAGATATGGATGAGGCCGCAAAGCTTGCCGCACAGCTTGATTCGTATAACAGAGAACGCCAGAATCTAGAAAGAAGTATTCTGGATGAGGTAATTGTCCTGATTGAATCGAAGACGAACAGTATCGATGGGGACAATTCCTTTATCTTTGCCTCTTCAAATTGGCATCCAGGTGTAATAGGCATCGTTTGCTCCAAAGTTGTCGATCTGTACTATCGACCTACCATTTTGATCAGTCTGAAAAATGGTATAGGGAAGGGATCGGGAAGGAGTATCGGAGAGTTCAATCTTTATAATGGGCTAAAAGAAGTATGCTCATCACTCCTTCTGTCATATGGGGGGCATAGATACGCTGCCGGCATTTCTATAAAGGAGGAGGATATAGAGGCCTTTTCAAAATGCTTCTTCGAAGCAGTTGATAAGGAATGTGACAAATCCTCTTTTGTCCGGAAAACCGTTATAGATGCTGAGTGCACATTAAAAGACATCAATTACGACCTGATATCTCAGATTGAAATCCTGTCACCCTTCGGGAATTACAACCCTGAACCTGTATTGAGTGCAAAAAACGTTAAAATCGCTTCTATATCAACAGTAGGGAACAATCATCTTAAGATGCGGCTCAAGGGCGAAGGAATGAATTATGATTCTATATGGTTCAGCAGAGGACAGTTTTCCGACACACTCTCAGGATCTGTCGTTGACGTTGCCTTTACACCCCAGATCAATACTTGGCGTGGATCAAGCAGCATCCAGCTCAAAATGAAAGACATGGCCCTTTCTGTACTGGCTATTGATCGAGTACAGAACAAACAACCTTTTTAGCCTCCGGAGATTCTGATTAAGACATCTATTCCCAGGTTCTCTTGTCCACTATGAGTGCGTCACTTTCAGATATGTCCCCCCTTTTTACAATCTCACATGAATCCAGCTTGACGGTGCAGATTGCCTTAAATATATCCTTAAAGCGATTTATTAAGTCTTGCTTATCATCATCTGATTCTATAATTGCTGAAATGCAATCCCTATGCGATTCCCTTGTTACGACTAACTGATATTTGATCTCGGTAAAGTATTCCTTTATATTTTTAAGCTGGCTGGGAGCAATAAACATGCCCCGTACCTTTACGGCGTCCCCTACCCTCCCTGCAATACCGTCGAGACGATATGATGTACGTCCGCAGGGACACTCGTCAATGATAATTTTCGAGAGATCACCTGTGCCAAACCTGAATAGAAAGAACATGGAATTTAATCTGGTTACCACCACTTCTCCAAGGCTGCCTGGCGCAACATTAATCCCTGTTTCAGGGTCTGCAATTTCCACAATCACATCCTCGCATATATGCCATCCTTTCTTTTCCCGACATTCATATGCGATGTCACCTACCTCTGTGGCACCGTACATTTGGTATGTATCTATGCCATACTTTTCTTCGAAAAGCTGCCTGAGAGATTTTTCAAGCGGTTCCGCAACAAAACTTGCCCTTCGCAGGCTAAGGTCTCTTTTAAGATCATATCCAAGCTCTTCCGCCTTATTTATAATCGCCTTGAGAAAGCTCGGCGTGCCTGTGTAGCCCGTTACCCCGAGATGATTAATCAATTGAACCTGATGTTCAGTTGACGAGGTGCCGGAAGGAATGACTGTCGCGCCCACTGCTCTCAGTCCTTCATGGAATGTCAGTCCCGCGGCTACCATGTGATAGGAAAAGGTATTGATCACCGTATCAGTTTCACCGAATCCAGCGGCATGATATCCTCGAGCCCAGAGACGATCTTTCTCTCCAAGGTGCGGTTCATAAACCGGTCCCGGAGAAGTGAATATTCTGTCCGTTTTCAGATCAGCGCAAGAAAACCCACCGTAAGGAGGTTCTTTCAATTCCCATTCAATGAGTTTATCTCTTGAAATTACAGGAAGTTTTTCCAGGTCGGAAGTAGTCATTATGTCGGAAGGCATCAGATTGCGCTCGTCGCACATCTCTCTTACTCTCTGTGATTTGGCATACCCTTTTCGAATCATTTCAGAAAGTCTGCGATTTTGTTCTTCTGCCCTCTTTTTATGGAATTGCGTTTCCTTGTCGTCAAAATATGCACTCATTTTCACACCCCAGATCTTTTTACTTCACCTATATTTTAAAGCCATCTTTTTCTGCGTTTATATGACTTCACGTCTTTATAGGATTTTGCAGTTCCCGATGCGCCCATACCTAGATAGAACTCTTTGATATCGGGGTTTTCCCTTAGTTCGGAAGCAGAACCTTCCATGACTATTTTTCCATTTTCCATAACATAACCATAGTGAGCGATGTGCAGGGCCATATTTGCATTCTGCTCAACGAGAATAATGGTGGTCTCCTGTTCCTTGTTTATTCTTTTAATTATCTGGAATATCTCTTCCACAATTAATGGGGCCAGGCCGAGAGAGGGTTCATCGAGGAGAAGCAACCTGGGATGAGCCATCAATGCCCTCCCCATGACGAGCATCTGCAGTTCACCGCCGCTGCAGTATCCCGCCAGCGTTTTTCTCCTCTTCTTTAGAGGAGGGAAATAATTGTAAATCAGTTCAAGATCCTTTTTGTACGGCTTCCCCCAGCGTGTCGCCGTACCAACCCTCAAATTTTCTTCAATTGTCAGATACTTGAATGGCTGTCTCCCCTCGAGTACCTGAATTATTCCCCTTCGTGTAATATCTTCCGGGGAAGAATTCTGGATAGATTTTTCATCAAAGATTATATCGCCGTCGGTGACTCTCCCATTCTCCGGTTTCAGAAGCCCTGAAATTGCCTTCAGGGTAGTTGTTTTTCCAGCCCCGTTACTTCCCAGCAGGGAAACGATATGATTGTTCTCAACGGTAAGTGAAACACCCTTCAGAACCTGTATAACATCCGAATAAACGACACTGATGTTATTTATATGAAGTAATACATTTTCTTTCATTGATACTCACCAATGCACCATGTTTTTAATATGAAAAGGGCCATAATCTGAAGCTGGATCTGACAATTCGCCATGCTTCAGCGAGACCCCTCGGCTCAAAAAAAATGAAAAGCACGATGGCAAGGCCGAAGGCAAGTTCCCTCAATGGGGCCATTGTAAGCTCCACGCCCTGCAAAATTTCCATATTCATAAGAATATCCGTCACAAGTCGCAGGATTTCATTGAGTGAGGTAATAAATGCGGTACCGAAGATAGCTCCTGGGATGCTTCCAAGGCCTCCTATAATAACCATGGCCAGGTATTCCACGGACAACCACAGTGTAAATGGTTCGGCCGTAATGCTTGTCATATAATAGGCCCAAAGAGCGCCGGCAAAGCCTGCATAGAAGGAGCTTATCCCAAATGAAAGGAGCTTGTAACGAAAAATTGGAATACCCATGCCCTCTGCGGCCCTGTCATTATCCCTGATCGCTATGAAAGCCCGTCCGTATCTTGTCCTGACGATATTTGTTGCTATCAGTGTCATAAGTATAAGGGATATATAAATCACAAAAAAGAAGCGTATATCGGTCCCAAGTTCCAACCCGAATATTGCCGGCAAAGGGAGAACTATTCCCATCGTTCCCTTTGTGAGGCTTTCCCAGTGCACCAGGAGATACTCTATGATGAATTGTCCCGCCAGAGTGGCTATGGTAAGGTAGAGGCCCTTCAACCTGCCTGAAGGTATCCCAAAAATCATACCGATGAACGCGGAAATTAAACCGGCAGCTGGAACCGCAAGCCAGAAAGGCACATTTGCATCCGTAGCAAGGATTGCCCCTGCGTAGGCTCCAACTCCAAAGAAGGCTCCGTGCCCAAGAGATATCTGTCCCGTAAATCCTACCAGTATGTTAAGACCAATTACAGCTATGGACGCTATTCCGATTGTATTTAAGACATATAAGAGATAGGAATCACTAATAAAAAATGTACTGAAAAAGAGGATTAAAATACCGGAAATCATGCAGACCCTGCCAAAATCCGTTTCGAAGATTGTAAGTTCCTGTTCGTATCGTTCCTTAAAATTTCCACAGGGATGTAATTTCAGTTTCCTCATAACTGTTCAACGCTCCTGCTAAACTCGTTCAATTTCAACCAACCCGAAGAGGCCGTATGGCTTTATCAAAAGTATGAAGACAAGGACAATATAGGGGATTACATCGCGCAGTGAGGGGGATATGTATCCTCCGGTAAATGTTTCCAGAAGGCCTATTATCAAACCACCGATTATAGCGCCTCCAATACTGTCAAGACCACCCAGAATGACCACGGGGAAGACCTTTAGCCCCACTGAACTGAGATTATGAACGTTAATACCGTTAATAATCCCCAGCACTATACCGCTCATGCCCGCCACGAGGGCCGCAATTGCCCATGAGAGGGCAAAGATTTTTCTCACATGTACACCCAGCGAAAGCGCTGCCTGCTGGTTGTCGGCAACAGACCTCATATAGATTCCCTGTGAAGAATACTTGAAGAACAATCCAAAAAGAGCCAGGAAGACGAGACCAATGATAATTGCAGCAACATAAACCGGAGGGATGTTAATATTTCCCATTGAGATTGAAAGGCTTTCAGGAAGAAAATCGGGATAAACATACAGATTCCCTCCCCATATGAGAAGCATCAAACCCTTGAACATTGCGGCCAGACCCACTGTAAGCATAATAACATAAATCAATGGCTCACCTATAAGAGGCCGAAGAAAAAGCCGCTCAATGACGAATCCCAGCACAAAAGATCCTGCAAGGGCGATGATGAATGATAGAATTACGGGTAGTTGCATCCATGAAACCAGTGTTAGGAATACAAAAGCGCCAAAGGCCATCAACTCCCCGTGAGCAAAATTCAGAACACTGGAGGACTTGAATATCATTACAAA
>JAFGPZ010000144.1 GCA_016935935.1 Deltaproteobacteria bacterium
AAAAGGCTTGGACCTCAATAGCGAACGCCCTCGATGAAGCCATGGATTCTTTGATAGTGATGAAGGAGCGGGAGGGTGAACTTTTATATGAGGATTTTGTTGAAAGGCTCCGTGTGATAGGGATAGGGGTCGAAAAACTTGAATCAATGGCACCACAGGTAGTGGAAGAATACAAGAAAAAGCTGTCCGAAAGGATAGCAGAACTTACTGAGGGGTTGGAAATGGATGAGGCGAGACTGACTCAGGAAATCGCCATCATGACGGTCAAGAGTGATATCAATGAGGAACTGGTTCGCCTAAGAAGTCACATGAATCAGTTTAAGGAAATGCTCGATGAAAAGGAATCAACAGGGAGAAAACTGGACTTTCTGCTTCAGGAAATGCACAGGGAGATCAATACTATAGGATCAAAGAGCAATGATCTGAAAATATCGCGAAATGTGATAGAAATTAAAAATGAAATTGCCAAATTAAAAGAGCAGGTACAGAATATAGAATGAGGGAATGTTCATACTGCCCTGTTCAATTCTTAGGCGCTGGTAATTATCTTCCCATAAACCTATAAGGAAAGGAACTATCTAAGTTCAGATGGAGATTAAAAGGAAAGAAGGAGGATCGAAAGAGGCAAGGGAAATTCACTGTTACAGTCAAGCCGGCTTAATCCTCGTCGTCTCTGCCCCCTCGGGCGCCGGTAAGACAACAATCTGCAGGAAATTTTTAAAGAATGCTCCCAATGTCAGGTTTTCTGTTTCTTCTACAACGCGAAAACCGCGCCGTGGAGAGGTGAATGGGAGTGATTACCATTTCATTTCGGAGGAAAAATTTAGAGAAGGTATCGCCAAGGGGGAATTTATAGAATGGGAAATAAATTATGGGTACCTCTATGGAACATCAAAAAAACGCGTAGAAGAACTTTTGGGAAAAGGGTACGATATACTTTTTGATTTAGATACGAGAGGCGCAAAAAACCTAAAATCCCTCTATCCTGATGCCGTCTTTGTTTTTATCCTTCCACCTTCCATGAATGCCCTGAGAGAAAGGTTGGAAAAAAGAGGATCGGAGAAGGGTAAGATACTTGAAATGCGCATTGGAAAAGCAATGGAAGAGATAAGAGAAAATAAAAGATATGATTATGTAATTTTTAATGATAACGTGGGGTGTTCGGTGGATGTCTTGAAGGCTATATATGTAGCGGAAAGGCACAGAGGAATTCGACTGAATAACAGAATAATTAGTTTCGTTTAGTGACTGGAGGTATATCATTTATGGCAAGAATCACTATTGAAGATTCTTTGAAGGAAGGACAGAACCGGTTTGCTTTGGCCTTGCTCACTATTAGAAGGGTGAAGCAACTGTTGAGGGGCTCAAAAGCCCTGAGTGAAAAGAGGGATAACAGAGAAGTGGTTACAGCCCTGCGGGAAATTGCGGAAGGAAAGGTAAGATACGCACATCCTGGACCCTTCTTTTCTGATGATTCCGATACAAAAGAGACAAAAATAAATAAGGAAATAACGGAACATGAACAGATCGGGTAGAGAGAGACTGATCTTTGCCCTCGATACAGGGGAGGATATTCACAGAGCAATCGCCTGGGTCGATCAACTCAAAGACCATTTGGGAATGTTCAAGGTTGGAAAGGAGGTCTTTACCCGCTTTGGACCAGCAATAGTGTCAGAGATAAGGGCACGAGGCGGCAGGGTTTTTCTCGACCTGAAATTTCATGATATTCCCAATACCGTTGCCCAGGCGGCAAGGGCTGCAACAGGCATGGACATCTCCATGTTCAATATTCACGCTCTTGGTGGTCAAGAAATGATGAGCGCAACCGTCGAGTCAGTTACAAAAACTGTTAAGGAACTGGGCTTCTCTCAACCTATAATTCTTGCTGTTACTGTTCTTACCAGCCTCGATGACTCCAATTTGAAAGATATGGGCTTCTGCCATGGAGCGGCGAAAACTGCCTTGCACCTGGCAAAATTGGCGCAAACTGCAGGTGTTTCCGGGGTAGTAGCATCGCCGCAGGATATAGTCCCCATAAGGGAGGCATGCGGCAAAGACTTTCTCATAGTAACTCCCGGAGTAAGGCTTGATGATAATAAAGTGGCAGGTGATGACCAGAAGAGAGTATTGACACCAAGAGAGGCAGCGAGACTGGGAGCCGACTATATAGTAGTAGGCAGGCCTATCAGACTGGCACAGGATCCTGTGGCCGTGGCAGAAAAAATAGGAAAAGAGATCCTTGATGGCTTGTCAATGAGGAAGGTCTGTTAATCTTTATCTGCCGAGGTATATAATGCTGACCATCTACGGCGTTCATCCAGTAATGGAGGCCATCGAAAGCGGCGACGGCAAAATAGAAAAAATAGTCATAGCGAAGGAGAGACCCGGGAAAGACATTCAGCAGATAATCGGGATTGCTTCCCGGCAGGGAATCCCCGTTATTTTCGAAGACAGGGAATACGCTGATGGTCTTGCCCGCTGCAGGAACCATCAGGGCGTCATTTGCCTTATCAGAAAATTTCAGTACACCCCAATCGACAACATCCTTTCCTCTCCCGACGAAGAAAATGACACAAGATTGATCCTTCTGTTAGATTGCATAGAAGACCCTCAGAATTTAGGCTCTTTAATAAGGACAGGACATTGTTTTGGTGTAAAGGGTGTAATTATCCCAGAAGATCGTACCTCCCCTGTAACGCCTGCCGTTATTAAGGCATCCGCAGGCTCCGCGCTGCATACCCCGATTGCCAGAGTGGTAAATATAGCCAAAGCAATTGACCGCTTGCAGAAGGAAGGATTCTGGATATATGGGGCCGATGCCGTGTCAGGAAGCGCCTTTGACTCATTCGACTATGAGGGCAGCGTGGGACTTGTAATGGGAAGCGAGAAAAAGGGTATACGCCCACTGGTAAAAAAGAAATGTGACTTTCTGATATCTGTCCCGATGTCGGGAAGGTTAGATTCACTTAATGTATCAGTTGCCGCCGGGATTATAATTCACGAAATTGCCAGCCGGAAGAGGCATAAATAATAGCCTTCCGTATTATCGAGGCTCAATAAAGTTCGCCTGACCAGCGAAAAAACAACTCATGCTTTACGCAACAGGTTATAATGACTATAGATTTCATTTTTAGCAGTGCTATCCTGTACTGAGAGGAGGACGATGTGCCATG
>JAFGPZ010000145.1 GCA_016935935.1 Deltaproteobacteria bacterium
AAAAAACCCTTCTATTAGATTTTGTAATCGACATTTTCAACGTCTACAAAAAAACCATTTTGAGGATTCGATGGGCTGCTTCTGCTAATCCCAAGCCTTGATATTTCTTAATTGAAGAGTGAATGGATCCATGAGGTAAATTCAAAATATCCACATATCATTTTGTAATCGCAAAAATGTTTCTTAACCAGTCCTTTATATCGATTAGTGAAGGTCTTTTATTACATCTTCCAATCCCAATTTTTCCAAGGTCTCAGGCAATGGTTTTCCTTTTTTGGGGTCCCAACCCATGGACTCGTAGTAGTTCTTAACCATAGTGTCCCATTTGTCCATAATGTTTCTGCCTTTGGCCGGCCCACCGGTGGGAATAGAACCGTAGCGCGCAGAAGGTTTTTCGTCTTCAACTCTCATACCATGCCTAAGATTGAAAACCCTCAGAAGATTGACAATCCGTCGGCCAACATTGAAAGCATCTTCAAGGGACCAGTCCCACCCCGTTACAGCATTGAAACACTTCAGGACCATCTTCGGATGAGGTGAGGCTAATCGGCAGATTCCCAGGCAATCATCAAACTGGCGAATTCCATTAAACTTGGCATTCAAAGTAGAGACCTCCTCGTGGGAAAAAGTGTCGGTAACTGGGGGAACTTTATCAACCATATCGGGCCTAACTCCACCGAAGGTTGATTCGATGGTGCTGGTATTTGTCAGGCAAGTATCAAATAGTTCGCTCCACCTTGCGCGATGGTCATGACCTCTGGGTGTAGCACCTTTGTGGGTATACACAGCCCAATCGGCTGCTTTCCCTCCTATTTTCTTAGATGCCCTCATCACTCCATCCGCCAAGAGATTTCCTAGATAGCCTTCTCTGCGTGCGATCCGCTTGAGCAATTCTTTGACTGCCTCGACATTCCCCCAGTTAAGAGAAAGACCTTCTGTTTCTTTCTCAGTGAACACCCCTTTTTCAAAGCACTCCATTGTCCAAGCCGCAGTCCATGATGACTCGTTGCAGTCCATGCCAAGGCGGTCAACTTCTCTGATCAACATGACCACCGCCCCTAAATCCGTATTTCCAATCAAAGGACCGAATCCTGCCAAGGCCTCATATTCAGGTTCCTCCCCTACAATGCCGCTATAAGGTCCTTCTGTTACAGTGACTTGTACCACGTGCGCGATGGGACAATTGTAACAGGGCTTCGGCTTAATCTTGAAATGAGTCCTTATGTATTGACCATTCATTTTCTCGTGCTCGGGGAAAAAGTGTTCAGTCAAATTCTTCACTGGTAACGCACCCGATTCATAGACCGCTGAAAAGATTCCGGCAGTTCCGAATTCCTGAAAAGGACCCCATGTTTTCGCATATTCATACAGTTCTCTATTCGCTTCTTTCAATCCAACCGGATCCGAAATTTGAAAATTGAGGTCCCCTCGGTATGCCACAACGGCCTTAAGGTTCTTAGACCCCATGACTGCACCGATGCCGTTGTGCGCGGCCACATGCCCCCGATCTCCTGCAATGACAGAGTAGAAGACCCCATTCTCCCCGGCAGGTCCGATCGCGTATATGCTTACATCGTGTTCTTTGACCCCTAATTCTACGCGTAAATCGTCCTCCACCCTTTGGACATCCTTACCGGCAAGATGTCGTGCATCTTGAATCTGTGATTCCCCGTTACGGATGACGAGATAAACCGGATTCGGTGATTTCCCCTGGATGACAATACCATCAAAACCGGAAAACTTTAAATAGGCACCAAAAAAGCCATTCGCCTGGGATGATCCGGCAATATTAGTCATTGGTCCTTTCGTTGTAAGATTAAATGTTCCCGCACCAAAAACACCGCTTCCAGCCAAAGGACCCGATGACCATATCAGCCTGTTTTTAGGATTTGACCATTCAATACCGGGAGGAACTTCCTCGTAGAGGTATTTTGCACCGAATCCGACACCCCCTACCCATTTCCTTAATATTCTATCATCTAGGGTCTCTATCCATTGTTTACCTGTAGAAAGATCTACCCTCAGTATTTTCCCTGTGTAGCCACATAGCTTGCTCATCTGTGCCACCTTTCTCCAAACCATTTAGGGACTCTTCATTGTTTGCCACGAAATGAAGTCGTCGTTTAGGACGCACCTTTTTGACATATACACTCCACAAAGTCCCTCACTTTTGCCCCGAGAGATGCTCCCAATTTAATCGCCAGTTGATTGGCGTAGGAAATGACCCCTTCATAGTAGGTTGAGCGCGAATCGCCGATCCGTGCACTGGTATGCGCAACAGTCGCGGCGGCAATGCCCCGTTCGTCGAGGGGGTCTAAACGGCCAATTCCCGCCTGGTCAATGCCGACCCCGGCATCGTTAAAAACTGCGATAAGTGCCTGTACGTTAAATGCTTTTTCTTTCCGGCCTCCGATGAGACCACCGTGTGAGCCGGTGATGACAACTTGACCGGCATCCTCTTTCTTCACAAGGGATGCCGAATCGATACAGACAATCTTTGGGCGACCGTCTGAGATCACAAAACGCGTCTCATCATAAACTGGCGGTTTACCGAACGGAAGTGGCGCTTTTTTTAAGCACGCGGCTGCGCGAGCAACCTCAATTCCCGGTATGCACCTTACATTCTTCGCCATTTGATTTGCGTGGCTGATCATACCCCTTTGAAACATATCGGCAGCGTCCCCAATTCGTGCAGAAGTGTGTGAGACAACAGCCGCCGCCATTCCTATTTCTTCACAATATTGGAGGCAGGCAATTCCAGCATCTTGACGCCCTACACCTGCGTCATTCAGGATTACCGCCCGGGCACCGATATCTGCTGATTTGTATGCTGCATAAATCCCCCCATGAGAACTTGCAATGACAACCTGTTCCCGTGCCGTCACGTCCAAATAATTCACGCTGTCTACTATTATAATACCCTCGGTATTCTCTGTCTGATTGTACATTTTAGCTCGTCCGACCTATATATGAATTGTTCGATTCAAGCAATTTCAGCATCCCTTTTCGTCTGGTATTTGCTTTTTTGTGCCCATGACCGGGTCATGAAACGGAATGATGATATCAGTCAAGTTTCTGATCCTTAAGGTGCTCTCGTAGGCTTGTAACATGTCAGTATGAATTCCAGGGGGAATGACTTTGAGGGTAGCATCCGTCATCCACGCCTGATTCTTTTGGGGCAGAAAATTATCGTTGGTACAACAGAAGCCTGTTATGATCGCTACCACTGCGTTTGTTGAAACAGCAATTGACTGCCCCCCGGGGCCGTGTCCTGGAGTCAAAAGAAGTTCTATACCGGGTAGTAATTCCTGATCGCCATCAGCAATCTGAAAAGATAGTCCTTCAAACAGATTGCGCTGATAGGCTCCAGCAACCATAAGGTGGGGGTCTAATGCAAAATCCAGTTCCTTCGTCAGCACTACAAATTCAGCTTTCGGCAATAATTTAGAGTTAGCGCAATGATCATACATGAGATGTGTATGAATGATGATTCGTATGTCTCTTAAATCTAGTCCAAAGTTTTGTAGCCCTTTTTCGAAATTCATAACCGGCTTTACGGGCTCATGACTTAAACGAGACATAACGTCTTCGTGACCCCTCGTATCAACCAAAATAGGTTCAGAACCTCCGGTGATTAGATAGAAAGGGCAGGGAATTCACATTAACTTACCATAATTGCGAAGATATGTTATTCTTCCGGTCTCAACCGCCAGCTGGGCTGTAAAATAGGGTGGATAACATAAGACATTCAAATCGCCCTTTCGATGAATTCGCATATTCTCTTATGACCTTCTATAATCAGGCTTTTATCTCTCTCTGCCTTTAATTATTAACCAATGAGAGATTCATGAATTTGCAGTTTCCGTGTTTTCGATTTTTCCTGTTGCAACCCACTTTTTGGATATTGCTGCCGCTGTCTTTAAAGCCCGGGTAATCATTTGGTGCTTAGCCGCCCCTCGCCAAGCAATGTCGTAAGCTGTCCCGTGGGGGACTGTAACAACCAGATTGGGCATCCCCATGTATAATGTCACACCCGGTTGATCCCGACCTAAGATCTTGCGGCCGATGTTGGCTTGGTCGTGGTACATACAAACCAAGCCCGTATAATGCCCTTTCAATGCGTTCGGAAATAGGCTGTCGGCGGGCACAGGTCCAATTACATCATATCCTTCGACTTTGGCCTCCTTAATGGCTGGTTCAATTACATCAATCTCCTCTCGTCCAAACATGCCTCCTTCCCCAGCATGCACGTTAAGCCCAGCGACACCAATCCGTTGTGGGGTTTTTTTGACGGACTGCAATACCTGAGCAAGGCTACGGATCTTATTTAGGACAGCTTCGACAGTAATCAGGTCTGCAATTTCCCTGAAAGATACGTGAAAAGTCACTGTCGTAACCCAGACGCCAGCGACTTCACCAATCATGTATGCGGTGTCGGGACCTCCGAAGCACTGCTGAAAATAAGTCATATCATCCATCGCAGTTATCCCGGCCATGTGAAACGCTTCCTTATTAAAAGGAGTAGAAACTATGGCGTTGACCTGACCAGCTTTTGCCATTTCAACTGCGCGGCGGCAGCAAGCAGCCGCCGATTTTCCCCATCGAGCATCAAGCGTTCCCGGCCTCAACGCCCCAGTGGTCAGTTCGCCATCAGGAACAATATCCACGGTTGATGGATCGGCTCCCTTACCTGCGGTTGTCGACACGATGTTAACGGAAAGCGGGCTTTCCACCAATTCGATGGCTTGCGCAAGGATTTTCGGATCACCGATCACAACAGGGTTACAGCAATTCCTGACCTCAGTTTCACC
>JAFGPZ010000146.1 GCA_016935935.1 Deltaproteobacteria bacterium
ATACCGGGATCAGGCATTTATTCCCGGGAAAAAGGGTGAATATCCGGAAAATATCGAAAGTTACAGGGTAACGAAAATGGGGCTGGGTGTTCTTCTCAGACCCGTTAAAATAAGTGATGAACCATTGCTTAAGGATTTCTTTTATTCTCTTTCAGATAAGAGCCTCTATCGCAGGTTTATTTCAAGGCGAAAAGATATGCCTCATGAGCGCCTCCAATCCTTTACTGTCATTGATTATACGAAGGAGATGATAATACTTGCTGTTGTAGAGAAAGAGGGAAATGAAAAAATCATCGGTATAGGCCAATACGGCATAGAGGAAAAGAGTCACTCGGCAGAAGTAGCATTTGCTGTGGTGGATAATTATCATAACAAGGGGATAGCCACGGAAATACTTTCTTACCTGACCTACCTGGCAAAGCGACGGGGGCTACTTGGTTTCACCGCAGAGGTGTTAGTGGAGAACAAACCGATGCTTCGGGTGTTTGAGAAAATGGGCTTTGATATTCAAAAGAGAATTATGGCTGGAGTGTGTGAACTGAAAATGGCATTTAAGGAGTAGACCGGGATGATAGAACCAGATTATCACAGCATGAAATATTTATTTGAGCCTCGTTCCATTGCTATTGTGGGGGCATCCTACAATGAGGATAAGATTGGATATAAGGTGACGCAGAACATTATTAACGGTGGATATAAAGGGCGCATATATCCCATCAACCCGCAGGGAGGAGAAATACTTGGCGTACCCGTCCATAAGAAGGTTGAAGATGTGGAGCAGGATATCGATCTCGCATGCATTGTGGTTCCTGCAAAATACGTATTCGATGTAATCAAGAGTTGCGCCAAAAAAAATGTTAAAAACAGTCTGATCATAACATCTGGTTTTTCTGAGGTAGGTAACATAGATGAAGAAAATAAAATTAAAAACTATGCCAACGCACATGGTATGCGTATCATGGGTCCGAATATGTTTGGTTTGTATTCTTATTCCTCGTCTTTGAACGCTACATTTAGTCCTCCAGGTATAATACCTGGAGGTGTGGCAATCATTACTCAAAGCGGAGCTCTTGGACTTGCAATGATCGGAAAGACAGCCGTTGAAAACATGGGGCTTTCCTCTATCTGCTCTGTAGGAAACAAATGCGATATAGATGAGGCTGATCTTCTGGAATATCTGGTGCCCCACGAGGAGACGAAGGTAATACTCATGTATATAGAGGGCGTGAGAAACGGAGAGAGATTGATCCAAGCCCTGAGGAAGGCCACACAGAAAAAGCCTGTTATCGTCATTAAATCTGGCCGGTCAAAACGTGGAGCAGCCGCTGCTGCATCACATACGGGGTCCCTTGCCGGAGCGGACAATGTCTTTGACGCCATTATGAAACAATGTGGTGTATTACGGGCAGAATCGGTAAGAGATGCCTTCACTTGGTGTAAGTATATCTCTAACAACCCTCCTCCCTCTGGGAAGGAAGTGGTAATTGTTACCAATGGTGGTGGAATTGGCGTGTTAGAGACCGATGCTTGTGAGAAATATGGAGTATCGCTGTATGATAATACGAACAAACTGAAGGAAATATTTTCGACAGTTACTCCTGATTTCGGTTCACTGAAGAATCCAATTGATATAACTGGTGGGGCTCAGTCACAGCATTATGACGAGGCCTTGGGTGCTGCCCTGGAATGTGACAATATTCATGCCGTGCTTGCTCTGTACTGTGAAACGGCAGTATTTGATTCGGAAAAGTTGCCAGAGATGGTGAGGAGGAATTACGAAAATTACAAAAAGAAAAAAAAACCAATCCTGTTTTCTCTCTTTGGCGGGCAAAAGATGGAAGAGGCAGTGACAAAACTTGGTCAGGAAAATATACCAGTCTTCAGTAATACCGACGATTCGGTTTCACCCCTGGGAGCGATATATACTTATAAAAACTATCTTGAGACACACTCTGATGACATTGATGACGTTGATCTCGATGTTTGTGCCATTAATGAAATTGTAAAAAAGGCGAAAGATGAGGATCGTTTCTTTTTGCTTACAAATGAAGCCCAAAGTATAATGAATATTGCCGGCGTTCCAATTCCTCGTACAGTCATTGCTTCGTCACTTGAAGGAGCCGTGGAAGGTGCTGAAGGCATGGGGTATCCGGTGGTAATGAAGGTTGTCTCCAAGGATATTATACACAAAAGTGACGCCGGCGGGGTGGCAATAAATCTGCTTAATAAGAAAGAGGTTGTAGATGCCTACGAGGCTATAATGCGAAGCTGCAAAATAAAGGTCCCGGGGGCCCTCATTCAGGGTATAGAAGTGGCGGAAATGGTACAACCCGGGATAGAGATAATTGCCGGAGCCAAAATAGATCCCTCCTTTGGTCCTATTATTATGGCAGGGCTCGGGGGCATATATGTTGAGGTGATGAAAGATGTTGCATTCAGAGCCTATCCCCTTAATCGAAGGGAGGTATTATCGATGATTAGTGAAATAAGATCATATTCCCTTCTGCTGGGCGTGAGAGGAGAAAAGACAAAGGACATCGACAGTCTTGTCGATATTAACCTCAGACTTGGTGCCATTATCCATAAGTGTAAAGGGATTAGTGACATAGAGGTCAATCCCGTGGTAGTTTATGAACAGGGGAGCGGGGCAAAGGCGGTGGATACCAGAATATTACTTTCAAGAGAGTAGAGAGGTGGCATGAATGGATAAGTTAATTATAGCTTCTACAAGCAAAAACTCAGGTAAAACAAGCATCATTGTAGGCATGGCAAAGCTTTTAGGTAAAGATTTTGGATACCTGAAACCCTTCGGCGACAGATTATATTATCGGAAGAAAAGGCTCTGGGATTACGATTCTGCATTAATGGCGGGTGTCTTTAATCTCGAAGAAAATCCCGAAGATATGAGTATAGGCTTTGAGCACACCAAAGTACGTTATATGTATACCGAAGAGACAATAAAAAATAAATTAACAGAGATGGTTGACGATGCCGGCAATAAAAAGAATGTTGTTTTTATCGAGGGGCCGCAGAGTATGTCATACGGTTCCTTTGTTCATCTCGACGCATTGTCATTAACCCGCTCCGTCAATGGTAAACTTATAATAGTGATAAGTGGTGATGAAGGTGCCATTATGGACCACCTTTCATTCATAAAAAAATCCGTTGACATGGCCGGCGTTGATTTTAGAGGTGTCATTATAAACAAGGTGCCTGACGTTGAGGATTTTAAGGATTCCTATCTTGACAGTATCAGCCGTATGGGAATCAATGTTATAGGAGTAATGCCCTATAAAACCGAATTGACTCGTCTTTCAGTTAATAACCTGACAGAACGTTTTTTTGTGAAAGTCATAGCGGGAGAGGAAGGGTTGACTCGGATAATAAAGAATGTATTTATTGGAGCAATGAGTGCTGAGGTGGCACTCCAGGAACCAATTTTCAAGAAAAGGGAAAAGCTGATAATAACGGGCGGTGATCGTGATGATATGATCTTAGCTGCCCTCGAAAGCGATACATCGTGCATTGTTCTCACAAATGATATAGTCCCCAGTTTCAATATAATTGCCAAGGCATCGGAAAAGAATATTCCCCTGCTACTTGTGTCTGAGGATACCTATGAGATCGCGAGACAGATCGATTCCATTGAAACGGTATTGACAAAAGATGATCAAGACAAGATAACGATGATAGAGGAATTGGTTAAGGCAAGCATAGATAAGGGGAAATTATGATTCGGTAAGATAGAAATTAAGTAAAGATAACCTACAGGCGCAGGGTTTCATGGAGGTCAGGGAGATAGTTGGATGGATATTCCGTTAGTCCATTTAAGGAAATATAAAACCGGACCACCTGTCCCTGGCCTTTCATTCCCGTCATATACAATCAAAAAAATAAGCACTTCTTGCAATACACTAAAATTAGTGCCTTTTAATGAAATACTCGGTTAAAAGGTTTACTGGCAATGGGAGTTCGAGACGAACAGCTGGGAGTGCTGCCGCTATGTCCATGCGAGGAACTTGAATCATGATTGGCATTAATATAGGCTTGTGCCAGGTTATAACAAATGAGAAATAAATATTTTTATATACACACCTTTGGCTGCCAGATGAATGTGCACGATTCCGAGCAGATGGGAGAATTGCTCAAAAAATCGGGGTACAAAAAAACGGACGACATGGGGAAAAGCGATCTCATTATCATTAACACGTGCAGCGTACGGGCAAAGGCGGAACAAAAGGTATACAGCATGCTGGGGCGGTTAAAGACATTGAAAAAGAAAAATCCCAATATGGTAATATGCATTGCAGGATGCCTTGCCCAGCAACTGGGAGTGAAGTACCTAAAAAAAGTTCCCTATCTCGATTTAGTAATAGGTACCCACAATGCTCACCTTCTTCCCGAGATGGTAAGGGAAGCAGAAACGTGTAGGGTACGCGCTGCGGAAACCGGTTTTCATGGATCCATAAAGTCCATGGACATCCTGGTGCTTCCCGAAGACGTTAAAATTACAGCCTTTGTTACCATAATGCAGGGATGCGATAATTTCTGTACCTACTGCATAGTTCCCCATGTACGAGGCAGGGAAAAGAGTCGAGAGAGTTCTGATGTAATCAAAGAAATAAAGGCACTGGTGACACACGGTGTCAAAGAAGTCACGCTCCTGGGACAGAATGTAAATTCCTATGGGGCTAATCTCCCCAATGGACAAAATTTTCCTACTCTGTTAAAGGAGATAGGGGAAATTGGTGGTATAGATAGGATACGTTTTACAACTTCTCATCCGAAGGATATCTCCGACGAACTCATTGGCTGTTTTTTCTCTATAGGAGCATTATGCGAGCACATTCACCTTCCCGTTCAGTCAGGGTCGGATGACATTTTGAGACGTATGAACAGGGGTTACACGTCCAAGGATTATCTTGAAAAGGTGGATCACCTTAGGGAAGTCTGCCCCGGAATAAGCATTACATCTGACATAATTGTTGGATTTCCAGGGGAAAGTGAGGAGGACTTTCAAAAAACAATTGACCTTATGGAAAAAGTAAGGTTTGATAGCACTTTTTCCTTTGGATATTCTGACCGTGCTGGCACTGTTGCCGAAGGATATGAGAATAAAGTAGCTTCAGATATCAAGACGAAGAGACTTAGCTCTCTTCAGTTGCTTCAGGGAAGGCACACACTGGAGAATAACAGGGCAATGCTGGGAGAAGTTACTGAAATACTCGTTGAGGGATTCAGTAAGAATGATCAGGATGAACTCATGGGGAGGACTCGAACGAATAAGATTGTCAATATCAGGGGAAACAGCAATTTAATCGGGAGGGAATTAAAGGTGAAAATTACAGAAACCTTCATGCATTCCTTGAAAGGGGAATTATTGTCGTAAAAGGAGGCGATAAGATGTTGGTAGAGATGAAAGTATTCGGTTTGGCTGTCGATCCCATAACGAATACTCCCATTGTTATCTTAAAAGATCTTCAGGAAAAGAGTGCTCTCCCCATATGGATAGGTCTGTTCGAGGCGAGTGCGATAGCGACACAGCTGGAAAAGATCAGACTTTCCAGACCTATGACCCACGATCTCATTCATGAAATGCTAAAGGTTCTTCGTGTAAAAGTGATGAAAGTTATTATTAATGATCTTAAAAACGATACATTTTTTGCTGTTATTCATCTAATCAGGGATGGAGTCGATGTGATGGTTGACTCCCGTCCGAGTGATGCAATTGCGATTGCTCTTCGTGCAGAGGCGCCCATATATGTTGAAGATAAGGTGATCGAAAAGTCTGCAGAGATAAGCTTCAGTTCAAAAAAGGGGGATATAAATAAATACACAAAGGATCAGTTGAAAGAGTTCCTTGAAAACTTGTCGCCTGAAGATTTTGGAAAGTATAAGATGTAGTGTCATGTTCCACGAATCAGATATTTAATGGTGATTTAGCGATTTAAAGGTGTTAATCTGGATCCCTATCGTTTAACCGAGCCGGTTTGTTGGAATGCATCGTTTTGTGGTTCCGCATAAGAAAATAATGAAGCAAATGTGCTGTGATTGTGGTGAAGGCGGAATAGTGATATGAATATCAAGTCTGCTCTAATTGAGTTTGGTGCACATATTGAGATTGAAAGAAACCTGTCTGTCCACACAAAGAGAAATTATCTGTCCGATTTAAACCAATTCAGGAACTTTCTCTTAAATGAAGGGATAGATTCTCTCGAACTCATTGATCAGGTTATAATAAGAGCCTTTCTGACCTCCCTCTATAGAAAGAGGGTCAAGAAGGTAACAATCTCAAGAAAGATTGCCAGTATAAAGGCCTTTTTTAAATATCTTATTCGTGAAGGCCACATAATGTTTAATCCGGCTGAGGTTATTCAGACCCCCAAAGCAGAAAGATATTTGCCCGCCTTTTTGTCTGTTGACGAGATTTTCGATCTCCTGGGAGTAGAATTTGCAGAGGGTGTGTTAGGATTGAGGGACAAGGCAATGCTCGAGTTGTTTTATTCCTCTGGTATGCGTGTCAGTGAACTTACGGGGTTAAATTTGCCGGACATCGATCTGGAGAGAGGGTCGGTAAGGATAAGAGGAAAAGGTAAAAAGGAAAGGATAGTTCCTGTTGGCGAGTTTGCTCTTAAAGCCATAAGAGGTTATCTTGATAAAAGGAGTGAACTCTTAAGGAACAAAACCGAAAATTACCTGGATGCCTGTCTATTTCTGAACAGGCTGGGGGTAAGGTTGACTGACAGGAGCGTGAGGCGAATTGTTGATAAATATATGCTTATGAGTGGTATATGTAAAAAGATCAGCCCCCATGCACTGCGGCATAGCTTTGCAACACACCTGATGGACGCAGGGGCCGATTTACGAGTTATACAGGAGATGCTGGGACACGAAAGTCTCTCAACAACTCAGAAATATACCTCTATGAGCGTATCCAGATTGATAGATGTTTACGATAAAAGCCATCCCAGGGCTCAAAAGGGAGAAAGACGGAACAGATGAAGATCAGAGGAACAACTATCCTTGCCGTTAGACATAAGGGCAAGGCGGCTGTCGCGGGTGACGGACAGGTCACTCTTGAAAATACTATATTGAAACATGGTGCAAGAAAGGTCAGGAGACTCTACGATGGCAAGATTATCGTCGGTTTTGCAGGAGCCACGGCCGACGCATTTACTCTTTTCGACAGATTTGATCAGAAACTGGACCAATTTAACGGTAATCTTTTGAGGTCTGCTGTGGAACTGACGAAGGATTGGAGGACGGACCGTGTTCTCAGACATCTCGAGGCCCTGATGATAGCTGTAAGCGCAGAGAGCTTTCTCATTATATCGGGGAATGGAGACGTTGTAGAATCCGACGATGAAGTAATGGCAATAGGTTCTGGAGGTCCATATGCCCTGGCAGCGGCGAGGGCGTTCCTGAAGTATTCCGATTTGAGCGCCAGGGAGATAGCAGATGAATCTATGAAGATTGCTTCAGACATATGTATATATACAAATAACAGAGTGACTGTGGAGGAACTCGACACGGTCAATAAATGAGTGAGTCAGAAAATTTTAATAAACCATGGCCCTGGGGAAAGCGGATAGAC
>JAFGPZ010000147.1 GCA_016935935.1 Deltaproteobacteria bacterium
GATCGCGACGATCCTTACCAAAATGCCATTGAAGATTACCTCCGTCATCAACGTTTCCCTGCAATAACTTAACCGGACAATGCTGATTTTCATTATAGATTCAAAACCTCACCATATTTAAATCCTGCGATTTGCAATCAGTAATATCATATTCTACCCTGTCTGCATCAAGGCAATATATTTTTTCACCCTGCATAAAGCTACAATTGTTTTTTATCTCCTGAGGTATCTATCCTGTTAAGGAACCGACACTTGTCATGTGGTCTCCTAGTCTTGCGTGAGGGCATCTATCAAACCATAGGGCAGACCGACAGCCAGCTCATCACTCTTTATAATTCCATCATTGCGGGATGAAGGACACCCGAGCGAAATATACATCTGTGCCTTCTGGAATACAGCTGACTGCACCCCCCCACATATCGAAAGGAATGTGGATATTTCCATCTCAGGCCCTTTCCCAAAAACTGTTTGCCACTTTCGAACCATTGCCATGGCAATATCCGGTTTCATAAAGGAAATAACTATATGGGGGGCATCAAGCCTGCCAAGGGTAATTGCACTCACGGGCATGGCAAACTGTGGCACTGTTTCTAACGCCTTATACACCGAGTCAAAAGAAACGCCAGTTTTTTCGGATATCATCCGGCACAATTCCTTGTCGTTGTCTATTAAACCCAAGCTCCGGCGTGCCCCCGGACAATTAACCATATCAGCGGGTAAAATAATTGTCCTGTCAAACGATTCTGCAATAGCCTCACACAATCGCATTTCCCGTTTTACACGGATACCCTCGGGGATATAACCGTAATGTACACGTATCCCAGTCCATTTTGCCCCGAATTTATCCTCTAAACGTTTAATTTTTTTCACGATGCATTTCCTTTTATCGTATTTGCTAAAATCATAACCTCAAGACTGCACGATGAATGTTCTCACTACCGCTACCGGCTTCCTGCGCAGGTCTAATAAACCATTCCTCCCAATTATTTGCACTAATCCTGTCGGGGATACAATTGCCTCATCCTTGCAAATTCATCATCCTCACAACGAATCTCCCGGTAGTGTTCAATCTTTCCGTCAGACAAAACAATCACCCCGTCACCGTCGATGACCCTGCCGATATCCTCAAAAATAATACTTTTTTCTGCAAGTTTTTGCTTCGCATCATCGATTCTTTCAGGTGGAACGGCAGCAACCAGCGATCCTGAAGAAACCATCCGCAAAGGATCGAATTTGAATGTCTCTGCAAAATGATTAACCACGGGATGTACCGGGATTAACGAGGCATCTATCTGGATACAGAGCCTCGATGCATGCGCCATTTCAACCAGGGTTCCCAATATTCCACCACGTCTTACATCATGCATGGTTGATGCGCCATACTCTGCTAATATAAGGGCATCCGGGACCGCATTTACTTCGTTCATCAGCCCCTTTGCTTCACGCAACTCCCTGGCGGTTATGTTAAATCCCCGTGCTATATCCGCAAATTCATGGGCCAGAATCGCTGCCCCTTCAAGGGCGATTCCCTTGGTAATCAATACATGATCACCCATGTGCGCCCCGCCTTTTTTCACCGGAATTTCCCCACCAACATTCCCCAGAGCAATAACATCGACCAGAGGCTCGGTAGTTCCGGCAGAATAACCGGCATGCTCCCGAATTATTGAAACACCGAGTTTTTCAGCCGCACGCCGGGCATCACGCATGATTTGTACCAGAATCCCTTTATCGTCTACACCTGGAACGAGAACCAGTAAAACTACCCAGCGGGGTTGAATACCTCTCGCTGCAACATCATTGCATGCTGCATGCATGGCCAGCCACCCGATATGGTCTATGGCTCCGACAATAGGTTCCAGACACGAAGCCAGAATATCATTACCAATGCGTGTCATGGCTACATCTTCTCCGAATGCGGTGTCTGAAACAATCCCGACATCAGCAGTTTCAGCTGATGGAACTACTCGCCTGTGTAAAACATCCAAAGTAATCTTCGACACGATTTGCTCCTTGTGTTAAAAAACTCCACAATAGGAAAACCCATCCAGCAGGAGATGTTGCTTGCCTGGGAAGGATCTTTCCTATCCTTTCCTATCTAATCTGCGCATATAAAACGTTTGCCCATCATAATGAGTCGCTATCAAATGCCCCTGATCAATCAGCTTTTGTACAACAGTCCAATCAGCCTTGGCCCGTGCCAGAAATACCTCCATTGCGTCTTTGCGCATGGGATGGACCGAGGTAATACTCAACAGATCTTCAATAACAGTCCCGGTAAATGCAAAGGCATTGCCCTCATAGCCGATCAGGTATTCCACGTGAGATAATTTTGCAGAAAAAACTTGATATGCCAGATTAATGATGTCCTCTTCCGGGGCTTTTACTTCTTTCACTGCCGGTGGGCGGGTGGGAATGCCCAGATAGGCTATGTTGGGCCTGAGATCTACCAGAAAATCGGCAATATCGCGGAGATGCCCTATTTCATCGTTGCGACCTCTAACAAGCATTGTCTCGGTAACCAATTCACCCTGATAGGCATGTGCAAACATACGCATCCCATCCAGAATTGCATTAAACTGCAGATTCTTATGCGGCCGGTCTACCCTGCGCCAGATTTCTTCCCGGGCAGAATCTATCTTCAACGATACCCAGTCCGCCTGCATCAAGGCCTGCCTCACGTCCTCCCGCCAGATAAGGGAAGCATTGGTAATCACAGCGATCTTTATCTTAAGCTCTCGCAGCAATTCGATTTCTTTTTCCAGATTACTATCCAGACATGGCTCACCATCCGGCACCATTGTGATATAGTCTATTGATTCTCCCACTAAGCGAGCCTTAGACACCTTGTCTTCAACCTCGCGAAAAATCTCCTCCGGCTGATAAAAAACCTGCCGCTGCGCCTGCATCTTGATGGCCCGGCCTAACTGGCAATACACACAGGCATAAGAGCACACCTTGGGTGGGATATTATTGACTCCTAAACTGCGGCCCAACCGTCTTGAAGGCACGGGACCAAAAGCAATCATTCAAACCTCCACATTTCTTCTCTTCCATACATTGTTCCTAAAAAACCTTTTGCTTCTATCAAGTAAACAAACCCATACCTTTTTTATCACCAATATGTGCTCTTAAAAAAACCTGAAAATTACTATCTGGTATAATAAGCAGTATTTATGCCATCGCAGACATTCTCTTGTTATAGATATGTCTTCTAATTACATTATGTTATATAGCATCAAAAAAACAAACCATTATCTTGATGTTCGATATATCGAACACCATGTTCTGTAAAACACCCATGATTAAGCACCTGAACAATGGCTTATCTCTTTGTTACCATATCCCTGTCTGATTTTTTTTGTTAGAAATATCTTTTTTGGGGGAAATTTTATGCTTTTTCCTGAGTTCAAACAGACGCGTCCGTGAAAGGCCGGAGATTTCACATGCTTTCTTCATATTGTCCTTTGCAGCTAGCATAAGTTTCTGCAAATAGATTTTCTCCGTAATATTCCGCATCTCTTTAATAGTTGGTAAGACTTCACCATTAACATTATTGAGAATAAAATCTTTACCCGGAAAATCTTTCTGCTCTACTCCAAGTTCAACGGATGATCGAGCTACATTGGCCCGGATATAGGTTGGAAGTTGATAGGGATAAAGAGTAGTTTCATAGCGTGCAACGGATAGAACCTGCTCCAGGGTATTGAATAGTTCCCGTATATTCCCAGGCCATTCATATTGTGTAAGAAAATCGATAAAATCAGGAGAAAATCCTTTTGTCTCGACCCCAGAAAGCCCGCACCGCTTGTGTGTATAATAGATAACCAGATCTTTTATATCCACTTTACGGTCTCTGAGCGGTGGAATCTCGATATAAAAAGAACGCAGACGAAAAAGGAGATCACTTCTGAACATTTGCTGGTCAGTCATCCTATCAAGATCCCGGTTTGTTGCTGCAATCAACCTGAAATTTGAAATTATTTCCTTCTTGGAACCCACTGGACGAAATCGGTGCTCCTGGATCACACGAAGAAAAGTTTTCTGGATAGAAAGCGGAAGCTCTCCCACCTCGTCAAGGAAAAGGGTTCCTTGGTCAGCCTGTCTGACCAAACCTTCCCGTGATATATTTGCACCCGTAAATGCCCCCTTTTCATGACCAAAGAGAATACTTTCCACAAGAGACTCGGGGAGTGCCGTACAATCAACCACGACAAAATTTCCCTTTCTGCGCTTGCTGTTTTCATGGATGGCTTTCGCAAACAGTTCTTTACCCGTACCGGTCTCACCGAAAATAAGGACATTGGCATCGCTACCGGATGCCTGCGCGATCTGCTCAAGGACCATATTGATGCCCGCACTGTTACCAATAATGCTGTCTCGCTTTAACACAACCGGGAATTTTTTTGACTTCTTCCCCTGCCGATAGTGAAGTGCACGTTCCAATGACAACGTTATTCCACTTACCGAGGATGGTTTTTGAATATAATCCCATGCACCGTTTTTGATGGCAAGCTCTGCTCCGTCCGGATCAGCATATCCGGTAATGATTATTATTTCCGGGTATGCCGTCGCTGCCCTGAACATAGGCAACGATTTGAGACCATCACCGTCAGGCATACGAACATCAAGAAAAATTACATCCAAATCATCGGCCTGTGCCTTTTCGAGGCCCTCTTCAAGGGTGGTCGCACAGACGACATCGTGTCCCCTGAGCGTAATGACATTCGCCAGTGTTTCGTTCATCAACTGGTCATCATCTACAATCAAGATCTTAGCCATGATGATTCTTCCCTTGATATTGATCTAAAACACGACGTAAGCCTTGAACCAGTTGATACATGGTAACCGGTTTTATGAGAACCTGACAAAATCCTATTTCTTTGGCCTTTTCAGGGGTAATTTCTTCATTATACCCGGTGCACAGGATTATCGGAATATCAGGCCTGATGTGCAAAATCTCTGCGGCCAGTTGAGTGCCTGTCATACCCGGCATACTAAGATCGGTAATAATGGCATCAAAGCGATCCGGCTCAGCACAAAAAGAGTTCAATGCGCCGGTGCTGGTTGTTTTCCCGGTAACTTTATATCCCATATTTTCCAGGGTGTTTTTAAAACTCCAGGCCAGTTCTTCATTATTGTCGACAATAAGAATCTCTTCATTTCCCTGCGTAAGCATCTCGTCGTTCTTCAGCACAGGTTCGATCTCTACCTCGATCCTGGGAAGAAATATATCAATGCTTGTGCCTTTCTCAGGCATACTGTCGACAAGGATCGCCCCATCATAGTTTTTGACAATACCATGCACTACGGCGAGCCCCATCCCGGTACCCTCGCCAGAATTTTTCGTGGTGAAAAAAGGATCAAAGATTTGTTTGAGCGTGTGTTCATTCATACCACTACCCGTATCTCTTACCGTTAATTTCAAATACGGGCCAGGATGCAAATCAGTGTGAATCCTGGAAGCAGTTACATCCAGATCAACATCCTCCAAGCTTACTTCGAGCATTCCTCCCTTTTTCTGCATGGCATGAGCTGCATTGTTGCACAGATTTAATATAACCTGATGAATCTGTATTGGATCGACTAAGACCGGACCGCACTCAGTTTGGATATGCAGTGTCAATTCTATGGCCGACGGCAATGATGCCCGGACCAGCTTCAAGGCCTCCTGTACCACAGGGATAATCCGACACGATTTCCTTTCCGGTTTCGCCTGCCGACTGAATATCAATATCTGCTCTACCAGATCCTTTGCACGGTGACTGGCCTTGAGAATTCTTTCAAGATAGAGCTGATTATTTTTGTCATCCGTACTATCTGACAGCGCCAGTTCCGAATTCAGCAGAACAACTCCCAGAATGTTGTTGAAATCATGAGCGATCCCGGCAGCCAAGTTTCCCACTGCTTCCATTTTTTGTGCTTGCTGGAGCTGCTTCTCCAATTGTATTTCCTGCGTAACATCCCTGAGTGACATAATTACATGCGTAATGTCTCCATCAGTATTTTTCAAAGGAGACTGATGGATATCCACCCATATCCGTGAGCCATCCTTGGCTGTTTTCTGTTTTTGTAAACTTCTTGTTCTGCCCGTTGCAAATACCTCTCGAAGATCGCATTCATCGCATTGCTCATCACAGGGTTTATCCCCGTCATATGAAATTTCATAACAATAGTTTCCAAGAACCTCCTGGCGTTTTCTGGAAGTATTCATGATGAAATTTACATTGGCGTCGGTAATACGGTATTCTCGATCTACAATCACGATTTCATCATGTTGAGAATACAGAAGGGCTCGAAATGAACTCTCACTTTCCCTAAGGGCTTTTTCTGCCATCATCCGACCTTTCTCTACCTCGATGGAATGGAGCGCAAATGCAATATCCTGGGCAATAGCCTGGAATAATCTCTGTTCTTCAAGGTCTACCACAAACTCTTTAGGTATAGATGCGGATATCAAGCCGTAAATATTTCCGGCATAGTCCAGCCTTTTTGTCATTGCCCCTCTGTCTTCATATTTATCCACTAATGGACAATCATCGCATGTAGAAGGAGGATCTTCGATTACCACAATATCTGACTGCAAAAGAGCTTTTTGCCCGCAGGCAGTAAGCCTTCCGCTTTCCAACCGCTTCAACATAGGGGTAAATATCTTTCCCAGACCGAATTCAGCTGTCATAACCAGCTTTCTGGTATCATCGAAAAGCGCGATCCATACATTGTGATAACCGCGATTATTTACCGCAATCTTGCAGATATCCTGCAGAAGACGATCTCTGTTTTTTTCCCTGAAAATACGCTGGTTAATATTATGTATTGTATGCAGCACGGAGTTGAGACGTCGTGTTTTTTCTTCCGCCTTTTGACGCATTGAAAATTCATTCTCTAGCTCAAGAACGCGCTGTTCCAATTGCTGGTAGGTTAATTTTCTGATCACGGGAACATCCTTCAATTTCAATAAAAAATGATATACCGGGTTATATTGGATAGTCAATTTGTTTTGGCATGTTTTTCGCACTTTCAACATTCTAAAAATACGATTAGAGTTA
>JAFGPZ010000148.1 GCA_016935935.1 Deltaproteobacteria bacterium
AGGGGATCGGGCCGCATTGCATTATGGAAGTATAAGACCGGACACTCTCGTCAGGAGTAGAGTTCGCCGCCATATATATGGTAAATAAATTTCAGTCCCCTGTGGCAATGAGAAGCCCTGAGTCTTGATTCCAGGAAAACATTGTCTTAGACAGGGTTGAAATTGATGATAAATAATAGTATGTACTTGTTCAGAGTTATTTTCTAGAGGTTTGCATTCGAAAATGGAAGCTATAATCCTACTATGGAAGTATGCTTCATGAGCGGAGACAGCCACGAAAAGTCCTTCATATTATGGCGACATTTTGATAGACTGGTAAGGGCGTTCAAGCAATCACATATAGAGAGTGATGCGCAGCGAGAGTATTGCGGAATCTCACTAGAAAGGAGTAAGACATGAGTGTAAAAGTACATGTGCTCAGCAGCCTCCGCATGTATACAGATGATCAGGAGACCATTGAGGTAGAGGGAACAACGGTTGGAGAATGCCTGATGGAACTGTCGGATATGTACCCTGACATGGGAGATGAGATCTTCTATCCCGATGGAAAGCTGAATGAAGAATATGAAATATGGATCAATGCGGAAAGTGCCCATCCAAATGAACTCGCCTGGGAAGTCAAGGATGGGGACGACGTCTATATTACCCTCAGACAGTCCGGAGGCTAGGCTTGATATCCGATGGGTTCATTCCGGAGAGTGACGTCGATCTCTGTGAAAAAATTAAATGATCCGGGGCCGCGCCTGGAAAGGGCGGCCTCTTCTTTTCTATTACCCTGGATGCAGATTCTGATACCTTCAAAAAATGGAGCAGTGGCCATATACACATGACGAAGACGGTTATCCACGACGTTTCTGAATGCGTGGGGAGCATAGAGAAATTCCAGTTTCGCAACCTGCATCCCAAGGTCCTTCTGGGCACGGCCAGTGACCGGTATGCAGGATGGATAGGGCAAATATACACCAAGGAACGCTACGAGGGGCGAATCAGCCGCAGGACAAAACCCCTGGGTGGAAAATACTTTGTGGAAGAGACCCTTCCTGTTGAGAGTGTGGAGGAATATTTCGAGCATTTCCCTGTTCTTGAGATCGATTACACTTTTTATTCGCCCCTGCTGGATCAGGACGGAAAGCCGACACCTAATTTTCATGTGCTCAAAACCTACCCTCAACATATGAAGGAAAATGACCGTGTGGTCTTGAAGGTGCCCCAGGTGATTTCAGCCCAAAAGATGAGGCACGGGGGCAAGTATGTCCAAAACGAAATGTACCTCAATGCGGAGATCTTCAGAAAAGGATTCTATGAACCGGCCGTCGAAATTTTGCATAGCAACCTGAACGGGATGATATTCGAGCAGGAATATCAGAGAAAGAATGAGCGGGTGCCGGTCAAACAACTTGCTGATGACCTGGACAATTTTTTTGAGAGCATTCCCAGGGATACGCGTTATCACATTGAGCTTCGGACCGAGGCCTACCTGAGTCCACCGGTGTTCGATGTCCTGGAAAAACACGGCGTAGGACAGGTCATTTCCCACTGGACCTGGCTTCCGCCCCTCAGAAAGCAAACTGCCAAGGCATCCGAAAGGGTCTTTAACTCAGGAAGGCAACGCATCGTTCGCCTCATGACGCCGATAGGAATGCGGTATGAAGACGCCTATGCCAAGGCCTATCCCTTTGACAAGGTCGTAGAAGGGATGCTTCTGCCGGAGATGGTGAAAGAGACGTCAGACCTCATGCACAGCGCGATCAGAGACAGCGTTGAAATCAGCGTCTTCATCAACAATCGTGCGGGGGGCAATGCTCCTGTCATCGCACAAAGGGTAGCGGAACACTTTCTTAGAAGGATGAAATCCTAGCCCCCAGTACCTTCACAGGTTCACTGGCCAGGACGGACGAATTTCGACTAATTTCACCGGCGATTATACCGAGGTCTCGGGCGAAGTCCCTTTTCAGGCGTCTATCCGATTGGCCAGTTTGGTCGAGATTGTCGTCAGACCGGAATTCAGGCAGGATACCACAGGTGCCACTTGCATCTGCTATACCTCGGGCAAGGGAATTTTAGGTTGTCAGTTAAACGGCGGCATAATGATTAAGGCGGACCTCATAGCCATTGTTTGGTGGGATCGGGGATGTTTAGTGGCATATCAAAGTTTCTTCTTTCCCACTGGATGTGGATGAGCTCCGACGAAGTTTCGATTTGGTCCATCCTCCCGTCCGCATCGAACGAGACTGTCCGGTCAATCTGCCCATCGTTGTCAATATCTTTCTCGAACTTGGACAGTGTTCCGTCTGCATGGTATACAAAAAAACTGACGCTATCTATGATCCCATCATTGGAATAATCGGATTCATACCGGGTCGGATTCCCTGCGCAATCATAGAGATAGTGATACGTGTGGACATGGTCGATGATCCCATCATTTCCCTCGTCCGATTCTTCTCTGGATTTGTGACCCTGTACATTGTAATCATAGTATTCGATATAATCTGCGATCCTGTCATTGCCATGGTCGATCTCGTAGGTGGCTGCTTTCCCTTCCGGGGTATAGGTTAAATTTATGGCCGACATACCATCCAGAATTTCTAATATATTGCCTATATCATCATATGTCAGGTATTGTGTATACTCGAATATCCCATCGTTTGTTGAGTCATATGATTTGGTACAATGTCTTCCATCTCCATCACAGGTATAGCAAATAACCCACTCCATGGTGCCGTTGTTGTCGAGATCCCCCTCTTCTTTGATCAAGCCGTGGCTGGAATAGGTGTAATAGGTGACCGTATCGATTGAGCCGTCTTTGTCCATATCACGCTCTTCTCTGACGGGAACCCATATTGTTTCACCGGTTCCTTCCGAAACGACCGCAACATCGACATTCACCGAATGGGATTCGCTGTCGGCAATGACTACGGTGGCAAATCCTTCAGTTAATCCCTTGATAGTGAGTGTGGTTCCCTGCAATGAAGCGGTTACCAGGGAGGTATTGCTCGAACTGATATCATAGGGGGCTTTCCCTCCAACGATCTGGGCTATTTCTGTCGTATCTGTTAACATCGTCAGTTCAGATGGGTTTACAGACAGGTAGATCCACGGAATGATCTCTTCAGGAGAAAGGATTTCGGCATAGCTGAAATACTCGTCCATGAAAGAGGAGATGGTAATCCGGCCGTCGGCATCCGGAAGCACCTCCAATTCAAAACCGCCATCCTCACTGCTGGAAACGGTTTGCGAGCCGTTTGCATCGACCAAGACGCTTACCGGTGTTTCTTGAGGAACCATTATGCAGCCGGAGGGTTTCGGCCAATAGGAAGCGCACACGCTTTTCAAGGTAATGGTTGAAACTGTTCCAACAAGAATTACCGATCCGTAGCTGGTGTAGCTTGCCACAGTTTCGGCTTTAATAGTTGGAAGGAACGCCTTATAAGGGGAAAATCCGTCAGCAAAGCCGAATAGTGTGATGGACCCATCTTCTCCGGCCGGAGGAACTACAATTTCAAAGCGGCCGTCGTCGGCATCGGAAAAGGTGTACTGGCCATTGGCCAGAATCATGGCGCAGACCGGAAGATCTATCCATTTAACTGAACCCCTGATCCGAACCCACCCATCCGTGTTCGGTGTCAACTCTGCAGTAACTGTCATGGTCGGGCTTTCCGATCCAGCCCGCGACATTGAGACATCTGTCTCTTGCGAGGCTGAGGGAGTAACAAATACCTGCTTATAGGGTGCCATGCCGTCAACGAAGGCAAAAAAGGTCACCATTCCGGAGTGGTCAAGCGGGACAT
>JAFGPZ010000149.1 GCA_016935935.1 Deltaproteobacteria bacterium
AATCACTCAGAAGGCGAGAAATGAAATAATAGATTCTGTGGTGAAACCGGTTATTAGCAGCGATCTGTTGGATGCTAAAACAAAGTATTTTGTAAATGCGACCGGAAAATTTGTCATTGGCGGACCTCAGTCTGATACGGGCATGACCGGAAGGAAGATCATAGTGGACACATACGGCGGAACAGTGCCCCATGGTGGAGGGGCTTTTTCCGGAAAAGATCCTACAAAAGTAGACCGCTCCGCCACCTATGCTGCCCGTTACATCGCAAAGAATATTGTTGCTGCAGGTCTGGCTGAACGGCTGCTGATTCAGTTAGCCTATGTCATAGGGGTAGCCGATCCGGTTTCCATTATGATAAACAGTTTTGGAACATTAAAAATCCCTCATGCGAGGCTTGATGAACTTATAAGAAAACATTTTGCCCTGACCCCGCGCGGGATAATCGAAATGCTGGATTTAAGAAGGCCTATATACAGAAATACTGCCGCATACGGCCACTTTGGGAGAACAGAACCGACCTTCACATGGGAAAAGACAGACAAGGCAAATGATTTGAAGAGAGATGTTTGAAACCCGAAGGGATTTGGTAGAAAACCAATCTTGATGCAAGAAGCGGTGTTGACTATGGTACGGTTCTAAAAAATGTAATCCCTGTATTTGCCTTACTATTCTCACCTGATAAACAAGTTGTACTCGCTGCTAACCCTCTCGCCGGATGCGGATACTGATAAGGCGCGTACCCAGGTGCTTGAGTGTTGTAATATTCTCTCCCGGATCGTATGTATGATGTTTCATCAATGCCGTTAGGGACACAAAATGCGTTATGAGCGGTACCATCCGTAATAGCAAGGACATCGCTGCCGCCGGACGTTCTGTTATCCAAGAAATACGCAATATCTCCAATCTGGCGTGTTCCTCCATCGCGTATTCTTCCTATCTGGTCACAACATGGGTACCCTTCGCTACCAATGCAGGAGGGGGTACTTCCCGATGACAATGCGGAATTTGTAGAGTAATCGTTTGTAGTTACCGGATAAGCGTAAGCCGCTGTAGTGCAAACCCGGTATTCAAACAATTCGATGCTTGCACTATTTGCAAACCTGTTCGCATATACTCGACCAGAACCCGCCCTGAGAAAAATATGCCTCCCGGAATGCTTAGTATCAAAATAGTTGCCATATATCTCCCACATTCTGCCTCCACGCCTACCAGTACCATGACCGTAACCATGCGCATCTACAGCGTCATACCACCGTCCACTCCCGGTATATGTAAACTTATTGCACCGGATAACAGCAGCATAACCGTAAGACATATAAATAGCATGATTCCCGGCAGGATCATTTTGAGAAAACTCATTGTCCTCAAAAAACACAAAACTTCCGGCACTCCCAAAAGCCTCGGCCCATCCCCAACTTGTATCATCTCTTCCAAAAATATAACCGTATGATGTAGAGCTACAATTAATAAACCTATTATTATCAACAAGACCGGCAGAACTTGCATTTATGTGGAACGCATCGTGGGCATTCACAGTTGGTAATCCTCCACCCATTCACCGTGGTCCCCGCATTGCCGCTTTGAACGCCAACATCGAACACGGCAATGTTCCCCCCAGTATTTTGAAACTTGATGTTCCTGAGTACAAATCCATCACTTCCTGTAATGAAGCGGAAGCCGTATCCCTGAATACATGTTGAGGAGGCGCCTTGGCCCTGTATGGTGATGCATTTGGCTACATCAATATGCGATGTCCATACCGCACTACCGCAGGTGCAAGCGGGGATTGACACAGTATCTCCATTTGCGGCGGCAGTTATGGCTGCAAGAACATCTCCTCTACTACATGATGTTGCTGTAACCTTATCTAATGATGTTTCTGCGGTGTCGAGTATCATGATAATTCACCTCTTTAGAGGGGTTCAGTATCACCAGATTTCACCCCCCCAGTATCAGGATAATTCACCTCCTGCTTTCGGGTAGAGAAAAATATCAAAGCCGGTATAACCTCCCGGAGTTTTAGAAACTTGACAAGGAGGACGGATATCGGTGGCCAGGAGGCAGGTAACGATGAATGAGATTGTAGAGATGATTTATCAGTGGCACCAGGGAATCGGTTTGCGGGAGATTCGACGATCCCTGGGATTTGATCGGAACACAGTCCGGAAGTATGTACGACTCGCCCAGACTGTTGGCATTAGCCGTGATGTTCCATTTCCACTGGAGAGCGACCTTGTGGAGAAGTTGAAAGCAGCTACGGATGCAGCGGTTTTGAGGGCAACTCCTGCCCAGGATATGATTGTTACCCATAAGGAATGGATCACAGAGCTTTTGAGGAATGAGAAGATAAAGGCCAAGCAGATATGGCGCCTTTTTCAGGAAAAGACAGGAGTCAAGATCGGCTACTGTACAATGCTTCGGTATCTTAAGTTTCAGTTTCAGTGGGGTGCTCCCAGCGTGACGGTGAGGATCGAGGTGGCACCGGGAAGTCAGGCCCAGGTGGATTTTGGCTATGGAGGAATGATGAAAGATCCGGAAACGGGAAGACGTCGCAAAGCCTGGTCCTTTATCATGACTCTTTCCTACAGCAGGCACCGGTTTGTTCGTTTCGTCTTTCGCCGGGATGTGAGGAACTGGATCGATTGCCATGTAAGGGCATTTGCCTTTTTGGGCGGTGTTCCCGGCACCATTGTGCTGGATAATCTGAAGCCTGGTGTTTTGAAACCTGACATATATGATCCTACATTGAACCGGGCCTACGCTGATTTGGAGAGGCACTATGGATTCGTTGCCGATCCGGCAAAAGTGGGGAAGCCCAAACACAAAGGAAAGGTGGAGAGGATGGTGCCTGTTGTGCGGCAGCATCTTCTTATGGGCAGAGATTTTCGTGACATCGATGAGGCGAATGAACGGGCATTGTCCTGGTGCAGGCAGGAGATCGGCATGGAGGTTCACGGCACCACGCAGAAGCGGCCTTTTGAGGTCTTCCAGAGGGAAGAGGCGTCTTGTCTGAAGCCGCTGCCTGCCGAATCTTTTGAATGTCCCCAGTGGAAGAAGTGTGTGGTCCACCCTGATCATCATGTTGTTTTTGACCGTTCCTATTATTCGCTGCCTACCCGTTTTATCGGGAAAGAGGTCTGGGTGCGGGGAGGCTGCCGCGTGGTTCATATTTTCCTTGATGAGCAAATGATCAAGACTCACAGCCGGGCGCTGTTACCTGGAACTTTTATGACCGATTACTCGGATTATCCACCACAGAAACAGGCTTACCTGATGCCTGCACCCACCTTGTGCCGGGCGAAAGCGGCAGAGATCGGACCCCAGACCGAGACCCTGATCCGTATGATCCTGAGCGATCATGCTATGCGCAACCTGCGTAAAGCCCAGGCCGTATTGCGTCTTGCTGAAAAATATGGAAACACCGCCATGGAAGCTGCTGCAGAAAGAGCGGTCTTCTTCGGGAACTTCCGTTATCAGAGCATCAAGGATATCCTGGAAAAAGGGTTGAAAATGGTGCCAGAATCAACGTTACGGATTCCGGTTACCCTCTCTCCCCTCGGCCAGAGATTTTTGCGACCCCTTGATTACTTTGCCGCTGGAATGGAGGTGACCTCATGAACATCGACTACCAACTTAAAGAACACTTGAGAATCTTGCGTTTAAGCGGTTTCCTCGAAAGCTTTGATCTCAGACTCCATCAGGCACAAAAGGATTCTCTGGGCTATCTGGAGTTCTTTCAATTGATCATCCAGGATGAAATCGAACGCAGAGAAGCCAAAAAACTCAACCTCCGCCTTTCCCGGGCTTCCTTCGAAGAAGAGAAAACCCTCGAAGGATTCGATTTCTCATTTAACCCGAAACTGAATGCCAAACTCATCCGGGATCTCGGCAGCGGCATCTTTATCGAAAGGCGGGAGCATATACTCCTGTATGGTTCAGCCGGTGTGGGAAAAACCCACCTTGCCCAAGCCATCGGTCATCATGCCTGCCGCCTCGGCTATGATGTTCTCTTCACGAAAGCCATAAAGCTCTTCCGTTTCCTCCTGGCAGGACGGGCAGATAACTCATGGGAAAAACGAATGAAAAAATATCTGGCGCCGGATCTCCTGATCATTGACGATTTCGGACTCTCTCCGCTCAATTCCATTCAGGCAGAGGACTTCTATGAAATCGTAACGGAACGGCACCTTAAATCTTCAATCATTATTACAAGCAACAGGCCACCCCAGGACTGGGTGCCCCTGTTTCCTGATCCTGTCATGGCTAACTCTGCCCTTGACAGGCTGGCGCATCATGCTCATCACTTAATCATGGAAGGAGAATCGTATAGACGTAAACTTAAACCAAAAACATCAACCCCTCTATCCCCTAAAGGGGTGAATTAAGATGATACCGGGGAGGGTGAATAAACGTGATACTTGACACATGTGGTTCGAACAGCTGGACAATAATGCATCAGACTTTATAGCCGTAGTTAAACTTACTCCCATAAATAGAGCACAATACTTGTGCAGCTAAAGGTAAAGATTTATGTGCGGGTAGAATATTTCATTGTAAAAAGATATCAGGTAAGATGAAGTTGCTGAACACATATGATTGGCTCAACGGGGTCGCATTGCAGGGCGAGAGCGGAGGCAAAACCTTCGACCGCATTGATGTCCCTCAGTACCCACTTCGTTGTTTCATTAGAATCCTGTATGCTTAGAAATGCAAGTGAATCCTCATTCAGGCAGGATAGCACATCGAGTGCATCAAGGGGATAATATAATCCAACACCTCTTGCCTTGAGCAGCGCTTCTTTTCGCGTCCAGCACTTGAAGAAAGCCTTTTTCTTTTCAATCATTGGAAGCGCTCTCAATATCTTTCTTTCGCTCTTGTGAAAAAATCGATCAATCAAATCATCCATTTCCCGAATTTCAATTAACCTTTCAATGTCAATTCCGATTTCTCGGTTGCAGGCAAATGCGCACAAGGCAATACCGCAGGAATGAGACGCGTTAAACCGAATATCAACTCCATCATGCCGACAGATAAGTCTTGGTTTGTTATTTGTTTCTGTGTGAAACAAAATGGTTTGAGGATTTGTCACGAGGTAGCGTCCGAGGATCATTCGCAGGATCCCCCTTCGGGTGACATAGCGGGCCCGATCCTTCTCAGTGAAAAACTGCTCTGAACGAACCTTTTCTTCTTTCGAAAGTAGAAGTATCCACTTATCTGCCCATCTGGCATGTTTATCCAGGTCAGCCACCCATATATGAACTTCGTTCGACGCTAATTCGATTTCTCCATGATTCGTTTTTGGCAATTGTATTTCCATTAGGCATGATTAATACTGCAAAATAATAGCTGAAGTGCCCTCGAATTGTAGTCA
>JAFGPZ010000150.1 GCA_016935935.1 Deltaproteobacteria bacterium
AGGGGAAAAAACTGGGTACCTTCGGCGACATGGGCACCTTCAGCTTTGATTACGTAAAAACCATGACCACAGGTGAGGGTGGGATGGTCATTACCAACAGCAAGGAACTGGCAGACAGGGCAGAGTGGTACCATGATCACGGACATGAGCACAATCCCAACGTCGGAAGGGGCGATGAGGGGAGGAGCATTCTCGGTTTCAATTATCGTATGAATGAACTGCAGGGAGCCCTGGGACTTGCCCAGTTGAAAAAACTGGACTACATTATCGGAGAGCAGAGGAAAAACAAAGAGGCCATAAGACAGGAACTTGCCAGAATCAACGGTGTCGGGTTCAGGCCCATTACCGATCCCTCAGGCGACACGGCAACCTTCCTGGGATTCACATTCGCTGACGAAGGCGTGGCAAAGAAGTTCCAGAATGTCCTGAAAGAGGAAGGCACCGACACGTTTCTCTTCAAAGAAAACACCTGGCACTATGTGCCCAGATGGGAACACTTTCTGGCACAGTCAACGGCCAATTCAAAGAAATATCCCTTCACCAACCCAATGTATAAGGGAAAAACAGACTACGAGACGAAGCATATCCCTCGTTCGGAAGACATACTGGGCAGAACACTCTTTATGACAATTCCCGTCAAAATGACAAAGGATGCATTCGAAAAAATCGCAGGCGGAATCAGAAAGGCCGCATCAGTCCTTTAGAGAGCGAATGATATGCCGAAAGTAATCTGCGTCATCCCATCGAGATATCAGTCAAGCCGGTTCGAGGGGAAACCGCTGGCTGATATTTGTGGGAAACCAATGATACAACATGTCTACGAAAGGGCATTGAAGGCCGAATCGGTTCAATATGTGGCCGTAGCAACAGACGACGATAGAATCTTCCAACGGGTCAGGAGTTTCGGCGGGAATGTCATCATGACATCACAACGCCACCGTTCCGGAACGGACAGGATAGCCGAGGCCGCTTCAACACTCGACCTGGATGAGGATGACATTATCGTCAACATACAGGGTGATCAGCCCCTTTTCGTCCCGGTTCAGATAGACGAAGTTGTTGCTCCCCTCCTGGAGGAGTCATCCCTTGGAATGAGCACCCTGGTATACAGAATCGAACGAGAGGAAGAAATCTATCACCACAACGCCGTAAAAACCGTTTTCGACAAAAATCACTTCGCCATCTATTTTTCGAGGGCCACTATACCCTATGATCGTGACGGTGAAGAAGAAACCGCTTACTATAAGCATCACGGCATATATGCCTACAGAAAGTCATTTCTCACAATCTTCACGGGTCTGGAAAGGGGCCCTCTGGAGAAACGTGAATCCCTTGAACAACTGAGGGCACTGGAACACGGTTACAGGATAAAGGTGGTAGAGACACTGCATGACTCCGTAGAGGTAGACACTGAAGAAGAGATCGAAAGGGTAAGGCAGATTATCAGCGAGTAACCACAAAAGGGTGTTTTGCAAATACCATATGGGGATAGAAATAGAAAGAAAATTCCTCGTAGAGGGGGATGGCTGGCGGTCTGCCGCCCAGGGGACAAGATACAGGCAGGGATTTCTAAATACGTCAAAGTCACGCACGGTCCGGATACGCACCGACGGTGATAGGGGATTCATCACCGTAAAGGGACCCCCTGTAGGCATCGTGAGAAGGGAGTATGAATACGAAATACCCGCCCGGGATGCCGATGCTATACTCGAGGCACTGTGCGAAAGACCCATCATTGTAAAGATCCGATATAGAATAGCGTTGGGGCAACATACATGGGAAGTCGACGAGTTCCTGGGCGAAAATGAAGGATTGATCGTAGCGGAAGTGGAGCTTTCGCAGGAAGACGAACCTTTCGAAAGACCTGCATGGCTGGGACTTGAAGTAACGGACGATCCTCGCTATTACAACGCGAATCTCGTAAAAACACCCTATACAAAATGGGGAATGCTGACAGGGGGATGACGCCACGCCGCCTCTTACATATCAGCGAGCGGCGAAACGGGGTGCCACGGGACCTGTCGTCCATATAGCCGGTGGTAATCCCGGAATGAGTCCCACCTATTTTTTCCTCATAGCCCGTGATCACATAAAACGGCAAGCATATAAAATATTTATATTTACGAAAGGATACTGTCATTAAGACATCAATGTCTAAATCATATTTTACCGGACTGCTCTTTCTTTTCATACTTGCGCATACAGGGCACCACCTTGTATCTTCACTGCTGACGCCGCTCCTTCCCTTTATACGCGACGACTTCGGCATGACCTATACGCAGACGGGCTGGCTCGTTTCTGCCTTCAGTCTGACCTATGGTATTTCCAATCTCCCGGGAGGGTGGCTGGCCGACCGTGTTGGGCCCCGGGTAGTACTGACTTTCGGTGTGGCTGGGGTGGCACTCGCCGGGGTATTTGCAGCCCTGTCGATTAACTTTTACATGCTTGCCCTCTTCCTTATGCTCATGGGGATATCGGGAGGTGGCTACCATCCCTCGGCAGCACCACTGATTTCGGCATCAGTTAAACCGGAAAAACGTGGATGGGCCTTTGGCCTCCATCAGGTCGGAGGGTCGACGAGTTTCTTCATCGCCCCCCTTCTTGCCGCAGGTATTGCCGGTGCCCTGGGTTGGCGGGGGGCATTCATTGCCGTTGCCATACCGACCCTGGTCTTTGGAATCCTCTTCTATGTGCTGCTTGGCCGTCTCGGAGAAACCGGCAGGGGTATCAAGAATGGCACTGATGGAACAGAAAAACAAATCCACCGGCAGTATAAAATCCAGACGGCTAAGGGGTACATGCCCCGGCTTATCGCAATCCTCGTCATTGGCGTAGCCGGCATGGCGCTTATGATGTCAATCACTTCTTTCGTGCCGCTCTTCGCCGTTGATAACTACGGAATCAGTGAAAAGGCGGCTGCGGCATCGATAACGGTTTACTTCATGGGAGGATTATGGGGAGGACCGCTCGGCGGATACCTGGCCGACCGCATTGGGAAGGTTATCGTCATGCTGATCGTGGGTCTTATCGGCGCTCCTACAATCTATCTCATGAATATCGCACCTTTCGGCATTGCCTTTTATGCAGTCTTGATTACACTGGGAACACTCGTCAATATGAGTCTGCCCGTGGTGGAGGCCTATATAATGGACTATTGCCCCGATAAGCACCGTTCAACGGTGCTTGGCATCTACTACTTCGGCAGTCGGGGTGGTACAGGGGTGGCGGCACCCATCCTGGGATACCTCATCGATCATTACGGTTTTTACACCGGCTTTTCCGCCGTTGGAATAGCCCTGGCCACGACAACCCTTATCTGCGCCGTTGTCCTCTGGAAAAGTTAGGAACAGGGATGCCTGTCCAGCATAGGCGGTTAGATTATTTCGGATCAAAGATGAGAAACTCCTTCAATAACGGCCGATGAATCAGCCTCTGCTCCTCAGAGGTCGCCTCATTCTGTCAAGTTCCATTTTGCGAAGGCGAATACTCAGGGGAGTCACTTCGATAAGTTCATCTTCTGCTATAAAATCTATGGACTGATCCAGCGACAGACGTCTGGGCGGACGCAGTGTAATGGTCGCATCAGAGGTGGCGCTTCGCATATTAGTCAGGTGTTTTTCCTTGGTTATGTTGATATTTAGATCACCGGGTTTGTTTCGCTCGCCCACGATCATGCCGTCATAGACTTCGGTTCCCACCTCGGTAAAGAGTTCCCCCCGGTCCGCCATGGCATGACATGCGTATATGGTGATTCTGCCGGTTCTGTCGGAAACCAGAGCACCATTGACACGCTGAGGGATGGAACCGAACCAGGGCTTGTACCCTTCGAAGAAGGTATTCATGATGCCCGCCCCTTTTGTATCAGTCATAAAATGGCTGCGGAAACCGATCAATCCACGGGATGGAATGAGAAACTCCATCTTGACACGCCCCGTCCCCTTGTTTATCAGATTCGTCATTCTACCTTTTCTTGAAGATAATTTTTCAGTAACTACACCTATGAACTCTTCAGGAATATCGAGGAGAAGCTGTTCCACCGGTTCCATGATTGTCCCCTTCTCCTCTTTCGTGATTACCTGAGGTTTGGAAACCATAAACTCATACCCTTCCCTGCGCATGGTTTCGATGAGAATGGCCATCTGCAACTCCCCTCTGCCGCAGACTTCGAACATATCTTTCCGTTCGAGGAACTTTATTTTCAGAGCCACATTTCCGAGGATTTCCCTTTCCAGTCGTTCCCGAAGATGACGCGATGTGAGATACTTACCCTCTCTGCCGGCTACGGGGCCATTGTTAACATAGAAAAACATTGAAACCGTCGGCTCATCGACACGAATGCGAGGCAGGGGACAGGGCTTCCCATCGGCGGAAACAGTATCGCCGATTTCAACATCATCAATACCGGCAAAAGCTATGATATCACCAGCTTCCGCCCGGTCTATACGGACCTTTTGTAAACCGTCAAAGGTATAGAGGGCGGAAAACTTGACCCCTCCACGCGTCTCTTCCTTTCCGCAGAGTGCATAGGTTTTTTGCATGTCCAGGACGCCGTTTACCAGCCTCCCGATGGCAAGCTGTCCCACATAGGGATCATAATCGAGATTGGTTACCAGAAACTGTGGCACCGCACCGTCATCCGCCTTGGGCGGAGGAATATACGACATAATCGCCTCGAAGAGAGGACGCAGGTTAGGAGAATCGTCGCCCTGTTTCGCATGGGCAATACCTGTCTTTGCGTTCGTGTATAATATGGGAAATTCTATCTGTGATTCATTGGCGTCGAGGTCGATAAAAAGGTCGTAAATTTCATCGATAACCTCGTCGATCCTGGCATCACTGCGGTCGATCTTGTTTATAACGACTATTATGGGCTGCTTTCTGGCAAGTGCCTTACTGACGACAAAACGGGTCTGTGGCAACGGCCCTTCACTTGCGTCAACAAGCAGAAGCGCCCCATCCACCATATTGAGACTCCGTTCGACCTCTCCTCCGAAATCGGCATGACCAGGGGTGTCCACTATGTTTATTTTTACATCGCCGTACCATATGGCCGTGTTCTTCGCCATGATGGTAATTCCTCGCTCCCGTTCCAGGTCCATGGAATCCATGACGCGTTCTTTTACCTGCTGGTGTTCTCTGAAGATTCCGCTTTGCCTTAACATTCCATCGACAAGGGTAGTCTTTCCGTGATCGACGTGGGCAATGATTGCAATATTTCTAATCTTTTCTTTCTGAGCCATAATATTCCTTTAAAATTCATCTCGAAAACATATTGATCCAACCGAAGCGCTGCCTTGTAGCAGATAGTGAGAGGGAAGACCAGTTATATTTTCAATCACGTTACAGGCTTTTCCTTCAAAGATCTGCGAACTCGCATATTCCGATTATTTTTATTTGCAATAAATTTCAAAACATCATACTAAAAAATCATCACACACAAAGAGAGATTGCAATCAAGGCAATTGTTGAAACACATGGGAGGTGAAGAGTGATAGAGGTACTGCGTTCAAGACGAAGCATAAGAAAATACGAAAACAAACCAATAGAAAAGGACAAGCTGGACATACTTAAAGAGGCGATCCTGAGGTCTCCTTCCTCGAGGGGAAATCAACCATGGCATTTCATTTTCATTGAAGATAAAAGCCTTATTGAAAAGCTTGCCCAGTCCAAGGATCACGGTTCTAATTTCCTAAAAGGGGCTTCACTGGCTATACTGTTCTGTGCCGATGAGCGTAAATCGGACGTATGGATTGAGGATTGTTCCATTGCAACCACGATTGCACATTTGACTGCCCAGTCTCTGGGTCTGGGAAGCTGCTGGATACAGATACGAAAGCGTATGCACGACAGCGACATAACTGCCGAAGAGTATATAGCAACCCTCCTGTCGCTGCCTGATTATCTGAAAGTGGAAACGATTTTAGCTGCAGGATATCCTGCAGAGGAAAAGCGAGCCACTCCCAGGGAATCGCTTGACTATAGTAGAATCAGCATCAACGGCTTCGAGAGAATAAGTTAACACACCAGGCCAAATCGCTGAATAGAAGCCGGGTGTATCGTCGCTACCTCTTTTTTGCTTTCCGTAAAAAGAATATCGTCTGGATTATAATCCCGGCCAGAGCGAGCGCAGTCCATATGACTGGTTTCGTCCATGATTCCGGGGAAACATATTGTAATATAATAGCGGCACCTGTAACCGATGAAAGGAATATCAGCATCCAGTCGATGAGCAAAATAGAGAGCACCACTCCCAAAACTCCACCTACAAGAACGGAGAGCCATGTAATCTCCGGTGAAAAATCGCCCAAGATGGGAAGCAGAGAAAATGTAACGTAGGAACCTGCAAGAAATCCGGTAATTCCTATGGCAATACTCTGCATGAACAGTGCGATTACGATTCCGATAAAACCGAGGATGGAGGCCGCAATGAGAAGCGTCTGTAAAGATTCAAGGCCGAATATTTCCCTGCCAGAGGTAAAACCTGCAATAAAACCGACGGAGCCCACGAAGACCCAGAAAAAGCGTCGTCCCCCGAAGAGCATGAGGACGCCTAAAGCGATATGGACCCAGAATACTACATCCATCCTTTCACCCATTCTTTATTGTGACAGCATATTATTATTTAGCCTTGCGTGAGTGTCAAAACATTTTTTATATTAACGCCAGGACAGTAACGGCGATATGCTATCGAAGAAGTATCTCTTCCACCCACCGCGCCTGCGAGAAAAGCTTTTCGTCCTCATCTGTAAAACCCAGCAACTGAATCCCGAGAGGCATATCGTCTACTGCTAAACATGGTAAGGTCAGTGCCGGGCACCCGATATAGGAGGCAGGCATATTAAATGAGGGATCACCCGTGAAATCCAGCCCGGCAGGGGCCGCTCCCGTTGCGCCCAGTGTTATGAATCCATCTGCAATATCCGACAAACGTTTATGGAGAATCCTTGCCCTGTACCGTTCCTCCAGCCAGTTCCGATAGTCTGGAAGGGTCATCTTCCCTGCTGCCTCCAGCCGTTCCTCCATAATTAGGCTTAAATGTCCCGGCGATCTATCTTCAAAGGTGCTCAGGGGCCAGTGGAATTCCCAAGTATTGATTTTCCGGCTCACATCCAGGCTTTTTGCTATGGCCTCCTCATACTCCACGATTATTGGATTATCATGGCGGCTTATAATTTCAACCCCAGCCACATTTAACTTGACCAAAGCATCTTCAAAAATTCTTCGTGTGTTTTCTTCCGCCTTACCCCATCCATCGGTATCCAACCTGATAAGACGGTTAGGTCGGTACGCTGGTTGGGGTTTTTCGTCTCCATAGAGTCCGGGGAACCCGGGGTCGCCTCCCACTCTCGATGAAATGGCATAGGCCACCGCCCATGCGTCATTGAGACTCGCCGCCAGTACGCCAAGGGCACTCTGGCTCATGTAATCCAACGCCCCCCCACGATTCAGAGCCCCCACCGTGGGTTTGTATCCAAAACAGCCACAGTAGCTGGCTGGACGAATAATTGATCCTATGACCTGCGTACCCAAGCCTGCGGGAAGCATACCAATCCCAACGGCAGCAGCCGAGCCGCTGCTCGAACCTCCCGGTGTATGATTCGTATCGAAGGGGTTATGAGTGGGACCGGCAACCACAGCAGCAAATTCCGTGGTAACGGTCTTACCGAGAATAACCGCGCCGGCCTGCTTGAGTGCACTGACGGAGGCAGAGTCAAAACGGGGTTGCCAGCCTTTGAAGAGAGGAGAGCCCATTTGCGTAGGCATATCGGCCGTATCTATGACATCTTTGACACCAATGGGCATGCCGTCGATCTGAGACAGCGGTCTGCCCTCTTTATATCGCAGATTGGCTGCATCTGCGGCCTTTCGTGCGCCCTCTACATCAAGCGCCGTGAATGCCCTTATTTGCTCTTCCAGACTATCGATAGTTGCCAGAGATCTCTCCAGAAACATGCGGGGACTGTCGCTGCCATCAAGAAAGGCCTGGGTGCGATCGTAATAGGAAACAAAGGCGGGTTGTTTTGGGGTATAGTTTCGGCGACCCATATTAAGTGTCTCCTTATGAAAATAGCTTGAGTTCTGTTTCAGTTATGATGCAAGAACAGGGTGGGATCAAATACCGACACCCACCCTGTTCACGTCAAATCTTTTTTACCTGACCACTACAAACGGGTCAAATGTGTCAAAGAAATTATCGTCCACTACTTATTACCATCAATTATTCTTCCAGATCCCGATCTCCTTGTAATACTTGATGGCTCCCGAATGGTAAGGAGTGGGATGCTTGGCAGCCATATCCTTTGGATCAAAGTCATTGAAAGCAGCAGAGGATTTGGCAAGTTCCACGTCATTGTCGTGTATGATCTTTGTCAGGGTATAGACCACATCATCCGCTACATGGGCCCCGCCGATAATATAGAAATCAACGACCAGCATGGTTGTGGGATCCACGGTAACGCCTTCCCGCATCTTCCCGGGAGACAGCTTTTCCGTCCGGCTGGAGGGGAGAACCCGGTCAACCTTGGGTTGCGCCGCCGCCGATCCGTCGAAGTCGACAAAATGCCAACCGCCCTTTATGGTTGCCATCGCCTTCTTTCCAATTCCCGTATTCATGGGAATATAGGCGGCTTCAACCTTACCCTGGATAAAGAGCTCGACTCCCTGCACAAAATTCGGTACCGGAAGAAGCTTGAAATCTGAGTGCGTCAGATCTTCCGCCGCCAGAATGGCCTCGGTCAAATAGTGGAATATTCGACCGGCAGTGTAATCCGACGGTATTCTTGCCCCTTTCAGGTCTCTCATCATTTTATAGCCTGAGTCATTCCTGACGGCATAACCACCGTAGTTCTTGTAATAGGCTGCAATCATGCGAACATTCTTGTTCGGCTTGCCATCGAATATTTCCGTTCCCTTGTAGGCGAATGCTGTTTCTCCTCCGTTGGCACATCCGAAGGCCAGTTCGCCCTTGTTTATGAGGGGAATGTAGGTCGATGATCCCCCGTAGGGAGCCACACGGTACTGCTGTCCAGTTTTCTCAACCATCACTTTTGAAACCGCCATGCCTGTGGAATAGAAGAGCGATCCCTGCGGGTTTGTTCCTATGCTGTATGTCTGAGCATATACGGCCCCCGTAAAGGTAAATACCACTGCCAGTACAAATAAAAATCTTAATGCCATCTTCATAATCCTTACCTCCTTTTTTAAGAATAATTTATTCCTTGCGACATGAAATTCATCACATCCTCCCGGCCAGTAAAGCGTTTTGTAAATAGTTTAGCAATACCAGCAAGCCGGCTTATTCGATGGCGGCATTTTTTACGCGCCTTGCCATTAAATAATCATACCCCAAAATCAGCGTTCCAAACAGTACGCCCCCGAGACTCATGAAGCCCCCGAGAGCAAAGCCAGTGTCCGGCGTCACGGCAGCCAATCCGGTCAACACAAGTGCTATTCGACAGGGAACGCTGAGTCGAAGTGCAAAATAACCCACCACAGCAACCGACACAATATACACACCTGCAGCCGCCGTAAAAACATTCATAATGATATGGGTCGCTTCGCCTTGCAAAAGCAGTGTCGGAGAAAGCACAAACATGAAAGGCACAACATAGGCCACCCATCCCAGTTTCATGGATTCAAAGCCAGTCCTCATTGGGTCTGCGCCGCTGATTGTTGCTGCCGCAAAGGCAGCCAATGCGATGGGCGGTGTAATCATGGACATCATACCGAAATAGAGTATAAACATATGGGCGGAAATTGGAGTGATGCCAACCTCCACCAGCGCAGGAACAACGAGGGCAGCCAGCAGTACATAGACCCCCGTGGTAGGCATCCCCATTCCCAGGATAATGGAGATCACGGCGCTTATCAATAACAGAATAAAAAGGTTCCCCCCTCCCAGATGGATCATGAAGAGTGTCATGACAAATCCCCCGCTGGAAATATTCAATACGCCTATGACAAAACCGGCCGCAGCGACGATTATAAGGAGATCAACCATGGCCAGTCCTGCCTCCCAGAGCGAGGAAAAGAACCCTTTCACATTCAGCCTGTTCCCATTGTATGAACGCAGACCGCCGCCTATAATAATTACAACGCAAGCGTAAAGGGCGGCAATTTCAGCCTCGACGTTGAGCATAAAGAGAGCATAGATCATTACCAGAAGTGGCAAAATAAAATGCCAACCTTCCTTGAGGACAACACCCGTCTTCGGTAGAGCCTTGTCATGCATCTTTATCTTATCGCGGGCTGCCACGAGATCCACCTGAACAAAAATGGCCATATAATAGAGAAGTGCCGGCACCAGACCGGCAATTACCACCTCGGCATAGGGGATCTCCAGGAATTCCGCCATGAGGAAGGCAGCTGCCCCCATGATGGGTGGCATAAACTGTCCCCCTGTCGATGCGTTCGTCTCAATAGCGCCAGCCTGCAGTGGGGTATAACCGGAACGGACCATGAGCGGTATTGTCAATATGCCCGTCGTTGCCACGTTCGATACGGCGCTGCCGGATATGGAACCGAATAGCGCAGATG
>JAFGPZ010000151.1 GCA_016935935.1 Deltaproteobacteria bacterium
TATTCTGAAAAATTTTATGAAGTCACCCATTATATCGTGCTGACCGACCATGTAATCGCCTTTATTATGCCGATCATTAACGAGAAATTGTGGCAGGAGATGCCTGAGAAATATCGAGTATATATCAAAAAAGCGATGGAGGTTGCCCGTTATCACCAAAATACCATGGTCCTGGAACAGGAAGCTGAATTGATCGGGAAATTTGAGAAAGAGTTTGGGATGGAAATTGTCATTCCCGACAAACCGGCCTTTATGGATCATGCCAAGGAGTTTTATAGCCAGGAGAAGTTTAAGAAACTCTGGGGAGAAGGCATGTATTCCAAAATTCAGTCTATGGAGTAATGCATAGCAACCCTTGATCAGGTCCCCGGCACATCTAAAGTGCCGGAGACCTTACTAAACAGCTATTTACAAATCGGGAAAGGTGTCTATGAAGGGACTGAGTAAGAAGTTTCTTGATATAATAGAGATTTATCTTCCAACCGTAATTTTTTTCCTCCTCATCATGACTGTTGCCATCCAGGTATTTTCTCGTTATGTGCTCAACCGTCCGTTACCGAAATTTTTTGAACTGTCGATTTACAGCTTTGTCTGGTCGATTTACCTCGGCGCAGCCCTTGCGAAACGTTACAACCAACATATCCGTTTCGATATTTTCTACCGAAAATTCTCCACCAGGACCAGGGCGATCGTTGATATCTTTTTTGACCTCTTAACGATTGGGGTCATGCTGCTCCTGTTGTATCCAAGTATTGAGTATACGATTTGGAACTACAAAATTAAGGCCTCAGCCTTGCGGATCCCCTGGACGTATCTTCTGGTATGTTTTCCGCTCTTTGTCTGTCTTATCATTCTTCATAATAGTCTCTCAATCTATAAGAATTTTGCCCTACTTTCAGGAAAGGAAGCACAGCCTGAGGAGGTTCCGCCATGGCTCTAGCGGTATGGATAGTCGTCTTTGTGGCAATATTCGCTCTGGGCTATCCCATTGCTTTTGGGATGTTTACCGGATCAGTGCTGTACATTTTTCTCTCCGGGATAGATCTCACGACAGTCCTGGATATCATGGTGATCCAGTTTGAGAATCAGTTTGTCCTGCTCGCTGTGCCCCTCTTCATTTTTACTGCAAAGGTGATGAATGCTGCCAGACTCACTGACAGGCTGTTTGATTTTGCCAAGACTCTGGTAGGTCCGGTCAAAGGAGGCTTAGGACACGTCAACATTATCTCAAGCATTATTTTTGCAGGGATGTCTGGTTCTGAGATTGCTGATGTGGCTGGGTTAGGGACTGTTGAAATCAAGGCCATGCAAGATGCCGGCTACGATGGTCCCTTTGCCTGTGCTGTCACCTGTGCTTCTGCCACAATCGGCCCAATTATCCCTCCAAGTATTCCCATGGTCATCTATGCCTCCTTATCAGGTACCTCGACCGGCTATCTTTTTCTGGGGGGGGTCCTCCCCGGACTTCTGCTTGGGGGGGTTTTGATGATACTTGTGGCAATTCTTTCCCATAAACGGAATTATCCGGTGGGGCAGTGGGTGTCTCGGAGAGTATTCGGGAAAATTTTTCTTGAATCGTTTTTTGTGATTTTAGCCCCGGTGATCCTTTTAGGAGGAATTTATGGTGGGATGTTTACGCCCACCGAAGCCGCAGGAGTCGTGAGCGTGTATGTCATGATTCTGGCGTTGTTTGTCTATCGTTCACTCGGACTCCGGGCCCTCTATAAGGTGTTCATTGAATCCGTGGTTTCTACGGGGTTTGTGAGCTTTATCGTGGCATGTTCTTTTCTCTTTGGGTATGTCGTGGCTAGAGAAGAGCTCCCGGCCCTCATTACAAAAGGGTTTATCAGTCTGGGACTCATGAATAGTCAGTGGAGTGTGCTCCTGTCATTGAATATCCTGTTTTTGATTTTAGGGTGTTTCATCGATGTCTCGGCGATTCTCCTGATTATTGTCCCCATTGTCTTACCTCTCGTTAAGGCCGCTGGTATAGATCTGGTACACTTTGGAGTTGTCGCAGTCTTCAATTTGATGATCGCCTTAGATACACCACCATACGGGGAAACGACTTTTATCACGAGCGCAATTAGCGGAACCCCGCTTCCAGACGTCTTACGGGAAATGATCAAATTTATCGGCTTTGAAATCCTGGCTCTCTTTATTATTACCTATTTCCCGGATATTGTCCTCTGGTTACCACGATTGGCAGGCTATCAAGGGTGATAAAGACATACGTGCCAATCTTTCTTCTGCATTATTAGTCAGAGCGTCTTTTTTCTCTTGACAGAAGGGGCGCTAGAGATGTTAACTCATTCTCGTCTTATCCATCTTATCCGGAGTTATTCATATACTCGATGGGAAGTTTTCACATAAAAAGGGGGGGATACTAGACAATGCCGTTTGAATCTGCTGCGAAAATCTTGAAGCATGCGTATGAGCACCATTACGCTGTCGGTTATTTTGAAAGCTGGGACCTTGTCTCGATTCAAGGCGTACTAGACGCTGCAGAGCAAAGTCAGTCGCCTATTATTATCGGTTTCAGCGGAGACTTTCTGACAAATCCGGAAAGAGAAGCTGAAGAACACATTGAGATGTATGGCGCTCTTGCCAGGGCTGCTGCTGATACAGCAAGAGTACCATGCGCCGCGATCTTGAATGAATGCCCGCGTAGTGACTGGGTCAAGCAAGCGATGGTCTCTGGCTTCAACCTTGTTATGTTCTCAGATCATGATGCTCCGTATGAAGACTATGTCAAACAGGTCGCTAATTTGTGTGAACTTGCCCATTCAAAGGGAGTAGCCATGGAGGCCGAAGTCGGAGAGCTGTCAAGTGGCGACCCCAGGTTTGGGACAGTAAAGGCTGCCCCGAGCGACCCTCAGGTTGTCTTTGATTTTGTCAAACGTACTCAGGTAGACGTTGTCTCGGTAAGTGTTGGCAATGTGCATGTGATGACCACGGGACAGACTGAGCTCGACCTGGAAAGGTTGAAGTTGATATCTGAGAAGGTCAAGATACCATTAGTGCTTCATGGCGGCAGCGGTATTGCTCCCGAATCACTTCGACAGGCGATTGACTTTGGTGTTTCCAAAGTCAATTATGGCACATACCTGAAGCAACGGTATTTGTCAGCCGTGCGATCTGCGCTTCAAAATCGTAATGTGAACCCTCATCATCTTCTGGGGTATGGCGGAAAAGAAGATGTACTGACGATCGGTCGGAGGGCTGTCCGCGATGCTGTCCTGGAGCGGATTGGCCTTCTCGGCTGCTGTGGAAAGGCTTAATTATGGCTGATATTGGTTGTGCAGGAATTTTAGTTGCCGACACATTTTGCGGCCCAATGCAGGCGCTGCCCAGGGAGGGACAATTACTGACGCTGGATTCAATGCCTATCAAAGCCGGAGGATGTGCGGCAAATGTTGGAATTGGTTTAGTAAAGCAGGGATGGAACGTTGATGTCGTTGGGTGCCTGGGGGATGATGCCTCGGCGAATGTCCTGCGATCATGTCTGGAACAATATGGCGTGAACTGCGAGTTTGTCACATACACACAGGAACGCCCCACTTCCAAAACCGTGATCTTAATTGTTAAAGGACAGGATCGGCGATACATCCACGTCTTTGGCGCAAATGAAGTATTCACATGCCGCCACATCGATCGTGACTGGCTGAGAAAACTGAAGGCCTTCTACCTGGGAGGTCTTTTTGCACTGCCTGGAATTGATATTGACGAACTTGGGACTATTCTGCAGACTTGCCAGAACAATAACGTAGCCACCTTTGTCGATATCCTGGCGCCAGAAAGCCTGCAAGGATTTGACAGTCTCAAAGATCTGCTTCCATATATTGACTATTTTCTGCCTAATAACGATGAAGCAGCTCAGATCACAGGCAAAACTGATCCTGTGGATCAGATCCGGGCTTTCAAAGCGCATGGCGCCAACACTGTGGTGATTACCTGCGGTAAAAGAGGTTCTGTGGCAAACCGGAATGACTCGCTTTGGACGTGCGGAGTGTATACAGTCGATTCGATCGATGCTTCAGGAGCGGGTGATGCGTTTACAACCGGACTCATGACGGCTGTTTTGCGTGGCCTTGATCTACCCGATGTCTTAGCTTACGCTTCAGCTATAGGTGCATCAGCGACTCGAGCGGTGGGCTGTACAGACGGTGTGTTCACTGCTGAAGAGGCTGAAGCGTTCATACGTTCCAACGATATTGTCCTGGAAGAGAGTTCCTTGTAAACAGACTATACTGAAGGATGTTATAATTTTAATACTAACGCAATTTATGCCGTCTGTAAGTATATTGGAAAAATTTTTTATATAAAGCAGGAGGATCCTAAGGTTATGAAAAGGTCAGAAATCAATAGCTTAATTGAAGACGCGAAGAAGTTACTCCATCAGCATCACATTACGCTCCCGCCGTTTGCCTATTGGACACCGGACGAGTGGAAGACCAAAGGAGCAGAGTGTGACGAGATCAGGAAATGCATGCTTGGGTGGGATATTACAGACTTTGGTTCAGGCAATTTCTATGATGTTGGACTGGTAGTATTCACAGTAAGAAATGGACACCGGGATCTGGAGCCTTATACCCACAAAACCTATTGTGAGAAAGTCCTTGTCATTCGAGAAAACCAGAGAACTCCGATGCATTACCATGTAGAAAAACAGGAAGACATTATCAACCGGGTCGGAGGCAATATGGTGATCGAACTCTACAACAGCACACCTGACGATAAACTGGCCGATACTGAAGTGGAAGTCTCTCTGGATGGAGTAAAGCGAAGAGTTCCTGCAGGAACTCGACTGGTGCTCAAGCCCGGCGAATCGATTACGTTAACTCCATATCTGTATCACGAGTTCTGGGCTGAGCCTGGCAAAGGTATGGCGATCGTCGGCGAAGTCTCGGCTGTCAATGACGATAATACGGA
>JAFGPZ010000152.1 GCA_016935935.1 Deltaproteobacteria bacterium
GGTCATCGCGTGCAGGTTTCCATGATTAATGTAAGACAGGGGAAGATGATCGGCCAGCGGAACCTTGTGCCCTCCGCCGTCAGAATGGCCCTGCCGGAATTTCTTTCATCCATTCTCAAGCAGTATTACAGCATGGAGGTCACTATTCCGCAGGAGATCATCATTCCCGAAGCGATCGAGGACGGCAAAGTCATTGAGGAGTGGCTGGCGGAGAGAAGGGGGAAAAAGGTCGTCATCGTCGTTCCTAAGCGTGGGAAAAGAGTCGAGCTGCTCAAACTGGCGGTCAGCAACGCGAAAAATGCATATCAGACGGAGATGTCACTCCGGTCCGACAGGGAACAACTTCTTGAAGTCCTGCAGGAACAGCTCAAGCTGAAAAAATTACCCATGCGGATCGAGTGTTTTGACATTTCAAATATCGGTGGCCGGCATGCCGTGGGTTCAATGGTGTCCTTTTACGGTGGCGAGCCCGATACATCGTCTTACCGGCGCTTCAGAATCAGGACGCTGGAAGGGGCCGATGATTACGGCATGATGTACGAGGTCCTGATGAGGCGTTATCAAAAAAAGGAAAATCTCCCCGATTTGATTGTCGTCGATGGTGGGAAGGGGCAGCTCGGCGTGGCCCTTGCAGTGCTGAAGGAACTGGAAATCGACAAAGTCGATGCTGTGGGGCTGGCAAAGGCGGACCAGGAGACGGAGGGGCCAAGGCACTCTCTCGTTGAGAAGGGCCGGGACAGGGTCTATCTCGCCAAGAGGAAGAATCCAGTCTATCTTGCCTCACATCAGGACGCACTCTTTCTGCTTCAGCGGGTGCGCGACGAGGCCCATCGTTTCGCCGTTTCCTATTACCGGAAAGTTAAAGAGAAGTCGGATTTTCATTCGGAGCTTGATGATATTCCCGGTATCGGTGCTGTCAGGAAGAAGGAGCTCCTCAGGCATTTTCAGGATGTGGCACGGATAAAGACGGCCACACAGGGGGAGCTCGAGCAGGTGCCCGGTATCGGGAAGGACGTAGCAGGGAAGGTTTACGATTATTTTCATGGCGTCTCAAAGAAATATGTGTCAAGGGACACGATAGTGATATGAAATGGAAGGAAATGAATGAGTCTCTTTAATGTTGCCGAACAGAAGGAACAGGCCCTCCTCGAGAGGATGAAGCGGCTGGGTGTCAGGGAAGATGATCTCCGCGAATCATTTATCAGGGGTACCGGCGCGGGCGGTCAGAAGATAAATAAGACATCGTCCACCGTTTTCCTGTTGCACATACCGACGGGGCTTTCCGTCAAGTGCCAGCAGGGAAGGTCGCAGTCTTTAAATCGCTTCATGGCGAGGCGCCTGCTTCTCGACAGGATCGAGCGTGTACAGAAGGGAATTGTCGAAGCAGAGAAAAGGAAGATAGAAAAAATCCGTCGCCAGAAGAGGAAGAGGTCGAAACGGGCCAAGGATAAGATGCTCAGTCTGAAGCATCAGCAATCGGAAAAGAAGGCGCTGAGATCGAAGAGTGCAATCCCTCAGGAAAACGGGGATGCATAAAAAAAGGGGGAAGACATGATATGACTCCCCCCTTTAGTTAAAATCTGTTTCTTTAGCTGAAAATGTACTTCATCAGCGGGTTGGCGTAAAGTACGACAAGCGAAATAACCAGTGTGTAAATTGCAATGGATTCCGTCATTGCCATACCGACGAGCATGGTGAGCATGATCTTTCCGTGGGCATCGGGATTTCTGCCGACGGCGTTTGCTGCGCCGCTTGTGGCCTGTCCCATTCCAGGACCCGCTCCCAGGGCGCCAAGGCCCATGACGAGACCGGCGGCGATGACACTGCAACCGATGACGATTGCGCTTGTGTAATCACCTGCAGGAAGGCTGGAAGTCTCTGCTGCCACTACTACAGAAGCCGAAACCATAAGAAAAAAAACACTGAACAACCCATAAACCATACTCTTTAACGATTTTCTCATAACAACTCTCCTTTTTGTGGTGTATTTCAAGTTACCTTCCCATAGCCTCAGGTTCCCTTGTAATGTTGCTGAGACAGAAAGGTAGCATGATTGCCCCTGTTGCATGCTCCGATTTATAAGAAAAACGATTGTCAACTAACCGGCCCCTATGCTAATAGAAAAAAAAAGAAATGTCCAGCGGAAAAGAGATATTTTTATGCTCAATGAAGGCGAAAAAGAGCTGATAAGATATATACAGGGCGACATACCGCTCTCTAAAAGGCCCTTTGCAGAAATTGCCGAGCTTATCGGGACTAATGAGGAAGAGGTCCTCAATGTTATACAGAGGCTGAAAAGGCAGGGTTTTATCAGAAAGGTGGGGGCAATTCTGAGGCATCAAAAGGCCGGGTTGACGGAGAATGCGATGGTCGTCTGGGCTGTGCCCGAGGGCGAGTGCGAGCGAGTGGGCGCCCTGTTCGCCTCTTATCGTGATATTACTCACTGCTATGAAAGGACGCCGCCGCTTGAGGGAAAGTATAATCTCTACACGATGATACATCTAAGTGAAAAAGGTGTGGAACAATTTGTCAGGAAAATTTCACTTGCAGCGGGCATAGACGATTTTAAGATATTAGAGAGCAAAGAAGAATTTAAAAAGAGCAGCATGGAGTATTATTAGCATGAAGACATCATCTCTGAAACTCTTTGAAGAAGCAAAGCAATACATTCCCGGCGGTGTCAACAGCCCGGTACGCGCCTTCAAATCGGTCGGTGCGGACCCGATTTTCATCAGTAAAGCGTCGGGGTCAAAGATATATGACATAGAAGGGATAGAATATATAGACTATATCTCTTCCTGGGGACCTATGATACTGGGACACAGTCACCCAGCTGTCGTTGCAGCAATCAAGACCGCGTCAGAGAGGGGAACGAGCTACGGAATATCGACGGAAAGAGAAGTCCAGATGGCTCGTCTTATCTGTGACGCCATTCCCTCCATCGAAAAGGTGCGAATGGTAAGTTCGGGAACAGAGGCAACGATGAGTGCCATACGACTCGCCCGGGGATATACAAAAAGGGAAAAGATCATAAAATTCGAGGGATGCTATCACGGTCATGCCGATTCACTCCTGGTCAAGGCAGGGTCGGGTGTCGCGACGCTGGGTATCCCGGGAAGCCCGGGTGTCCCCGAGTCTCTCGCAGGTCTCACCATAACCCTCCCCTATAACGATATTAAATCAGTGAAATCTGCAATCGATAAATACGGCGATGATATCGCATGTATCATAGTCGAACCGGTTGCAGGTAACATGGGCGTCGTGCCGGGCCTCCCCGGATTTCTGGAGGGATTGAGAAAGTTGACCAAGGAACGGAGTATCCTCTTGATATTCGATGAAGTCATCTCCGGCTTCAGAGTTACCTATGGCGGCTATCAGAATCTGATCGGCATCACACCTGATCTTACCTGTCTCGGGAAGATAATAGGAGGCGGGTTGCCGGCAGGCGCTTTCGGTGGAAGGGGGGACATCATGGACGCATTGGCGCCGGACGGTCCTGTGTATCAGGCCGGGACTCTTTCAGGCAATCCACTAGTAATGGCGGCCGGCGTTACAACACTGGAGATTCTCAAGAATGAAAAGGACTATGCGGCCATCGATGAGAAGACATCATGGATCTGCGGGCAAATTGACACCCTCTTTGAAGAGAACGGACTACCCCATACCATCAATCGTGTCGGGTCTATGTTCACTACATTTTTTACGGCCAGTAATGTTGTCGACTATGCCTCTGCCAGCACAAGTGATACTGAACTCTTTGGACGGTACTTCAGGGCCATGCTCGATCAGGGGATATTCATCGCGCCTTCTCAGTTTGAGGCGTCCTTTCTCTCCTTTGCCCATACTGATGATGATGCGGAAAAGACACTGAAAAGCATAAAGGCTGCGCTGTCATCAATTGGCGGGCATTCCCGTTAACCTTTTTTCTTGATAACTCTGTAATGTCGTAATCATTCTTCCCCAGCGATTTCCACGCGGCGATTTAGTGCGCGATTTTCTTCAGAATCGTTTGGTACCAGAGGTCTGCTTTCACCATAGGCCTCTATGAGTATCAGTTCCGAAGGAATCCGATATGTTTCCATCAAATATTTTTTTACCGCCTGAGCCCTCTTCATGGATAGTCTGTTATTAAATTCGTCGGATCCTATAGCATCGGCATGACCCGCTACTGTGATTGTCGCTCTGGAAAGTTTATCCTTTATATCGATGCCTATTTTATCTAATAAAGGTAAGTAGGATGGATTGATTGCCGCTGAATTGAAGTCGAAATTGACTACAGGTGGATTTTCTGCGGTGGCTTCTTCCACAACTTGCGCCATTTTTGAGGTCACCCTCTCTTCTTTCTGTGGGGGATTAAGCCAATCCCGGGCGCCTTTATGTCCCAGACTGGCAGCCTTTTCCATATCTTTCCTACCCTGTTCGTTATTAATCATGTAGAAGTTGACGAGTGCCCTCTCGTAATAGGCCTCGGCATTATCATCTTCGAGATCTATAACTCTGGTGAGGTCTTTCAGGCTACTTAGACACTTGGTGCGATCATGAGCAAAGGATGCCTTGCCTCGTTTGAAGTAGGCTTCGACTAACTGCGAATCGATTTCGATAGCGCGTGTAAAGGCCTCGATGGCCTCTGTGTATTTGTTTTCCCCTTCGAGGCTTATTCCTCTGTCAAGCCAGGTCTTCGCCGTGTTGTCAACCATGTCGGCCTCGA
>JAFGPZ010000153.1 GCA_016935935.1 Deltaproteobacteria bacterium
GACAGCATGGTAGTGCCGAGGACTGCGAATATCATCACAGTAAGAACCAGACCGATGAGAATACTGCCACCGGGCTTTTTGTTTTTTATGTATTTATTGAGGCCTTTGCATAACATTATAAAACCTGCAATTGCGTCATACCGGCGCAGGCCGGTATCCAGAGTTATCACGTGCTTTCTGGATTCCGGGTCAAGCCCGGAATGACAAGAGGGGGTATTGTGAAAAGGTCTCTTAATATACAAAGTATTCATAGTTCTATCTTTTCCGCATATCAGCAGGAGTCGTTTCCTTAACTGCCTGTGTTTCTGGGACTTACGGTGGTTGAGAAAGTAACCTCACTGCCATCGGACCAAGTAAGGCTAAGAGATATTTCGATGGCAGTCAGCGACGCAATGTCATCTACCCCCGCTACCCAGCTATCGGCACCCTTATAATAGGTCAAGGCAAAGCTACTCACACTATCGACCAGCGTATCTCCATTTACAGCAGCGGAACCGGTAGCAATTTTAACCGTGCTGTCATCGGCAAAATAGTAAATCGTCTGTGTTATGGAAACGCCGCTGTCATCGAGTCGCTCATATGTAATACGGGATACCTCTCCTGTTGTCACTGCGGAAAGTTCCATCAGCTCACGGCTTATACGGGTCATTGCCAGTTGTGCCTTCTGGCCGATGGAGGCGCTGTCCCTGGTAAACACATAGCCTTTCACTCCCGTTACTATTGCCATCCCGGCGAAAGACGTAATGATGCCGATAATAATTACGGAAACAATTACTTCTATAAGTGTAAAACCATTGTCTCTTTTCAACATCTTCATCTTAAACTGTCCGCCGGGGCATTATTCGGTGAAAAGCGCCGTCAGCCTCTGTTCACCATTCACATCGGCAATGGTTAACTTTAGAATACTGTCGCCACTTCCTTGCACTTCATTACCACTTTCGTCGAAGGTAATATAGTCATTGTAAATCACTGTGTAGGAACCGTAGACGCCACCTTCTACCACATCGTCTTTCTCTCCAATCTGGGTTTTCAAGGTGTCCAAAGGCGTGGTATCCTGTTTATATTCCGCCGTTATTTTTTCCATTACCCCTTGAATCTCAAGGTTATTTTGAACCCTCAGGAGCGGCTCGGCGCTTCCCATCATGCTCGTCCCCATCAACTGAATGAATGTAAGACCCAGCAGAGAGGCGACAAGGATAGTAACAACAATCTCAATGAGGGTAAATCCTTTCTGTGCTCGAATTGAAATCAAAAAAGCCTTCATGGTATAAATCCCGTGTTGTTCGTTATGCTAATTGTTTCAGAAGTTCCTCCGAGAGAAACAGAAATGTCTGCACCTCCCTGAGCCGTGGCCGCAGCGTCGGTATAGGGTTTCCCCCAGGAATCAAAGGAAACAGTCGCTACAGTTATTGTCATCCCGGCAGGAAGTGTTACGGAATCAGAAGTCTCCGCAGGCAAAAACACCGTGTCATTGATATTCCCGTTTTTAAAAAGAAAATATGTGTCGCTGGAAAAATTAATTCCCCATATAGCATCGCTGCTCATGGCCCGCGCCTGGGCATAACGAAGATGCCCCTTGATCACCTCGACCTGTGCTGCCAGATTATTGGCGGAGGTTGAATAAACACTTGATATTGTTACAGCCGTGCCGATGATGCCGATGACAATCAGAACCGCCACAATCTCAATCAGTGTAAAACCTCGGTCATGTTTGCCGGAATGTCTCATGGCTGAAACCTTTTTACCTGTTTAACTGTTGATGGTCCCGTAAAAAGTCGTTTTTTACTGTTTTTGTCATTCCGGGCTTGACCCGGAATCCAGTCTTTTCAGCTAGTTATGGATTCCTGCCTTCGCAGGAATGACGCTGTTTTTTACCTATTACTAAACCATCAACTATTGATTTACCTGTTTTCTTTCTTGCCATATGTTAAAAGATACCTTATATAAAATCTGTTGTTTCTTCAATAATCATTTTAAGGGCTTCAAAATAACGCGAAGGGCTATACCATGTCAGAAAGACTGGCAATGAATGCCATTACCACCGATATACTGCTTCTCGACGTTGTGGGTTTTTCCACATTGTCCAACCGCGATCAGTTTATCAGCGCCATAATAATCAACAATAAAATAAAGGAAGCCGTTGAGACACTCGGCATTCATGCATCCCTTAAACCGGGCAAGGTTGTAGACGGATTGATCTCAACAGGAGATGGATTTTTTATAATTGTCGATCCGGTCATATCGGGTTATGGACCGTTCTTAGCCCTCTCTCTGAGAAATTATTTTCTCATGGAAAGCGACCTTTACCATGGCATCAGAATTGCGGTTCACTACGGTTCCACCATTCCATTTATCGATGTTACTGAAAGAAAAAACTTCGTCGGTGACGGCATAAACAACTGTTCAAGACTGCTGGAAAATAAAAAGATCGGTCAAAAAGCGTGGAAATATTCCGGTGACGGGAACTCTGTAATAGTCTCCAGGGAATGCTGGGAACATTTTAACAGCGTCTTTGATTTAGAAGACATAAGCTCCTTTACGGATATGATCGATTTCAGTTACTCCCGCGAATACGGATTCAAGGACAAACTGGATAAACCCCACTATGTCCGTTTTATAGAGAGCTCGCGCCACATAGGATTGTTCCCGCCCAAGCCGACTGAAGCAAAAATTCCACCCAAACCATGATCAGCGAACTAAGCGAAACAGTCTCATAAACAGAAACAGGGAGGGGGTTACGCCCCTCCCTGTGTCATCCGCAGCAGTAATTTATCTTTAGATCACATTCATTTCTGTATTAGCTATTATCTATTGAATGACATTATCATCAGCATCATAGAATATCGCTCCGCCGGTATCCCACTGACCTGGTTGTGAGTCAGTCGCACCTTTTCTTGTCAACTTTGCGTATGCTGTAAAATTCTTCGAGACGACTGTAGCGAGGTCGGCACCATTAGTCGGTAATGAATCAACGCCGAAATCTCCAAACGTATAATATCCAGCAGTTCCGTTAATTGTATCTGTTGTAGAACCAATAACTGTTGCAATATCATTGAGACTCCCCGCTGTACCGCTAGCTTCCAAATTTAATTGTATATCTGCTGTTGCGGGATTTTCATCGTGGTCAACATATCCCCTTGTCTTATACTTTGACCACATGAGGTTATCCCTGGCCACCATCTCTGATAGCGCCTGCTTCAAGGCACTTTTTGCAGCGTCATCCTGAAGATCGAAATATTTCGGTATTGCCACGGCGGCCAGAATACCGAGGATAATCAGAACGGCGATAATCTCGATAAGTGTAAAACCTTTTTCGTTTTTCAGGCGATTCATTCTCATCATTATTATGTTACCTCCCCCATTTCAATTGGATTATTAAGACTGTATGCCCTATGTTACAAGCATTTTCTATGCCACTTTTAATCTTTTTAAAAATAAACCCGCTTTGTGCCGAAATTACAGGCACTTAAAATTTTCCGTAACTTTTTGTATTCTTTAATCATTTACCAAAACCTACAAAAATTGAAGGTTTATCTGCAATTTTTGTAGGTTTACGGGAAGCCTTACATTGCTTAGGTATCGTGAATTGTGCGGCCAATCAGGGCTTCAGGGAGGCGATATCGATCTCGTGTTTCTTGATTCGATGATAGAGGCTTCTCTCATTAATGCCCAATATTTCAGCAGCCCTTGCCTGCACCCCTCTGGTGCTTATCAGCGCTTCGACGATCATCTTCTTTTCCATATTTGCCAGCCGGTCGTCTATGGATACAACATTATCCAGGTCCAGTTTCTGATCAAGTCCGTAACCCACTTCCTTCATACTGGAAAGAATATCTACTGGGATATTGGCCGGTTCGATTATCCCCGCATCAGACATTAGAGCCACCCTCTCAACGGTATTCTTGAGTTCCCGGACATTGCCGGGCCATGAGTAGTTCATCAGCATCTGAAGAGCGTCCGAAGAAATCCTTGCCTTTTTAGGAGACTGTTTCAGAAAGTAATCGATGAGCAGGGGTATGTCTTCCCTCCGTTCGGCAAGGCGGGGCATATTCAGAGTAACGGCGTTGATCCGGTAGTAGAGATCCTCCCTGAACTTCCCTTCTTTTACCATTTCGGGCAGATCCTTGTTTGAAGCGGAGATAAAGCGCACATCGATCTTGATTGGTCTCGTGCCTCCGACGCGCTCGAACTCCCTCTCCTGCAGGACGCGAAGCAGCTTGGCCTGTGTTTCCATGGGCATGTCTCCGATTTCGTCGAGCAGAATAGTCCCTTCATTGGCAAGTTCAAACTTGCCTGTCTTCTGGGATGTCGCCCCGGTGAAGGCCCCTTTCTCATGACCGAAGAGCTCGCTCTCCAGCAGTCCCTCAGGGATAGCCACACAACTGAGTTTCACAAAGGGCTTGTCCCTGCGCTTGCTGTGCTTGTGAATGCTGGAGGCGACAAGTTCCTTGCCCGTACCGCTGTCACCCATGATCAGTACAGTGGCGTCGGTGGCGGCAACCTTCATTATCTGGCTGAAGAGCCCCCGCATTACCCTGCTCTGGCCTACCATGTCAGGGAAAAGTTCCTTTGCCTCCACCTTGTCCAGCAGGCTGGATATCTCCTTGAAAACCAGGTTGAAATGATCTATTTCATTCACATTACCCTGTTTTTTGTCAGCCACCGCCTTGGTCAGAAGGGACATTCTTTCCGCCTCCTGGACAAACTTTTTCATGGGGCTTAATATGAGCCTTGTTATCAAGAAACCGCAGAGAAAGGTCACAACGATTATCACGGCAGCCCATAACGCGATGTCACCTGATATCTGGACGCCCCTGGGATAGTATTTACTTAATTGAAAGGCAATAATACCGGTCAGAATGGACATGCCGGAAAAGATAACCGGTATCAGAATATAGAGGCTTACATTGTATCTCTGCTTATTTTTTTTGTTTCCCATTTTCCTTCTCCAGTTTCAAAACCCTAATGGCGGGCTAACTTTGTTAAATCCCACATGGGGAGAAATATGGACAGCGCGAAAAACCCGACTACCACAGCAAGGCCCACTATCAAAAAGGGACCGATGGCATCCGATAATCTCTTTACGGCATATTCCACCTCTTCATCATAATGGATCGATATCTGCCTCAGCATCTCCTCAAGCTGCCCCGATTCTTCTCCTATTGCAATCATATCGACAACCATGGGAGTAAAATATTTTACCGACTTCAGGGGGCTTGAGATGCCGCTTCCCTCCTCCACCCGCTGCCTGACCCGGTTTAACTCCCTGGTTATCGCCTGATTGCCGATGGTTCCGCTTAAGATCTCCAGAGAACTCAAGACAGGAATCCCGCTGGACTGTAATATGGAAAAAACGCTTGCGAAGCGTGACATCATCGCCTTGACAAATAGGGGACCAAGAACGGGTATATGGAGTATAACTCTGTCACAGAGGTATTTGCCCATCTCTGTCTTTTTATAATAATACCTGATAGCCACAATACCGCCTACAGCGCCGCCTGCAGCGATATACCAGTAACTCCTCAGAAAATGATACAATCCGATGCTGATAAGGGTGGGCAGGGGAAGATCCAGTCCGGCACGGGTAAATATGGTGGCAAATTTCGGGACGATCATGGTAAGGAGTACCACAAAGGCGATACCGAGAGTTATCAAAACGAACATTGGATACTGCAGGGCCGATTTTATATCGGATTTAATTTTGTGCTCATGCTCGACAATATAAACGAGACGGTCAAGCACCTCGGAAAGTGTGCCACTGATCTCACCTGCCCTGATCATGCTGCAATAGAGAGATGGGAATATGTCCCTGTGTTTTCTGAAGGCATCGTAAAGGGTTGATCCTTCGCTTGTGTCGACAGCTATGGAGGCAATGGCGTTCTTGAGTTTTGTGTTTTGAGTCTGATTCCCCAGGACCTCCAACAACCGAAGCATCGATATGCCGGCAGCGAGCATCGTTCTGAACTGTTTCGTAAAGAGAATCAGCTCCTCGGGTTTGACGGGCGTCAATTTAGTTTCGAGGCTTTGCAGCCAGCCGGCGGCGGCATTGGCCGACTCCTCCACAACTTTGGAAGGAATGTAGCCCTGAGCGCTTAACATGCTTTCCGCATTCGCAACGGAATCGGCCCTTATAGCGCCCGAGACGTTTGCACCGCTTTGATTAATTGCCCTGTAAACGTAATTTGGCATTCCCGCTCCTGAAATACTGCTAAGTTACTATTATCCAGCCTTTACGGTTTCGTCAAAAGTAAAAATAGTGTCATTCCTGCGAAGGCAGGAATCCAGTGCTATTCTCATGGCGAGCTTGCCGCCCTTCGACAGGCTCAGGGTGACAATGTCATGGTGAGCTTGTCGAACCATGGATTCCGGGTCAAGCCCGGAATGACGAAAGAGATCAAAATCGACTTTTTACGAACCCGTCAGACTTAACTCTGCTATATTCAGAGTCATTTATAACATAACCTTTGACGCTGCCTCTTCAAATGTGGTTATGCCCTGTAAAATCTTACTCGCCGCATTCTCCTTGAGGGTGTGCAGTTTCCCGGCTTCCTTGGCAACTCGAGTTATCTCCTGGGCCGAACTCCCTCTCACGATCATCTCCTGAATTTCCCCGTCATTTACCAGAATTTCAAAAATACCGGTTCGCCCCCTGTAGCCTCTATGCAGGCAATAGGCACATCCCCTGCCCCGATAGAACCTGGCATCCTTGACATCTTCAATTCCCCACGCCGCAAGAGCTTGCTCAGGCGGCTCGTATTGCTCCCTGCAATAAGGGCATACGGTCCTTACCAGACGCTGGGCGAATGACACAAGTAAAACAGATGAAATAAGAAAGGGCTCCATACCCATATCCACGAGCCTTGTTATCGCGCCGGCAGCATCGTTCGTATGGACGGTGCTCAGCACCTTGTGCCCCGTCAGTGCCGCCTGCGTGGCGATACCGGCCGTTTCTCCGTCCCTGATTTCTCCAACCATGATGACGTCGGGATCCTGGCGAAGTATGGACCGCAATCCGCTGGCGAATGTCATGCCCGCTTTGCGGTTAAGCTGAATCTGGCGTACTTTCGCCACACGATACTCAACGGGATCTTCGAGAGTCATAATATTGACATCGGGCTGATTGATTTCCTGGATTATGGCGTAGAGACTGGTGCTTTTACCGCTTCCCGTGGGACCGGTGCTGAGAATCATTCCGTAAGGCCTTGTTATGGTTGACCTCAGTTTGTCACTATCAGAGGGACTCATGCCGAGACCGTCAAGGGAATAAACACCGGTACTCATGTCGAGAAGACGAAGTACGAGATTCTCCCCGTAAATAGTAGGGATGGAAGAAACCCTGATATTGATTTCCTTGCCCTCCATTTTTACCGTAAAACGTCCATCCTGAGGAATTCTCGATACTGCTATATCCATGTTGGCAAGAATTTTTATCCTCGAAATAATGGGAAGCACCATGGCTTTCGGTGGTGACGGGACCTCGTTAAGTTTGCCATCTAAGCGGAAGCGGAGTTGAACGGTCTGAGATTCCGGACTGATGTGGACGTCGCTTGCCCCTTCACGAACGGCCTGCGAAATAATAGAATTGACAAGACGAATGATGGGCGGATCTTCGGCAAGATCCTGGAGCGAACTCACCTGGACATCTCCCATTGCCTTCTCATCATCATCCGACTCGACGTCGAACTGTATCTCCTCTATCTTCCCGATCTCTTTTATAAGGCCCGACTGCATTCCATAGGTTAAGTTGATAAGCTGGTTTATTTCCCGTTCGGAACAGACTACAGGCTCTACCTCCGTATTTGTGAGAAATTCGACCATATCAAGGACTTTGATATCCATGGGGTCAAACATTGCTACGGTAAGAAGGCCCGGTTTTTTCTTTAAAGGCACCACTTTATTTTTCTGGGCTACATCGAGGGGAATCAACCCGGCCAGCTCCGGATTGGAAGGATACCTTTCGGGGTCGTAATTGTTTATCTTCAACTGTTTACTGAGAAGATCGATAAGCTGATCCTCACGAACCATGTTATTCTGAATCAAATACTGTCCAAGCCTGGCTCCGGTCACCTTTTGCTCTTTCAAAGCGCGGGCAAGCTGAACCTCTGTCAGTAATTCAGCCTTTATGAGCATTTCTCCCAATTTTTTTCTAACTCTCAAGGTTCAATCCTTTTTGTTTTCTCTTGCGACCCTGAAAAAAACTGTGTTTTCTCCCCAGTCAGATATAATTTCAGCGTCAGGGGAAAGATGGGGCGGCAGTCTATCAATGGCCTTCAGGGCCGGTTCCTGATCCGTAAAATCCTCTTCAAGGAGTATGGAAAATTTCAGACCTCCCCGATCATTCCAGAAGGAAAGCATCCGCAATGGAAGCGTCTCGCTGGAGTTTTCATTGAAGAATCTACGCGCCACATCAAGATCATCCATCTCGGCTATCCGCACGAAAACCCCTGTTATCGGGGGGTTCCATTTGCCTGGAGTGGCTGGAAAAATAATTTCATCACCGACTGAGATACGATTCATATTCCTTATGTGAGGGTTGGCCTCCCTGACAAGGCGGAGATTTTCAGGATTGTAAAAACCATAAACAGCGGCAATCATCTTGGATAGTATATCCCCTTTTCGTACTGCCGATTTACCCAATATGGAAGGATACCGCACCGAAGCGGGAGCAGAAACAACCGCCGGCTTAATTTCTTCCTTCACATACATCTTAACGTCCTGCTTCACAGGGGGCACGGGTATTTCCTCCCCTTTCAACTGCGACTCCTTCAATAAAGGAACACTTTCCCGGTTAAATAATTTCCCGAACTGACCGGTCTCTAATGCGAAAACAAACAAAACGACAAGTACGCCGGAAAGGACCGTTAATCTTGTCCACTTTGCAACCCTTGATTTATAAACAGCTTCCCTATGAACACAGGAACGAACCAAAGACCACCCCACTTTTGTCTTATTCTGAACAATGACGGCCATGACGATCTGGTGGCAGAGTGTTACTATCTTTCGCGGATATCCACCAGTTGCCCGGTATATCGCCAGCATGGCCGCATATGTAAAACGCAGCGGGTTCTTGCCAGTTTTGCTTGCCTTCTTCATACGGTACCGGATCATCAACCGTGTATCTTTAAAATTCAAAGGTCCCAAGTCGTAAAGGAAGTTTATCCGGTCCGTAAAGTTGCCGTGCGTTTCTAATGTTTTTCGAATTTCGCTTTGAGCAAAAATAACTATCTGCAGTAATTTGTGCTCATTCGTCTCGTAATTGAGAAATTCCCTTAATATCTCGAGGCAGAAATCAGGAATTTTCTGACCTTCATCTATGATTAAAACTACTATATGCTGAGCATCAACACCCTGCTCAAAGAGATAGTTTTTTATATCCTCTTTTAACTGCCATTCCCTGGCAGAATTTCTCTCCTTCTCTTCCAGACCGAATATTCGACCAACAGTGGATAGAAATTCTACGGCATCACCGAAATAAGAATCAAGAAGGAGATGATATTTTACGTTTTCATCCCCTTCCAGTTTACCGATAAGCCGGCGGCAGAGAGTTGTTTTGCCCGTCCCTACATCGCCAATGACTACATTTAACCCTCGTCGTAGACGAATGGCAATTTCCAGGTTTTGGAGACACTCCACATGCTGAGGGGACTGATAAAAAAACTCCGGTTCAGGAGAGTTGGAAAAGGGCTCCCTGATTAAATTTAATATCTGATAATACTCCATTACTCTCTATATCGCCGGTTACTGAGCGACCTTTTCCGTCTCTTGCTCCTGTTCCTTCGCATCGTCTCCGCTTTCGGTTTTTAAAACGTGCGGAGTAATGAATATGAGCACCTCTTCCATCGCGTCCGATTTATAATCACCCTTGAAGAGCCATCCCAGCACGGGGATATTTTTCAATCCGGGAATCCCGCTGTTAGTATTCTGCTTTTTCTGCTTTGTCAGCCCTGAAATGACAACGGTTTCACCGTCCTTGACTATCAGCGTAGTGTCCGTCTCTTTTTTAAATATACCGGGATTCCCCTGAACTGAACGCGCTTCGTTGACTTCATCCTTTTTCACATTGATCTTCATCTTCAGGTTTTCGCCGTCTATAACATGGGGTGTAATCTCGAGTCTCAGGACCACGTCCTCGAACTTGACTTCCTGGTTGCCTTCGTTATCGGTGCTGACGTAAGGCACCTTTTCACCATTTTCTGTATAGGCGGTCTGGTTGTCCAGCGTCGTAATTGAGGGGCTGGACAGTATGTTCAGTTTCCCGTCATTCTGCAGGGCATTCAACTGCAGGTCGAGCATACTGCCGCCTATTGTCCCGAAGAGTAGCCCGAGAGACCCAGAAGCGGCGCCTCCCATGGCGGCGGGGAAATTAACACCGTACCCCTGCCCGCTGATGCCCGTTCCTCCCGTGGCCGTGTAGCCTCCCGATGTTACCGGGTTTGTGCCTATCGTTCCGCCGCTCCCGCCGGGGGTGATGAAATAGGAGTTGTTGTTCACCGTGTTGGCATACATGCCGCCCCATTGAACTCCCAGACTTCTTGCCGTGTCCTTTGTGGTTTCCACAATGTCCGCTTTTATTAGGATCTGATGAGTCGGCTTGTCGATCTCTACAATCATATCAACGATTTTCTTCAGATCTTCCCGCGTAGCCTCTATAAGCAATGAGTTGGTGTGTTCGCTCACCTTGACCGAGCCATAGACCTGCCCCTTCTCATCTTTCTTCAGGAATCCCGCCACATTTTCCGCCAGCGCCTTCGCTTCGGCGAAATTAATGGGAACAACCATGGACATGAGGGGAGCCTTATCCCTTTTCTGCGCCTCAACAAGTTTCATTTCCAGATCGTTCTTTATGTCGGTCATATCGGCAACCCGTATGATAGTGCCGTCCCATACGTAGGTCAGGGCCTGGGAGCGAAGAATGCTCTGGAATGCCTGATCCCAGGGAACCTGGTCAAAATCAACGCTCACCCGCCCCTTAATATCTTCCTTTATGAGGATGTTCTGATTCGCCGCCCGGGCGAGCAGACGTATAACGGTCCTCACGTCGACATCCCGTAATTTCAAAGATACTCTCGTCTGTGGAAGCGCCTTTTCCTTCTGCCCCTCTCCGCCGGACATCCCTTCCGGTTCAGGCGGCAGTTCTATTTTTCTAACCGGGGCCATGGGAGACTTACCCTGTTTTTCCTTGGCCATGACCTTCCACTTTTCCAGAAACGGATCTGTCTTCTCCTGACTGCCGGCACAGCCGAAAAGCAGAAGGCACACCGCCAGGGCAATGGCAAAAACAACTCCTTTTTTTATTGCATAATTCACTGTCACGATAATCCCCCGCATAAAAAAGTTACTCTTCCGACAAAGGAACAGTCAGCTTCTCTTCTCCCTCTTCATAAGCAACGATTACCATAGATGGACTTATGCTCTCAACTCTGTATTCACTCATCTCAAGTTTATCACCGATTTGATAATCCGCACCGTTTATTATGGCAATCTTATTCCCTCCGACCTCCAGATAGCCCGTATAGACCAGCTCAATTTTTCTTATGATTTCCGCCGGTATCTCGGAATCTTTCGAAGGTGTAATTTCCTTTTCGATATAAAAAGGATCCTTCGTCCACTCCTCTTCAGCGCGGGCTAATATGTAAGCATCAACGGAAGCTGACTCGTCATCTTTTAAAACACTTGCAAGGTTTACCATCATCTTGTCCGCACCGACCTTTTCGGCAGCCTTGCCTGCGCTTATCGATTTCGGGTTTTTAGATGAAGGAGCTATGAAAAATGTATACGCGCCATAGAGAAGCGCCAGTATCATTAAGGAAACTATTATTTTCTCTCTTTTTGCCATATCGCTCTCTAACTCATATCCAGAAGCATTTTTATATCGAGTTGTTTATCCGCTCCTTCCTGGCGGATTTCTATTCTTTCTATACTTCTCAGATAAGGGAGCTTCCCTGTACCAACCAAAAAATCGCGAAGTCTGGAAAAATCTCCCCTTGCTGATGCGCTGACGGATATAACCTCGGATTTATCAGTCAGGGTTGTAACATCCGGATTTACAGATATTATCTCTGTGCCGGAATCAGCCGCTATATCACTGAATATCGACGGTATCAATCTTATATCGCTCTGTGCAATTTTGTCCTTTGCAGGAAGGGGCAGTTTGCCCTGAACTGCTGCCTTGCTCCTTTTATCCAGCTCATAGTAGAGCGGTAAAATTACCTTTTGCTGCTCTATGCGGTTTTTGATCTCCCGAATTTCCATATCAAGCCTGCCAAGTGACCTGTATGTGGGATAAAGAATCAAAAGTATAAAGGCCGCTATGATTCCTGTGGCAATAACGAGGTAAAGAGAATCATGGCCATAAAATCTTTTAAGTAAAATACCTTTCATGTCATATCTCAGATCAACTTAACGTTTAAAGTAAATCGAAGCATTTCTCCATCTTCGGAGGTTTCCATTTTGCTGTTATTAACTTTTGCCTGATTGAACATTGGAGAACTCTGCAATTTGAGCATATACTCTACCAGAGATGCTTCAAGGGTCTTAATGTCTCCGGAAACAATACCTTCTACAGTCAGGCCACCTGAGGTATTTTTATCCTTCTCCGTGGAAGATAATCCCATATCGGCGCTTATGCGGAGAAGGTGAATATTTGAGGGTGTAAGAGCCGTTAATTCGCTGATAGCGGCCATCCCCAGATATCGATGACTGTAACTTTTCAAGCGACTCTGGTTTTCTTTGACTGTGGAAGTTACATAGGAAAGAACCTCATCACTGAGCGGAGCACTCTTATTCAATTGTTGTTGCAACTGCGCTATGACGGCCCTCTTCTGGTCTGCCGCATGCCCCATCAGTAGCAGAACTCCAATACAACAAGCCACAACAACAGCCAGCGCTGCGAATATTCCACGGCTAACCATGGAGACGCTCGACTGCTTTCTCTTTTCTTGATAGGTAAAAAGGAGGTTGGGGGTGTGGGATAAATCCGAAAGAGCAACACCTAACACCGGCCCGAGAGAAACCCTGTCGGAAACGGGAATTTGAGACATTCTCTCGCCGGACGCCGGATTTTCAGGTCCAAGAGGATCCAAAATATCGCTCTCAATCCCCAGTTCATTGCCGATGTAGTTAACGATGGGCATGTAAACATTTTGAGCGGTGGAAACATATATAGTGTTTACGTTTTCATTGCCCAGTGTCACGGTATAATGTTGAAATGTCCTGTCTACCTGTCGCACCAGCCTTTCTAAAGCGGGATTAATCCTCGTAAATATGGCATTTTCATCAAGGCCGAAACGTTCCCTGATTTCAGTTGACGGCGGGGAGTCCGGACTCAGACTGAACAGCAATTCTCTTGCATCCTCCGTCTCCATGACAAATTTTTTATCAGCATCGGCAGATTCCTGGGTTTCATAAACCGGCGGCTCTTCGGGTGATAAACTTTCTGCCCTTTCATTATACCATTCCGTGAGTTCCTTAATCATGCTGTTTATCCCGGCCTTGATGCCCCGGGTCATCACTAAAACGCCTTTGGAAAAGACATCAATACGCGACCAGTCCCTGCCTATGTAGAGGGTCGCCACTGTTTGCTCCAATGACGGAATCCAGTCAGTTCTGAAGAGGTTTTGAATCGCGAAAGGGGCTATCGTCAAACCATTAAGGGGATAGCCAGCGCTTTCAAAAAGATTCCGCGTCTCCTGCACTTCCTGTTTTGGCGCAGCATAGGCCATTGCCGCAAGTTTTGTAATTCCGCTCTCAACTACCTCATTCTGAATCTCAAAATCAAAGATGGTGTCACTGTCATCCAGGGATACATTTTTTTTAAAAGTCCAGTAAACAGCATTTTCAATCTGCTTCCTGGCAACTTTCGGTACTCGAACAGCAGAGACTTCAACACGCGCGGAGGACATGTTGGCCCAAAGGTTAAGTCCACTTCTGGAAACGCAAAATTTATCGAGCTCTTCTCTCAAAAAGTGTGCAAATCCCGGGGTACCTTTTACAACGTCAGGTTTAAACGGCACAGTACTGTAATCAAGCAGTTTCCAGTCATTTTCGTCATAGCGAACCACCTTGATAAACCGAAGCTGGTGATAACCAATATCTACGCCTACTGAAATCGTTTCACCTTTATGGGGAAGTTTCAAAAAGGATGTTTTTTTGCTTTGCGGGGATGGAGCGGAAAGTGGTGATTCCGACAAATCTTCAAGATTTTTCTTGTTGCGAATAATATCAAGCAACTTTTCAGTTGAAGAATTGTTATTCTTTTGCCTAAAAGCCAAAGGTCTCTCCCCTTGTTTTATAGAATTAGCAAAATCTCCGGCCAATACCGGCGGAATCCTAACCGATAATCAACGCTTCTTCAAGTTGTTTTTTAGCTGTTTTTTTAGCATGTTTTGTTAAAAGGAAATCCTTCATTCTGCCAGGCACTTCGGCCTTACTTCTTTGCCTCAACAGGGGTAAGACTGACAGCCCTTACGAAACTACCGGGGTATATTTTTTTCAGGTCATGTTTCTCAAGGAATTCAGCGGCTTCCCTCCTGCTACTGAAACGTCCTACATACACAACATGCCAGATCCCCGTCTTCTCGCCTTTAAAACTATGCATGTGGGCGTCGAACCCCTGCCTGACGAGTTTTGTGACAAGCGCCTCTGCGAATTCCATGAATTTCATGGAACCAAGCTGAATAACGTATTTATCCTCCTTTATCGGAGCCTTATCTTCAGCGGCTGAGGGCTGCGCTTCATCTGCTTTTAACGTTTCAGTTTCTTCGGATTTCTTTTCACTCGCCGGCTGAGAAGCAACGGACACCTCCCCGGCTTCAGACGGAATGGACTCTTGAACGCTCTCAGGCGCTGCCGAACGTTCCTGGTCAGGAGTTTCCAATAGGGTCTTTTCTGCAACCCCTGGCGGTTCGTCGGCCGTGGCCTTTCCCACGGAAGGCTGCTTTTCCTTTTCAAGAACTGTCAGAGTTTCGGGTTTAGCCACCTGAGTAGCTGGGGTCATAATCCGGCCGCTGTGCCATACCCCGCCGTCGTAGTACTGCTGATCCCCTGTTATTCTGTTGACCCTTGCCTCGTACTTTTTCCCTGCAGAACTGATGGAACTATACTTATACATTGTCGGCCAGACAAAATAGGCATATGCCACCAGACCTGCCAGAAGGAGGACGAGCAGCAGTACAAGTCGCGAGCTTCGTAACCCCCAACTCTCCGGCGGAAGTGACGGTGGTTCGTCGCCGCCATCCTCTGTTGGCTCATCACCGGGCTGGTCTTCATAGTCGACAGGATCCGTGGAAGGTTCCTGCCGGCTCTCTTCAAAGGGCTCTTCCGCCTTCAAGATATCTGTATCATCCTGGATTGGCCCGTCTTGAGGAAACTCTTCGGTGGTTAAAGGCTCCAATGGCGTCGCTGGTTCATCCGGTTGCTCTTTCGCAAATTCTTCCGGAAATATTCCCATGCCCGGTTCCTGCCCCGTCGGTTCATACTTAGGTTCAACCTTCGGTTCTTCCTGGGACTGTTCAATCTTTTCATCTTCCGGGGGTGCCACCTCAGGCATATCCAGAGTTGCCTCAGTAAACATCTCCTCGTGAGGCTTTTCCATGGGCATCTGGATAGACGGCTCCGGTGAAAAATCTCTTCCCGGGAATGCCTCCAGCGGTGTATCTGGCTCGTCCGGTTGATCTTCAGCAACTTCTTTTGGAAATATTCCCATGACCTGTTCTTGCGCCTCCGTTTCATACTGTGGATCCACAGTATGTTCTTCCAGGGGGTTATCTATGTTCGCGTCTTCCAGGGGTTCTTTTTCCAGTTTATCAACAGTTGCCTCAGTGAACATCTCTTCACGGGGCGCTTCCAGGCTCGGCTCTTCAGACGATTTTTCAACAGTGCTTCCAGCGAATATTGCCTCTTTCTCGCCTTCATCCGTTTTTTCTTCCAGAGCCTTTTCTTTCTTCTTTGCCTCAAGAATTTCTAATTCGGCAATGATCGCTTCTATACTTTTATCTTCATCACCCATGGCAGATCCTTTCTTATACTTAAGGATGGAACGTCAAATCAAAAAACTTGAGAAAAACACTTTCTGCATAAAAACTGTTTTTGAATAATACCATCACTTGCCGGTACTGTCCAGAAATTAGGGGGTAAAAATCATAAAAGTTGTTTTTATAGCCTCTATGTTGCCTTTTTATACAATTATGGGGCTCCATGTGATAGGGTGCTCTGAAAATCAAAGACTGCAGGCATTACAAGAAAGGGTAAGGTTGATGGCCTCGTAAAAAGAAAAAACAGCGTCATTCCTGCGAAGGCAGGAATCCATAACTGGTTGAAAGGACTGGATTCCGGATCAAGCCCGGAATGACGAAGTAGTACAAAACCGACTTTTTACGAGGGCATCAAGGTTATATCGACTTCAGATGACGATTTCTTACGGAAAGGAAAAGCAACCGCGAATTTTCTACGGCTATATAATAGAGACATCTGCATTCTGCATCATGTCTATGGCATGGGGTGCAAACCGCTCATTCGGTGTATTTCTCGAGCCCCTCCTTAATGAATTTGGATGGTCAAGAACCAGCATCTCGGGTGCCTTCACGCTGGGTATGATAATCCTTGGATTAACCAGTCTGGCAGCGGGCAGATTGACCGACATAATAGGGCCGAAAAAGGTGTTAATTGCCTGTGCTCTTTTCCTCGGGTCGGGATATCTGTTGATGTCACAAATTTCCAGTATATGGGAATTTTATCTATACGCCGGAGTACTGACCGGCATTGGAATGAGCGGCATGCTTGCTCCGCTGCTCTCGTTAATCGCAAGATGGTTTGTCAAGCGTCGCTCTCTTATGTCTGGAATACTCGCATCCGGTCCGGCCCTGGGAATAGCAGTACTGCCACTCGTCTTAAGTTTACTTATTACCTCCATGGGATGGAGAAATTCCTATATAGTCCTTGGATTGTTTCTCCTGATTGTAATCATTCCGGCAGCCATGTTACTGAGACGCGATCCTGAGGAGATGGGCCTGAAGCCCTACGGAGACGAACAATTATCGGTAAATTCTGCGACCAATATCGAGGGCCTGTTCCCCGGAGAGTCTCTGCATACAGCTCAATTCTGGATGATGGCCTTGATCGCTTTCTGTGCTATGTTTACTATCAACGTCTATGTAGTTCATATAGTGATCCACGCCATCGGTCTGGGAATTTCCTCTTCTGCTGCAGCGACTATTTTATCGCTGGCGGCTGCAGTCAGTGTCCCCGGAAGAATTGCGGCCGGCGCGATCGCAGATAGAATTGGCGACAGACTTGCACTTATTCTATGCTTTTTCATGGCATTGACGGCTTATGTGCTGATTATATCGGCAAAGGGGATCGTGTTGTTCTACATCGCCGCCATAATTTTCGGCGGCGCAGGATGGGCGACGGGCGTTCTTATCACTCCCCTGACGGCGTCTCTCTTCGGCCTGCGTTCGCACGGAACAATACTGGCTTTTGTCATGATGGGCGCAACCGCTGGCGGTGCTGCAGGTCCTGTTTTAATCGGTTATGTATTTGACATTACAGGAAGTTACCGCTTAGGTTTCATAATCACCATATCGGTCATCCTTCTTGCCATCATTACGTCTCTTTTTTTAAAACCCCTGGCAGAGAGAAAACACCTGTGATAGCTTGACATATATGACGAAAAGAGGATAGGCTGGCAGAGAATATGACGACTAAGAAAAATATATTTTTGGCATCTGAGATTGGCAAAGCAATGGAAACTTTATCCTTACATGTGGAGGAAGATAGGGGTAATTGGACTACTTAATAACATTGAAGCTTGGTCTGCTGGTTATCCTTGTACTATGTTCTGCATTCTTCTCAGGCTCCGAAGCTGCTTTCTTTTCACTCTCCACCCTGCATCTGCACAAGATGAAGGAAGACAAAATGCCTTTTGTCCGTTCCGTTGCGGCCCTCCTGACCTCTCGGAGACGATTGCTGATCACTGTGCTTGTGGGCAATGAATCGACGAATGTCTGTATTGCCGCCGTCACAACATCCCTTTTAATCTATTTCATCGGCACCGAAGGTAAGTGGGTTTCCATAGCCCTTACCACTGTCGGGCTCCTTATTTTTGGCGAGGCTATCCCTAAAACTGTTGCAGTTATTTACCCAATGGCATTTTCAAGCGCCGTGTCGCCACCGTTAACACTCTTTTCACGGATAGCCTACCCTCTCGTATATCTGCTCGTGAAGATATCCGATTTCTTCTTCTTCCTTTTGGAGCGGGGGACACTGAAGCAGGACACGTCCCTGATGGAGGACGATTTCAAGGCCCTTGTCAAGACAGGACACCAGGAAGGTACTATTGAGGAGACACAAAAAGATCTCATAAACAGCGTCTTTGAACTGGCTGACACAACCGTTTCTGAAATCATGACTCCCAGGGTTGACATGTTTTGCCTCCCCATCACCATGGATGCCAGAAAAATGGAAAGTGAAATTCTCAAAGCAAGGCATGCCCGTATTCCTGTTTATGATTCCGACAAGGACGATATTATCGGAATCTTACACGCAAAAGATCTCCTCACAGAAACATCAAAGGGAAAGAAAAAAATTGATATAAGACCACTCCTGAAAAAACCTTACTATGTTCCCACGGAACGCAGAGCACACAGCATGCTGAGGGACTTTCAATCGAGGCAGATACAGATGGCCGTTGTGGTGGATGAGTACGGAGGAATTGAAGGCATTGCAACATTAACAGATATCCTGGAATGTCTTTTTGGCGATATATATGCCGAATATGGTTCGAAAGGAAACGATTTAAAACGAATCGATGCGAATACCGCTCTTGTAGCAGGAATGATGGAAATTGAGGATTTTAACGCAGTGTTTCACCTGTCCGTACCAACGGAAGATTTTGATACGATAGGTGGTTTTGTGCTCCACCTGTTTGGGGCACTGCCACTGGCAGGGGACAGTATCGAATATGAAAATTGCAACTTTTCAGTGGAAAAAATCACCAAGGCGAGAATCATTACGCTGAAAGTGACCACTAAAGAGGTGCCGGACAATGATTGATCTGTTAACCATTATTCCTGTCGTGATCTTTTTAATGCTGGAAGGTCTTTTTTCGGGAGGAGAGATCGCGCTCATATCGTCTGATACAAATAAAATCAGGCAACAGGCCGAACAAGGCTCTCGCATGGCACGTATAGCTATAAATTTAGTGGATAACCCCGATTGGTTCCTGTCAACGACCCTTACAGGAACCAATCTATGCGCCATAACCAACACGGCACTTGTAACTGCCTTTTTTATATCACGATTCGGGTCCGAACAGGGAGAACTGATTGCGATAGTAATTATGATTCCCCTTATCCTTGTAATGGGAGAAATAGTGCCAAAAAGCATATTTCAGCATTATGCGGATTTTATGGCGCCAAAAATCGCATTATTCATCCTCGCGGCTTCCTGGGTATTCTATCCCGTAGTCTTTCTCTTATCGAAGATATCACGAGGTACAATTCACATGATCGCCGATAAAAACGGATCTCTTTATCCTTCCTATATTACAAAAGCGGGGCTGGAATCCATACTGGAGGACGGAGGAGCTAAGAGCGATATAATGAAATCGGAAAGAGAGATGATTCAGAAAATATTTGATTTTTCCGAGTATAAGGCGGATCGCATAATGGTGCCCATTTCTAATGTCTTTGCGCTATCATCAGACACACCCCTGAGAGAGGCTGCTACCGCTGTAACTGAAACCGGGCATTCAAGAATACCGGTATTCCAGGACCATATCTTTAATATTATCGGTATTCTGTATACTTTTGACTTACTGGAGGCCCTTCAAAATTCAGACTTGAAGGAGGGAACGAAAGGCTGGAATCCATCCATTGAACAGTACGTCAGGAAAAACATTCTTTATGTCCCTGAAACTATGCCTGCTGGTGAACTACTGATTGAACTGCAGAAGCGGGGGGAGCAGATGGCGGTGATTATTGATGAGTACGGCGGAGCTACCGGCATTGGGACAGTGGAAGACATTCTCGAAGAAATAGTGGGTGAGATAGATGACGAATATCACACTCAGGGTGCGGAGGCTTTCAGGAAGGTTGGACCGGGAAAATATATCTTTCGGGGGCAAACAAGAATAGATTATGTTCGCAATGTGCTTCACCGCGATATACCCTTGGGAGATTATGAGACTATCGGCGGCTTTTTGCTTCATCAGTTTGGTAAGGTTCCCAAGAGAAACGAGACTATTCGCTATGGAAAATTAATATTTGTCGTTGAAGAATCGGACATGAAGTCCATAAAAGAGGTTCTAATTATAGTGCCTTCGGAAATGGACATTGAAGGGATTAAGAAAAGGACAAAAGAATAGATGGCTGGACAAAACAAGTCAGAAGTGGCGCCCGTTAATGGGAAATGGGCAACAATAATCCTGGCCGCCGGCAAGGGCACGCGGATGCATTCTCCTCTGGCGAAGGTGCTCCACGAGATCCAGGGCAGAACAATTCTCTCCTATCCGCTTGAACTTGCAATAAACATAGGATCAGAGATGATCATTATGGTTGTGGGACATCAGGCGGAACATATTCGAGAGTCCGTCGTTCAGGGCGGAGTAATATTCGTGAATCAGGAGCAACAACTGGGAACGGGACATGCGATCTGGCAGACAAGAGAAGTTCTTCAGGATTTCGGTGGTAGTGTCTTGATCCTGTGCGGCGATGTCCCGCTGCTGCGCCTATCCACGATTCATGAAATGACGGAAATCCATTTCAGGAAAGGCGCATCGATTACTGTGCTTACCGCCCTTTTAGATAATCCATCGGGATATGGCAGGATCGTTAAGGATAGCCACAATAATGTGATGAAAATCGTCGAGGAAAGAGACGCAACGGATGATGAAAAGAAGATAACCGAGATAAATACTGGAATATATTGTGCGCAATCAACATTCCTTTTCGAATCGGTGGAACAAATCGATAATAGAAACGCCCAAAAAGAATACTACCTTACCGATATCTTTGAGATTGCCCGCAACAGAAAAGCAAAAGTAATCTCTATGACGGTAAATGATCATAGGGAGGCCATGGGTATAAACACCCTGAATGACCTGGAAGTTGCCAACAGGATCATGACAGAACGGTCAGGATATAATCGTCCGATATAAATCCTTTCTTATCATAACCGCACATCAGTGTTGTCGGAAAATACAGTTGATTCGTTGAAAACCGGGAGCGATGATCTCACTAAGGAACATATCTAAGCAATACGTGGGTAAATACCTCTTCAGAGACGTATCTCTTCATGTCGGGGATGGAGATCGTATAGCCTTTGTCGGGTCAAATGGCGCGGGAAAGTCGACGCTGATGAAAATCATCACAGGCATAGAGTCTGCGGATACCGGGAATATTGTAAGGTCAAAGCTCCATACCACCGGATATCTTCCCCAGGATAGCATTTACCACAGAGGCAAGACGCTATACGCAGAAATTGAACAGGTATTCGAGAATATCATCAATCTCCAGGCCAGAATCGAAGCAATAGGAAACGAAATCTCTTTATTAAGTAATTCGAGTGGGGAAAGCTCGCAAAGGCTGCAGAAACTTATGCAGGATCTGGAGCAGACTCAACATGAAATGGAACACAAAAAGGGATACATGACGGAAACAAAGATCAAGCAGGTCCTCTTCGGTCTCGGCTTCAGCAATGGTGACTTACAGCGTATGACGGAGGAGTTCAGCGGTGGTTGGCAAATGAGAATGGCAATAGCAAAATTGCTTCTCCAGGAACCATCAGTCATTCTTCTCGACGAACCAACCAATCACCTTGATATAGAATCCATCGAATGGCTTGAAGGTTACCTGCAATCATATAGCGGATCCATTATCCTTGTCTCCCACGACAGCCGATTTCTGGACAATATCGTAGACAAGGTTGTCGAAATCTCCATGGGAGAGACGACGGAATACACGGGAAATTACACCGCATACATAAAGCAAAAAGAACAGCATGCCGATATACTGAAGTCTACCTACGCCAACCAGCAGAAATTCATAAAAAAGAATACAGATTTCATTGAACGCTTCAGATACAAAAACACAAAGGCAACACAGGTACAGAGCCGGATCAGGATGCTCGAAAAGCTGGAAAAAATAGAAGTGGAAAAGGACGAAAGGGGAATATCCTTCCGCTTCCCCGAACCGCCTCACAGTGGCAGAATCGTCATGGCGCTGGAGGATTTAACCAAATTATATGGTGATAATAATGTCTTCACAGATATTTCCCTTAACATAGAAAAGGGAGAGAAAATTGCAATCCTGGGAGTCAACGGGTCAGGTAAATCAACATTGGCCCGAATAATCGCCGGAATCGAACCATTCCAGAAAGGAATCAGAAAATCGGGACAAAATGTAGTAATGTCATATTACTCTCAAAACACCGCGGAAAAACTGGATAACAGCAAAAATGTTTTGCAAACACTCGATACCATAGCGCAGAAGGAAGCGCCGGAACGATTAAGGACACTCCTTGGATGCTTCCTTTTTACCGGTGATGATGTCTTCAAACCGGTCGATGTCCTGTCCGGCGGGGAAAAGAGCAGGCTCGCTCTTGCCAGAATGCTTTTAACCCCGGCAAATCTCCTTATAATGGACGAACCGACAAACCATCTTGACATGAGATCTAAGGCTATTTTACAGGAAAGCATCAGGGAATACACCGGATCGTGCATTATCATATCACATGACAGAAATTTTCTGGCACCCATAATCGACAAGGTCTTTTACGTCAGCAAGGGTAATCTGGAAGTTTATCCCGGCAGTGTCGATGATTTCCTGGAGAAACAACACAGGGACAGGAAAGAAGATGACTGCGGAAAGGTGAAGAAGCATGTTAATGCATTCGTACTGCTTGAGAAGAACCGTAAAAGGCGCGAGGCACAAATTCGGCAGGAACTGTATCAACGTCTCAAGCCGCTGCTGAGTGTCAGGGAAAGGATCGAAAAGGACATCGATAAGGCTGAATCACAGAAGGCGCAACAGGAAGCGGCCTTTATAGATCCAAAAACCTATGTCGATGAAGGATTAATTCAGGCACTGAAGATAGAATACGCCAGGACTACTTCACATCTTGAGCAACTGTATGTCCGATGGGAGGAGACAGAGGAGGAAATAGAAGCAATCAGAAGCCATGGGCAAGAGGGACTTAATGAAGATTGATTATTGCGCTGAATACATTCTCATTATCGATTACATGGAGATTCAAAGCCCCTGAGGGCCCGGTTTTCGGCTTCAATCTGTCTGAATATCAGCAATCTTATCGTTACCAGATTTCATCTTGCTGCGTTTTTCTTTTTATGTTACGCTCGATTGCGATGTGTCCCCGCAAAATATCCTTAAGGAGATAAAAAAATGAATGCATCACAGATAACAGCAACTTACGACCTAAAGTTTACAAGCATTAAACTGTACATGATTGTAGCCATTTTTGTGGCCCTCGACGTGGCGATACCATGGGCATTTCACACGATACATCCCATGGCTGGGCCAACATTTCTTCCCATGTTTTTCTTTATCCTTCTTGCGGGGCTGCTTTTCGGATGGAGAGCGGGAATACTGGTGGGTTTGGTGACTCCCCTGGTAAGCCATGGCCTGTGCGGAATGCCAGTAGCGGCAATTCTGCCACGCGTTATTATTGAAGGTGCAATGTACGGCCTGGCAGCAGGATTACTTTACGAGAAATTTGGTTGCAGAATATTCTGGGCAACACTTGGAGCCATCATTCTTGGGCGTCTGGCCACGGTGATTGTTCTGTTCATCATTTACGCGGGGTCGATCAACCCCGCCGCAATGGTCTGGAAAGCCGTAAAAATCGGCTGGCCCGGGATCATATCTCAAGTGGTTATGGTACCGTTGATAGCCGTACTCGTACAAAGGATCATTGCTGGAATTAGGGACACCGATGGATCCCACTAATTCCTTTTTCGAGTCCTTCTTGAAAAGCGATGACACGCTTCGGTTGCTGAGTAGCGGAGTCGTGATTTTCCAGTCACAGAAAAAGGGGATAGCGCCGCTGCTGGAATATCTGAGTCTTTCCAGAACTTCTGAAAGGGAAGAAATAATTGCTCTTGACCGTATCGTGGGCAACGCGGCAGCACTGCTAATGAAAGTGGCCGGATGCTGTGAGGTCCACGCAGTTGTGGCAAGCAAATATGCCGTCAGAACACTTGAGGCTCTGGGCATCCCTGGAAGCTTTCAAAAAGTGGTGCCTAAGATTATTAACCGCCTTGGAACCGGCATGTGTCCCTTCGAACTTTTATCTCTGGGAAAATCTCCGCAGGATTTTTATATTCTTGCACAAAGTAAACAGAAAAGCCTCAATGAACGGAACAATATCACAGAAATCGAATGACAGCGGCTGTCATGTTGCTTCCCTCAAAGCCCTCCTTGACAACCTCGTAGTGCCCTATAAAAGAGGAGACAAAGTAGGTGTTAAGCTGCACTGGGGTGAAAGGGGAAACGAAAGTTTTCTTCCTCCCTTCTATGCCAGGGAGATAATCAGATGGTTGAAGGGGAAAAAAACAAAACCTTTCGTATGGGATACGAGCGTGCTCTATTCCGGTGGACGACGGACAGGAAAGGACTCCCTCGAAACAGCGGAAGAGCACGGTTATACGGCAGATTACCTGGGTTGTCCCATCATTATGGGAGACGGAGAAGACAGTCGCGATGTCCTCACAGTCAACGCTCCCTTTCATCATTTTAATTCATTTGAAGTGGCAGCCATAATCAAAAAAGCAGAAGGGTTCTTCATCTTTTCACATTTCAAGGGTCACATAGAGTCCGGATTCGCCGGCTCAATAAAAAATCTGGCCATGGGCTTTGCCTCTCGAGCCCAAAAGCAGCTAATTCATGCCGACGCCCATCCGGTCTTAAACAAGAACAAATGCACAAAATGCGGGACCTGCGCAGATTTATGTCCCACAGGGGCCGTCATTATGCCAGCCGGGAAATATCCTGCTTACAATCTGGATCTTTGCACTGGATGCGCGCAGTGTATTGCAATGTGCCCGTCAATTGCCCTGAAAATCTTCTGGGCCACCAGTGAGTCGGTTTTTCAGGAAAAACTTGTAGAGGCGGCGGCGGCGGCATGGAACATTATCTCGTATAATTCGCTTGTCGTAAACGCACTTATAGGTATAACAAAAGACTGCGACTGCATGACTGGACACAATCCTCTGATTGCACCAGATATGGGTTTTATAGGGGGGTATCACCCTGTAACGGTAGATTTCGAATCGATAAAAATGACGGGTGAAGAGGTTTTTAACAAGGCGCATCGATCGGTTCCCTGGAAACGTCAATTCGAATATGCAAGCCAAATAGGGTTTGTTGAAACCTTTTGAACTGGACAGCGAGCGAATACAGCATGATTATTCCTTGTTAGTTGGATATTCACCACAAATCGTCACGGAAGAGATTGAAGCTCCCCGCAACTTGTTGCGGGGAATCTCCGACTGTTGAGGAAATTGTTTGTTTTATATTCGCTCGCTAACCCCGCCGCAA
>JAFGPZ010000154.1 GCA_016935935.1 Deltaproteobacteria bacterium
CTTCTTGTGTTGGCGAAATGGCTGTCCTGGACCCTTCCGTCCAGAATTTCACTCCCGATGATAATCAAACCGAAACCCCTTACGACTATTTTTTGAGACATTTTATTTCCCTTTTAGTATGAATTTTCAGTAAGTTATTTGTTAGATGCCGGGAGGAAGATTTTTTCCTTGAGTCTTTTAATTCTGCGATTGGAATCTACGATCCTGTCGGTACTGATAGCTCCTTTTCGCACTAATTTTTTTATAATTTCTGCGGCCTGCTCCCCTATATCTTCTTCAAAAATAGAATTGTTAGCAAAAATCAGCACATCGCAGCCGGCCAGGATTGCTCTCTCAATGGCCTTCTCCAGACCATAGTAGGTCCTGATGGCCTTCATCTGCATGTCGTCTGACACAACAACACCATCGTAGTTAAATTTATTGCGCAATATTCCGGAAATGATTTTGTCGGACAGTGTTGCAGGCCATTTGGGATCAAGTTTTTCGTTGAATATATGGGCAGTCATTACCATGTCACACACGCCTGTCCCGATGATTGTCTTAAAGGGTATGAGTTCAATAGATGACCATGTTGTCGTTACGTCCACAAAACCTTTGTGAGAGTCACCGGTCGAGCTACCATGCCCGGGGAAGTGTTTTATAGCAGATAGTATTCCCTTCTCACGCATGGCATCTAACACAATCAGCGAGTTTCTGATCACCACCGCTGGCTTTTCTGAATAACTGCGCCCCAGTTCCCCTATGATGGGATTCTTAACGTTCGCGTTGAGATCGACAACAGGCGCAAAATTGGTATTTATGCCGAGGCCGGCTAATGTTTCCGCCATTGCCTGTGCATAAGCTTTCGTTATCAATCTATCGTCTAGGGTTCCGAGGTACTGTTCTGATACCGTAGGCGGAAATCCAAATTTTTCTTTCAGTCGATTCACCTGTCCTCCCTCCTGATCAATAGCGACAAGAAGGGGAATAGAGGCAGCGTCCTGGAGTTTTGCAACGAGACTTTTGACCTGTTCCGGAGAACTGATGTTTCTTACAGGTGATTTTGAGGGAATATCATAATCGAAGAGAATTACGCCCCCTATATGCCTTGCCTTGATATCGGTCATAATAGGGCTTTCGTTTGTTACACTCAGCCCCCTGAACCCCAATATGAGCATCTGGCCTATCTGAGTATCGAGGCTTTCATGTGTGCCGGAAAAGATACTTGAGGGAACCAGAAGAAGGATTGTTAGAAAGATTAAGATGCAGATCCTGATGGACGGTGATGTTTTATGATGCGAGATATACTTCGGAACGGGCATTTATCGTATATTCTCCAGTAATGAAAAAGGCGCCGATCCTGAGACCGGCACCTTTCTATATCAGCCTATTATTTTTTTGGCGGTTTTGAGACCAAAGTAAGAGCCGCCCCCAGCAGACAGGCAACGCCTGCTATTATGAAAGGGGTAATCCAGATGGAGGGGTCGCTGCCTCCCATGGCAGCATCCTTGAAGAACCCGGCGATCTGGGGACCTATCACGCCGGCGATTCCGTAAGAAACGAAGATGTATCCGTAGTTGAGTCCCACGTTTTTGTTGCCGAAGTAATCCGCGGTGATCGCTGGGAAAAGGGCGAAGTTGCCGCCGAAGTTGAATCCGATGATGCAGGCCCCGATAATGAGAGTTAAACCAGCGCCACCCATCTTGTAAAAGAGCAACATGATAATTCCCTGGAAGAGGCACATGAGAAATATGGACATTTTTCTGCCGATCTTGTCGGAAACGGTTCCCCATGCTATACGGCCGAGACCGTTGAATATCGCATACCATGCCATGGCCGTACCGGCTATAGCTGACGCCGCCGCAGTCTCGATACCACTGGCTGAGAGTTTATCGATGCCAAACAGCTTTATACAGTAAATGACCATTAGACCGGCAATTGCTGAGAAGAGAAAGGTTACCCAAGTCATGTAGAACTGAGGGGTTTTTAACATTTCTCCAGGCATAAAATCGACCATACCCGATACGGAGGCCCCTTTAGTTCCTGAATTGTTCTTGGGTGGTGTCCAGCCCGCAGGGCAGTAGCCTGAAGGGGGATCAACCATCACGATGCTGCCCAAAACAACGGCGATGATAAAAATGACGCCGTACAGAAAAAAGACGCTCTGTACTCCGCCCAGGCCGAAGAAATCAAGTCTGTTCAGCAAGTCAAACCAGGACCCGGCCGATTTAACCCAGATGGTGGCGCCGAAACCGAAACCGGCAACTGCCAGGCCTGTAACCATACCTTTCTTGTCGGGAAACCACTTGACCCCCACGGCAATGGGCACCACGTAAGCAAGACCAATACCAGCTCCGCCGACAATACCGATAAAAATCAACTGGGCAAGGAAGGTGCTGCCAAACAATCCGCCAAGTATGTATCCGGCACCGAGGACGATACCACCAAGCATCGCAAGTTTTCTCGGCCCCATCTGCCCGATCACGCGTCCCGAGATTATCATCACCACGGCAAACACGAGAAGCCCGACAGAAAATACCCAGGCTGCCTGTCCTGCGCTAAACTTGTATATACCCTCAGCTGCGGTCAGCTTTGGTGTAAAAACAGACCATGCGTAAATGGCTCCCAGGCACAACTGAATCAGTACAGCGCCAACAACGACATACCATCGATTCATAACTTTTTGATCAGACATTTATTCCCCCCTTTGTCCAATGAATAGGCAAGACTTTTAGAATAAAAAATTGAAGCTCCACGCAAAAAGTTGCGTGGAATCTCCGACTTTTAAGAAATATGGTTATTTTGTATTAGCTCTCTAACCTCGCCGCAATAAACCGTGGAACCCGCTTACTGTTAAGTTCAACAAGCCAGGCAACATCTATCTAAAAACATTGCAGATGTCAATTAAAAAACCGAACTTCTTCGGAGTTTTTCGAGATCATCCGGAGAGTTGATGTTCAGGAACATATGTTCCTCCGGATCGAATGAAACGACCGTCTCCTGTGCTAATATCAATGTCTTTGATTTTTTGTAAATTGTGTTGATTTTCAGGTTACCCTTCTCCATATGCCTTTTAATGACAGGCATGCATCTTTTGGAATAGATGGCATGGAGTGCCTCCAAACCTCCCGTTGCCTGGGGCACTACTATATCATAGTTTTCAATCTTCTCGACCATGAATTTAATAAAATCGCCATTTAAAAAGGGCATGTCGCAGGGAGAAACGAATGCGTGGGTATGAGACGCATGGAAAAGGCCTGTATAGATACCCCCAAGGGCGGCCTTTCCTTTTATTATATCGGTCACTGTACGTATATCGTAATCGAGATATTCGAGGGGAGAATTTGTCACCAATATGATCTCTTGAAAGATTTCCCGGAAAACTCGGATAGTCCTGTCGAGCAATTTCTCTCCCCCGATTTTTAAAAATGCCTTATTGGTTCCCATGCGCGTATTGTTTCCACCCGACAAGATTATTCCCGTCATATACTCATCCTCTTCGGAAATCATATACAGGAGCTGAGTACGACTGTCAATGACAGGGGAAAGTTGTTTTGACTTAATACCGGCAGTAATGTATGTCGTCTTTATCAGACTATATTTAACCGAGCAGCAAGCGCATCCCCCTTCGACTTGAGGCGGGAAACTTCGATATGCAGATTTTTTCTAAAAAACATAGAATGAAGTGGTCGGCGGCCATAAAAGAGGGGATTGTTGCGGCATGGCCCATCTGTCTCGGCTATCTGGCTATCGGTGTGGCCTTTGGCGTAATTGCACAGAAAGCGGGCCTCCATCCTCTTGAAATAGGTCTTATGTCCGTCGTCGTCTATGCGGGGAGTTCTCAGTTCATTGCGGTTTCGATGCTGGTCGGCGGCAGCGCTATTATGCCGATTATAGCCACCACCTTTATGGTTAACCTGAGACACCTCCTGATGAGTTCGTCTCTTTCAATCTATTTGAAGTCAGTAAACGGTGGGTGGCTTGCGCTTTTTGCATACGGTGTTACCGACGAAAGTTTTGCACTAAACCTTAGCAGATTCAGGAATGACAACTGGAACTGGCAACCCGCGCTTGTGCTCAATCATACCACAAATATTACCTGGGTTGGGAGTACCGTTGCCGGGGGCTTTGGCGGGCAATTTATTCCAGCAGGAGCCTTTGGAATAGATTATGCGCTGACAGCCATGTTCATCTGCCTCTTAGTTTTTCAACTGAGGGGCAATATTTACATACTCGTTGCCATTATGGCAGGAGGGCTTGCTGTCGGTCTTTCATTGATAATCTCCGGTAATTCCCACATCATTATCTCTTCCATAGTCGCTGCCACACTCGGTGTCCTCTTCCGTCGATACCAATTATCACATAGAGAGGAGAATGACAGTTGACTGCTGAATATGTTCTTCTCGTCCTCGGCATGGGGATTGTCACCTATATCCCCCGCCTTATTCCCATTATCTTTCTGTCTCGGCGTGAACTTCCCCAATTGCTTGTGGAGTGGCTCGACTATATTCCTGCAGCCATACTGAGCGCGTTGATATTCCCCGCCATCCTTACGTCAGGCGAACCGAGGATATTCGATGTCACCAGACCTGATTTACTGATCGCAATTCCCACTTTCGTTGTCGCCTTCAAGACAAAATCACTGGCAGCAACCGTAATCTTCGGAATGTTCCTCTACTGGTTTGCGGGGAGATACTTTTTTTAAAAAATCCTTGTCAAAAAGCGCATTAGTTGTTAGAAATTCAATATAAACTTCTCTGAGGGAATTAATATGGAAAATATATCGGATGTTATAAAAGGGTTTGTAGATCTCAGAAGGCATATGTGGATTGCAGGCATTGAAGTAACCCTCCGGAGACTGATCTGGCAGATAGCGGTGACCGGGAAGTATATATCGGCTAAGATTCATGAGTCAAATCGAAAACTTGCCGGCTTTAAAAATGTCTACGGTGAGGACCAGCTTTCCCTTGATAGGAGTTCCGATGCTATCCTGGAAAGTCAGATGAGACACTCCGGCTTTGTTAGGGAATACGCGTCGGAAGAGCGGGATTGCATTATTCCAATAGGAAAGGGGGACGAGCAGTACTTTATCACCGCCGATCCTCTCGATGGGTCATCCCTTGTTGAAACCAATCTATCGCTTGGAACGATCATTGGAATCCACAATGCGCCTATCCTGAAGGAAGGCAGGAAGAGCATGGTGGCAGCCATGTATATTACCTATGGCCCTCTCATTACCATGGTCTACTCGGCGGGGAAGGGAACTCACGAATTCGTCCTCAACAGAGAGGGAGAATATGTTCTCTCCGAGGAAAATATTATCCTGAATGAAAGAGGTTCCATATACAGTCTCGGAGGCCTGAGGCGGGACTGGCTGCCGGAACACCTGAGATACATAGAGTACCTGGAAAGTGAGGGGTACAAACTGCGCTACAGTGGGGGCTTTGTTCCAGATATCAACCAGATTCTGATCAAAAGAGGGGGAATCTTCACCTATCCCGCCCTGAAGCAACAGAAAAGCGGGAAACTTCGTCTCATCTTTGAACTCCAACCGATGGCCTTTATCATTGAAGGTGCAGGTGGTACCGCCACAGATGGGCGTCAGGATATACTCTCCATAAAACCTGAATCCCTCGAGCAGAGAAGGCCAATATATATGGGAAGTCGTTTTGAAGTAGAAAAGGCAGGTGAATTCCTGGCCAACGGATAAATCTTACATACAGGAAGATAATTTTGACGCGTTATTTCATAGGTGAATATGCTCTCCGGGTAATATCCGACTAAATCTAACAGATGCACTGAACAGCATTTATTATAATAAAGACCCTACAAAGAAGAAAGGGGGAACAAGCGTCATGACAGTCACAGATGCCAGGGAACTGAAAAAAAAGATTGAAGGCTGCCTGACTATTGAGGCGGATAAAATCTCCATATCATCAGACGAGAGAGAACTGAGGACACATCTTATTGATGATTTGGTCTATGCTGCCGTATTCAGCCCAGACAGAGAAACAAGGGAGGCATCCCGCTGGTTAATCAGAAAGACAGGCGTAGCCTTGGGAATATATGCCTCGTCCATCCAGTCCCTCTACGAGGCAATGGGGACGAAAGAGGTAGCTGGGTTTACTGTTCCTGCTATCAACCTGAGAGGGATGACATATTACAGCGCACAGGCGGTCTTCCGGGCTGCCATAGCAGGAAATGTGGGGGCATTCATCTTCGAGATCGCCCGTTCCGAAATGGACTACACTGATCAGCGACCGGAAGAATACTCGGCAGTAGTCACGGCCGCTGCGATCAAGGCTGGCTTCAAGGGATTTCTCTTCCTGCAGGGAGATCATTTCCAGTTCAATGCCAAAAAGTACGCCGCAGGTCCCGACGATGAGAGGAAAGCTGTAACTGCTCTTATCAAAGAGGCAATTGGGAGTGGATTTTACAATATCGATATCGACGCATCTACTCTCGCCGACCTCAGCAAACCGTCGATACAGGAACAACAGGAAAAGAATTATACAGTGACAGCAGACATGACCGACCTGATCAGAGAGATTGAACCTGAAGGTATCACTGTATCGATAGGCGGTGAAATCGGCGAAATAGGTGATAAAAATACAACCGTCGAAGAATTCGGCATTTTTATGGATTGCTATCTTGACAGATTAGGGAAAGGCAAAAAATACCACAAGGGGATAAGCAAGATCAGCATTCAGACCGGGACTGCACACGGAGGCGTTCCTTTGCCCGATGGATCGATAGCGAAAGTCAATATCGACTTTAAGGCTCTTGAGGAAATATCTGAGGTTGCACGATCACGATACGGCCTGGCCGGCGCCGTTCAGCACGGGGCTTCAACCCTTCCAAAAGATGCCTTCAATCGTTTCCCTCAGACCAAGACGGCCGAAGTTCATCTGGCAACTGGATTTCAAAACATTATATATGACAGTGCCAACTTTCCAGCCCATTTGAGGGACAGGATTTACGGGCATATCAACCAGGTGCTAAAGGGCGAAAAGAAGGAATCGGACACGGCGGAACAGTTTATCTACAAAACAAGGAAGAAGGGATTCGGCCTGTTTAAAAAAGAGATGTGGGATCTGGTGCCGGAGGCACGGGAGGCAATCGGCAAGGAGCTGGAGGGTCAGTTCACCTTTCTTTTCGATCAATTGAATGTGGGAAATACCGAGGAATTGGTATCCAAATATATAAATCCCGTGGCTGTTCCTTTGGAAACGCCTGCGAACCTTGAAATCCTGAAAAAATGAAAGAGGCAGATTCTTTTTTATTCTGAGACGTGGTTTATTTTCGTCAACAGTTTTTTATAAAACACTGTATTAGCGATAGCGATTGAGAGAGTCTCCTTGTCCTATCCTGTGTATATTTCGGCTTCTTTCGCAAATGCATTGGACATTATGGATTCTCTGATAAAACAACCAAAAAAATCCCTTCCCTTACCTCGAAGCAGGTTTGCCCTGGCCTTTATGTCATTCCGTTACAGGGACTACCGCTGGCTGTGGCTCGGAACCTTTTTTTCGTTTATGGCGGTGGGTATGCAGCAGATCACACGTGGATGGCTTGTCCTTCGCCTTACCGATGATTCCCCTTTCGCGCTCGCAATGGTAATGGTGTCTTTTGCCTTGCCGTTAACCTTTTTCTCCATGCTCGGGGGAGTACTTGCAGATCGTATTCCCCGCAGGCAGATAATACTGCTGAGTCAAAGTGGTAATACAATTCTGACCCTTCTGCTTGCAACGCTTGACCTGACGGGTCTCATACTTTTCTGGCATCTGCTGGTGATCGGTGTCGGTAACGGTACCCTTGCAGCCTTCAATATGCCCAGCAGGCAATCGATAGTCTCTGATATTGTACCCGGGGAAACCCTCATGAATGCCATTTCACTAAATAGTGTGGGCATGAATATAACGCGGATCGTTGGGCCGGCACTGGCCGGAGTACTTATTGTATATCTGGGTACAGCAGGAGTTTTCTACCTTGTGGCCGGCATTCATACCTTTTCGGCCATCAGTACAGCCCTGATTAAAGCGGGAAAGGTTCAATCGAACAAGAAATCCGGAAAGGGAATGGCTGAAGATATTCGCGAAGGATTTCAATATGCTGTACATGACCCAACCCTCCTCGGCCTTGTTGTTATGAGTTTTGTGCCGGCCCTGTTCGGGTTTCCTTATCTTGCGCTCCTCCCGGCATGGGGAAGGGAAGTTCTGAACATTCAGTCGGATGGACTGGGACTCCTTATGGCATGTGTTGGTGTCGGTTCTCTGGTCGGCGCAATGGGGCTTGCATCCCTTCATCATCTGAGAAAGCGTGGATCATTCCTTGTTATAAATGCTTTTGTGTGGGGGTGTGCTCTCCTCCTGTTTTCACGTTGTGCTTCCTATACAACGGCCCTGCCTGCTCTGATAATGGTCGGGGTTCTAAGCGCCGTCTTTATGTCCCTCAATATGACCCTTATGCAGACATACTCATCTCGAGAAATGCGAGGTCGAGTAGTGAGTATGGCCATGATGAGCTTTGGAGTCATGCCATTAAGCGCCGTCCCCTTTGGAGCCCTTGCGGAGGGAATCGGAACCGCAAATTCTCTGTGCATAGCTGGCCTTTTGCTTTGCTTATTTGCCATTGTATTCTTTTTCGTTTTTCCTAAGTTTCGTAAGGTGATCTGAAAGGAATTTTTTTATAAATCTCCATTCAGTTCGTGCGGCAGGGGGTTCATATGAATGGCAGGCAAGCTTATCTTCTCATTAGGGTCAGTACGATTAAGGGACTGGCAGGAAGCGAGCCTGTTCTTTGGTGGCACAGATAGACGCTACATGACGCATTCCGCCATGTGTAAACGAGTTTTTGAACGACCGGCGTAACGCAGCGCTTGATAGCCTATTTTATCTTTGCTCCTACCTTAGCATCGCCATCGAAGGAGAGGAGGGTGAGACCCTTCTCCATATCCGTGGCAAGGAGCATTCCCTGGGACGTAACTCCCATCAGTTTTGCCGGTTTCAGGTTAACAAGGACGGCAATCTTCTTCCCTGGCAGATCTTCCGGTTTATAATCCTTGCCTATACCAGCAACGATAGTTCTTTCCTCTCCGATATCGATCTTCAACTTTATAAGCTTTTCCGATTTGGGCACTGATTCCGCCTCCAGGATCAGAGCAACCCTCAGGTCGATTTTCCCAAACTCTTGAAATCCTATTTCTGGCTTCATATCGGATAATTCTGCTTTTTTTTCTTCGCCCTTGTACTCGACTCTTGGGAAAAGTGAATCGCCTCTCGTAACAGTATTGCCTGATGGCAATCCAC
>JAFGPZ010000155.1 GCA_016935935.1 Deltaproteobacteria bacterium
CTCATCCACATTTATCTTCAGTTTTCAAAGAACAAAATGACAAAATACTTTATAAAGTCCTGTTTTTCAGGGGGGACTAATTAGTAAAATAAATATCCTTGATATCGATCTATGAATAATTTCTTTTTCGTGCATCATCCCCTCCTTTCCCCATATAACGTTTAAAAATAACACTATTTAACAGCATTATTCCAGGTTTATTTGAATAACTTGGAGAGTCGAAGCAGGCATTCTTATGTCTGTCAGGGTCGGCAGGAGGCTTTGCGCCAAAAATTTATTTTCTCTATACTAACACAAACCTTCCAATGAAAGGCAAAATATGTTGACAGTATTTTAGAAAAAGCATATAAATTACAACTTTAGCAAGATAAATTAATTGTTTAGATATGAGTTAACTGTTACCTTTCCGCCGAGGAGTCAAGATTGAAATGTTGCTGAACATTAACAGTGAAAATCCTCAGTTGCGGCTGATTACAAAGGCTGTTCAGGTACTGAATGATGGGGGAATGATTATCTGCCCTACCGACACTGCCTATGGCATGGGATGTGATCTTTTTAACAGGAGGGGAATTGAAAAGATTTATGAGATCAAGCAGAGGAGTAAAAAACAGCCATTCAGCATCGTGTGTGCAGACCTGAGCGATATCAGTAACTACGCAGTAGTTTCTAACTATGCGTATAAGATAATGAAGCGGCTTTTACCGGGTCCATATACCTTTGTACTAGAGGCATCCAGGCTTGTTCCAAAGATCCTTATGCCGAAAAGGAAGACGGTAGGGATCAGAGTTCCCGACAACCGGATTTGTCTTACCCTTGTCAGAGAATTTGGCCGTCCGATTATCAGTACCAGTGTGACGACAGAACAAGGAGATATAATGGTGGATCCACTAGAGATGGAAAAAAAATTAAATCGTCACGTTGATTTATTCATTGATGGGGGTATAATCACTACGGAATTATCGAGCGTTGTAAGTCTTGTGGATGACGTTCCCGAGGTTATAAGGGTCGGCAGGGGAGATGTGAGTGCCTTTCAATAAAGGAAGAGGGTGTTGTTGTGTCTAAGAAGATGCTTATAAATACAATAGATGAGGAAGAGAGCCGAATGGCCATTGTGGAAGATGGCCGGCTGAAGGAATATGACATAAAAATGTCGGTCAAAGAGCCGACAACGGGAAACATCTATAAAGGAATAGTAAAAAAGGTGGAACGGGGCCTGCGGGCTGCCTTTGTAGATTACGGCGGAAAGAAGAATGGCTTTCTTCCTCTCCACGATGTCAGCCCTGAATATATGGATGAAAAAAGCGGCAAGCTCTCTGTGGGTCAGGAAATCCTGGTGAAGGTTTTGAGGGAAGAAAAGGGCAATAAAGGTGCTATGCTGACCACATATATATCCCTCCCCGGCCGCTATATTGTTCTTATGCCCAACAAGGCCAGTACCGGAATATCTCGTAAGATAGAAGACGAGAATGATCGAAAAAGACTGAAGGAGTTGATGGGACAGCTAATCAAGGAGGAGGGCACAGGCTTTATTATCCGAACGGCGGGTATGAACCGGACAAAACAGGAGTTGATCCGTGACTATCAGATGCTCATGAGGTTGTTTAGAGACTTGAAAAAGAAGGCTGACAAGGTTTCCGCACCGGCACTCATCTATCGCGAGAGTGATTTCGCAGTCAAGGCATTCAGGGATTACTATACATCGGATATTGATGAGATACTTGTCGATAATGTAGATACATACAGGAAAATGAGGGAATACTGCAGGACTGTTTCTCCGAGGCATGTAAAGATGATAAAACCCTATAAAGATGAAACCCCAATATTTGACCAGTATGAAATAGAAGATCAGATAAAGGCCATATATCAGGAACGGGTGAATTTAAAATCGGGGGCTTACCTTATTATAAGCCCAACAGAGGCAATGACCACAATAGATGTAAATTCGGGGCGCGCATCAAATAGACGTGATGTGGAGGAGACGGCCTACAGGACCAACCTGGAGGCGGCAAAGGAAATAGCACGGCAACTCCGATTGAGGGACCTTGGGGGTCTCATCGTGATCGATTTTATCGATATGAGGGAGCAGAGGCATATTGCGGAGATAGAAAAGACATTCAAGAATGCTCTCAGTGTGGACAGGTCAAGAATACAGCTTGCAAAGATATCGAAGTTTGGAATGCTTGAACTTTCCCGTCAAAAGAAGCAGTCAACGATACAGGAAATAAGTTATGCCCTCTGTCCTCACTGCCGGGGCAGTGGAATGAGACCATCGATAGAGTACATGGCTCTTAATACCTACCGCAGGATCAAATCGGAAGCGGTAAAGGGGACCTCTGCCTCGATAAGGATAGTTCTTCCCGATGGGGTTAGTAATTATCTGGTTAATCAAAAGAGGAAGGAATTGAGCAACCTCGAAACTCTCTATGATATATCAATACATATTTCAGGAAAATCCGATATGGTCTGGGGTGAATCTCAATTTGAGATTGTCAAGAAGGCGGAGGACATATCGAACAATATAAAGACGGAAGTCGAAACTTTACCTGGAGTTGAGGAACATAAACCCGCCGAGAAGGTATCCTCCAGAGGGAATGAGAAACAGCGGTCCGCAGAGACAGTATCTTCCACAGGTACTGAAAAGCAACAGCCTGCCGAGAAGGTATCTTTCCGAGGAGCTGAAACACCGAGGCGGAGGAGACCGAGACCATATAGACGAAGAAGAGAAGTTCAGAAGGATGTGGGGGAACAGGAAGTAAAGCCTTCAGAGACCGAAGAAAAGGGGACAGAGGAAGTTCATTCTTCAAAACTCATGAAGAGCGTTATAAATAAAGTGTACGGCCTCTTTAAAACCTGAGGACAGTCTACACTTCTTCGATTTTTTGTATGGGTTTATTGCTGTCTTATAGATTTTTCCATAGCGGAACATGTCGATGAGAATGGGAGACACACAACTTTCATAATCTTCATCTTTGTTTGGTACTGGATTGGTTTCCCCCGGTACCCGTTTGGAAACAAAGTCAGAATCTCTGTCAAGAGATTTCAGGGATGTTGTTTGAAAGAACGAAACAATAAAACTTTTTCCGTAGACGGGTAGCTTTATCTACTGACATCGGCAGACCTTATACGTGTTATGCTATTCTTCGGAAAAATTTCTTGTTATTATTTCCCCCAGTTCCTTAGAACGATTTGTTGCGGCCTCTACGGCATTCATAAGTGTCACTCGAAGTCCGCCTTTCTCTAATGTATGAATGCCTGCAATGGCGGTTCCTCCAGGAGAGGTGACTTTGTCCTTTAGTTGGCCAGGGTGTTGTTGGGTCTCCATCAATAATTTTGCAGAACCTAAAACCGTTTGGGTCGAAAGAAACAGAGCTTCCTGTCTGGAAAGTCCCATCTTGACGCCGGCATCAGCCAAGGCATCAACAATCAAAAAGATATAGGCGGGACCGCTACCGCTTAACCCAGTAATAGCATCCATGAGGACGTTCTCTTTAATGACGACGCTTTTCCCTACAGAATCGAATATGGACTTTGCCAGCTTGATGTCATCTTTGAGAACATGATCTCCCGCTGCGATGCCCGTGGCGCTTTCCTTAACAAATGCTGCTATGTTCGGCATCACTCGAATCAGGCGTAACTCTTTATGAAGACGCGACTCTATTGCGGCAAGCGGGACTCCGGCAGCAATTGAAATGACCAGCTTTGACATATCCAGGTAACGGGCTGTTTCTGTCAGGACGTTGGCAATGATCTGCGGTTTTACCGCATAGATAACGATATCCGACGCTTTGACTGCTTCCACATTGCTGATTGTGGTAGCTATCCCATAGGCTTTGCTTATTAATTCAAGTCTATCCTCACGACAGTCAGTGCAGATAATATTTTCAGGCTTGGTTAATCCGGAATCAATGAGTCCACTGATAAGGGCTTCACCCATATTCCCGGTTCCGATTATGCTGATTTTCTTGTCATTTAACATTTTCAATAATTCTCCTTAACTTGAGTGCATACATGTAGGGTGTTGATTATGCAAATTCGACCTCTTCCTAGATCTTCAAATCATAAACTTAAAAAACCATTATTTATCTGATCTTTTGGTCAGTGTTGTCAAGAAAAATTGTGATACAACTACTGTGTCTTTAAACTTACTCCATGAAATCTATGTGCCAGCTAATAGTATTAAACTATGGGGCACTATAGTAGACCCTCAAAGAGCTGAATGTAATAGTATCAACAGGTTAAGGATGAACAATCGGTAAAAATACCCTTATTATGTTGCTTTTTGCGAAAATGTGGTGAAAATTGGGTTGGATGTCCCTCACCATATTTTGAGGTAATTATTCCATAGACATACAAGACCGTTCATCTTGTGTTCTCATCGCTATGCTACGCTTTATGCTTGACAAATCATTTAAATGATTATACTACTTCTTGCGCCGTAGTTGTACTTGATCTTCAAGCCAGTGGAGTGAAGGAATTTTCAGGATGTGGTGGACTAGCTTTAGAAGTCCCGTCTGGAAGGGAGTCTTTGATACTGATGCGAAACAGTTAGCTCCTTAAGAAAAAGAGTAAACAATTATGATCTATAGCGGCGAACATGACACAACTCAAACTCGATAAAATCAGCGTTCAGTTCGGCGGGCTACAGGCTCTGTCGGAAATCAGTTTCAACGTCGATCCCGGAGAGATCGTCGGTCTTATCGGCCCAAACGGTGCCGGCAAAACGACCATATTCAACGTCATCACAGGTGTATACAAAACGTCAAAGGGAGACGTCTTCCTCGGCGATAAAACTATTTTGGGAAATAGGCCTTATCAGATCCTGACCATGGGCATAGCGAGAACTTTCCAGAATATTCGCTTGTTTTCCAAAATGACGGTTATTGAGAACGCCATGGTAGCGTTGCATTGCCGGTCGAAAAAGGGTGTTATCGGTGCTATCTTAAGAACGGCGTCCCAGAAAAATGAAGAAAAATATATTCAGAAAAAAGCGCTAGAAGTGTTGGAGTTGATGGGGGTAGCGCAATACGCGGACGTCGTAGCCGAAAACCTGGCCTATGGTCTTCAACGGAGGCTCGAAATTGCCAGGGCTTTAGCATCTCAACCGAAGATACTTCTTCTTGACGAACCAGCTGCAGGGATGAACCCCGCAGAGAGCATGGAGTTGATGAAAGACATCTCGCGGATCAGCGACCTTGGAGTCAATGTCCTTCTGGTGGAGCACGATATGAAAGTCGTGATGGGTGTTTGTCAGCGGATCGTCTGCATCGACCACGGTGTGAAGATTGCCGAAGGGACGCCCAAGCAAATCCAAAAGGACCCCAAGGTTATAGAGGCTTATCTGGGCCAGTCGGCCCATTAGCAACCATTAAATTGTAAGGAGGGAACAAATGAGAAAGAAAGCTTTTGTATGGATTATTGCCGGACTTATCCTGGTGCCGTTTCTGATCGGAACAGCTACGGCAAAGACCCTGAATATCGGAACCATGAGCCCCTTGACCGGCCCGTACGCGGCGGACGGCAACGATATCGCCAATGGTGCGAAGGTTGCTGTGGCGGTGTTCGAGGCGGAAGGTGGCATTCCGGGGTATGATAAAATCGAGGTGTATCCTCAGGACACGGCGTGCGATCCCCGCCAGGCAGTTGCGGCAGCGAATAAACTGATCAACTTAAAAGTCGTCGGAGTGATCGGCGCCTATTGCTCTTCTTCCACCATACCTGCTTCAGAAGCGTTGAGTGAGGAGAATATCCCCATGATCACACCGGCCTCCACGAACGAAAAGGTTACCGAGCGCGGTTTACCCTACATGTTCCGTATGTGCGGACGTGATGATGACCAGTCCAAAATAGCGGGCAAGTTCGTCAAGGAATATCTGAAAGCCTCGACCATTTATATCGTTGACGATAAAACCACCTATTCCCAGGGTCTTGCGGAAAATGTTGCCAAGCAGTGTGCGATACTTGGCGTCAAGGTCCTATCCCATGACCACGTCAATCAGGGCGATAAGGATTTTTCCGCTGTGCTCACAAACATAAAACACGCCAACCCTGACGTGTTCTACATGAGCCTTCAGAATTCCGCTACTGGAAGCCTGATGGCCATCCAGGCCAAACGTTTTGGCTTAAAGTGCAAGATTCTGGCCCAGGACGCCGTGTATCATCCGCAATATATCGAAATTGCAAAGGAAGCGGCCGAAGGCTCTTACCTGACCTTCGGATATACCGACGAGGCCACGCCATCCTATGCAAAATATATCAATAAATATACGGAAATGTTCGAAAAGCCCGGGGCCTATTCAGGATACGCCTATGACGCCGCATATGTATTGCTGTCGGCCATAAAGAAGGCCAATTCCACCGATCCAGCCAAGATCAAGGCTGAAATGATGAAGATGGATTTCATGGGCGCCACCAAGAAAATCAAGTTCATGAAGAACGGCGATTCCGGCTCAAATTACGTGATCTGGACTGTGAAGGACGGAAAATTCAAAACGTACTGGAACCCCGACACCGGCAAATTGTTTTAGTTCTTGAGGATAATAAAACGAGCCTCGGCTGTTTGCCGGGGCTCGGCCTTTACTCTGGCTATACCATGTAAGGATGGATATGGAATTCTTTATACAGCAGTTGATCAACGGGTTGACTCTGGGTGGCATCTACGCCCTTATCGCCCTTGGGTACACAATGGTTTACGGAATCATCCAACTTATTAATTTTGCCCACGGGGAATTTTTCGCTGCCGGCGGCTACATGGGCGTGGTTCTGTTGAGTTTTCTAGCGGCGAACGGATATCTGGAGACCCATCCCTGGCTGTGTCTCGGCGGCTCCATAGCCTTGGCAATGATTTATTGCGCCTGCCTGGCCATGGCGGTTGAAAAGGTGGCCTACAAGCCGCTTCGTTACGCCTCGCGGTTGGCTGTCCTCCTCAGTGCCCTGGGCATGTCCATTTTTTTACAGAACGGTCTCATGCTCACCCAGGGCGTTTACGATAAACCGTATCCGTCGGCCTTTGCCGACGGTAGATTCGAATTTGGCTTAATAACGATCAGCTATCTTCAGATCGTCATCGTTGTGATTACTGTCTGCCTTCTCGTCTTTCTGAATATACTCGTATTCAAGACCCGTATTGGAAAAGCCATGCGGGCGACGGCTCAAGACAAGGTCATGTCGGCGCTGGTGGGCATCAACAGCAACCGGATCATCAGCATCACTTTCGCCCTTGGCGCTGGATTGGCTGCCGCAGCAGGTGTCATGGTCGGTCTCTATTACGGATCTGTCCGCTACGACATGGGGTTCGTTCCGGGGATCAAGGCATTTGCCGCAGCGGTTCTGGGTGGTATCGGCAACATCACCGGAGCCATGATTGGTGGCCTTATCATCGGGATGGTGGAGATCATAGGCGCCGGATATATCTCAGGCCAATATAAAGATGTATTTGCCTTTATCATTTTGATTTCGGTATTGTATTTCATGCCGACGGGAATCATGGGTGAAAATGTCGATGAAACCCGAGTATAAGAAAATCTTAAAAATTTACCTGTTCGGCCTGGCGTGGTTTTTATTCCTTCTGTGGCCGATGACAGGAATCCAGGGTGACGGGACCCTTGCGTACAAGAAGACCTTGACGGTCGGGCTCTATGTATTTATTGCCTCGTTTGTTCTCCTTGTTCTTTACGTCCTTAATAAGGCGGGTGCCCTTAGATGGATCACCGATCCAATCGACAGGGTCAGGTCCTCGGTATCGGCATCGGTGGGGAAACTCCCTAACTGGTCGTGGATGGGCATGATCCTCGTCGTCGCCTTTCTTTTTCCTGTGTTGACGGGACGTTACGGGCAGGATGTCGCAATCAGTGTTCTGATCTATATATGTCTCGGGTTGGGTCTTAATATCGTCGTCGGTCTGGCCGGGATGCTGGATCTAGGCTACATTGCATTTTACGGCGTAGGGGCATATTCCTATGCGCTGCTCAGCATTCATTACCAGTTGTCCTTCTGGCTGGCTCTCCCCGTAGCCGCAACGATCGCATGCATCGCAGGCTGCATCATCGGCTATCCTACGCTCCGGATGCGGGGAGATTATCTCGCCATCGTAACGCTGGGGTTCGGCGAAATCGTGAGAATTATCCTGAACAACTGGATGAGCCTGACCCACGGGCCGAACGGCATTCTAGGCATCAAGGCCCCTGGAATATATTTTCCAAGTTTTGCCGGAGGATTCAGCATAGAGCATCTTTATCTGAAAAAACTCCATCTGCTCTATTACGTGGCCCTTTTACTATGCATTTTCACTATAATCGCGGTGCATCGGCTTAATTATTCAAGGATCGGCAGGGCCTGGGAGGCGATCCGGGAGGACGAGACAGCGGCGGAACTGATGGGCGTCAACACGTTCAAGCTGAAACTTCTCTCCTACGCTATGGGCGCCATTTTCGGAGGAATGGCCGGTGCTTTTTTCGCGGCCCGGATGCGCTTCGTCAGCCCGGAAAGTTTCACCTTCATCGAATCGGCCATGGTGTTGTCCATGGTGGTTCTTGGAGGAATGGCCTCGATTCCGGGTATTATGGTTGGTGCGCTGGCACTGATCGTGTTGCCGGAGGTGTTTCGCGAGTTCGAACTCTACAGGATGTTGGCATTCGGGGCGGCCATGACGCTGATGATGCTGTTCCGGCCTGCGGGATTGATTCCGTCCAAGCGAATGGGGACCAGATCAGATGATAAGGAGGAATAGATGGCCAACCAGCCCATACTGGAACTTGTTGACGTTCATACCAACTACGGGAAGATCAATGCCCTGAAGGGTATTTCGCTGAAAGTCTATCCCGGCGAGATCGTCACCATTATCGGGGCGAACGGGGCGGGAAAATCCACCACTCTGATGTCCATTTGCTCGATTACCCCCATAGCAAAAGGTAAGATTTTTTACAATGGCCGGCCCATCCATGGGCTAAATGCGGACCTCCTGCCGCCCCTGGGACTTTGCCAGGTGCCGGAAGGAAGACGCATATTCCCGCGATTGACGTTGGAAGACAACCTGGAGATGGGTGCTTTCTTCAGAAAAGACAGGGAAGAAATTCCTGAGGACATCGAGCATATATTTGCACTTTTCCCGGCACTGAGAGAACGTCGGAAACAGCCCGGTGGGACACTTTCGGGCGGGGAACAACAAATGTTGGCCATCGGGAGGGCATTGATGAGCCGTCCTAAATTGTTGCTATTGGACGAGCCGTCCTTGGGTCTTGCTCCCATGATTGTGCAGAAAATATTTGAGATTATCAATGAAATCAACCGGAAAGAGGGCGCTACCATCCTGCTCGTCGAGCAAAATGCAAACCTCGCCCTGCAGACCGCCTCACGGGGATACGTCCTGGAAACAGGAAAAATCGTCCTGGAAGACAACGCAAGGTCGCTCATGGAAAATCCGGAAATCCGGAAGGCGTATCTGGGTGAAGAATAACCGCAAGCAGGAGAAAAGCTGATATTTTATAAAACAAAAAAAACAGCAAAACATATTCCTCAAAATCCTGCTTAATTGGCAAGAGCGTTTTTAGATATCAAGCGACATCATAAATTCCCTTCAAGTCGAAACAAGGGCTCAATGGCTGGTTGAACAAATGAAAACAAGCGAAGTGCTTTACCTGAGCCGGAAAGATGTGGAATCTGTGGATCTGCCAATGTCAGAGGTTATCGATGCATTGGAAGCCATGTTCAAGGAAAAGGGAGAAGGGCGTGTTGAAATGCCTCCCAAACCCGGAATTCATACACGCAAAGATGCCTTCATCCATGCCATGCCTGCATATATACCGAGCCTCGATTCAGCCGGCATGAAATGGGTTTCAGGATATCCTGGTAACAAAAAGAAGAACCTTCCCTATATAAGTGGATTGCTCATACTGAACGATACTGAAACCGGGATACCTATCACTGTGATGGATGCCACATGGATTACCGCACAACGTACAGGCGCAGCGACCGCTATTGCTGCAAAATACCTGGCTCGCAAAGAAAGCTCATCCGTGGGGATTCTGGCCTGTGGTGTTCAGGGCAAAGGTAATCTTGAGGCGCTGGCCTGTGTCTTCAACATTACCAGAGTCAAGGCGTTTGATATTGACCTGGAGACAGCCCAGACATTCGCGAAGACAATGAGAGAGTTAGTAAACGTCGATATAGAAATCGTTAACACCCCCAGAGAAGCGGTAGAAGGCTTGGACCTGGTAGTCACCAGCGGTCCGATACTTAAAAACCCAACCCCGGCGATCGAGGTAGATTGGCTGGCAGAGGGTGCTTTTGCCAGTCCAGTTGACTATGATTCCTACTGGAAAGGCGAGGCACTTAGGCAGGCCGACAAGTTCGCGACAGACGATATAAATCAAATGAAATACTCTCGCGAACTCGGCTATTTTAAAGATACGCCACAACCCTATGCCGATTTAGGTGAAATTGTTGCCGGCAAGAAACCGGGAAGAGAGAGCAAAGGAGAGCGTGCGATTTGCATTAATCTGGGTCTGGCTTTGGATGACATGGCAACAGCAATTCTAATCTACAAGCGAGCCATGGAGAAAGGGATAGGAACCAGGCTTCCCCTGTGACGTTGGCGAGAATTTTGCGTTTCGATCGCCCGTGTATCATGTACGCGACACGCTTAAAAGACGCATGCAAAAACATCATCCAAATTGCTTCAATAGTTGCATGGTTCATTGACAAAACATTGAACAGTGAACCAGAAACTGTGAACGGTTACTAAACTATATAGGAGGGGAAATGGATATTCTAAACAAACTTGCCGCTCAAACGATGCCGCTGGTGCCCAAGTCAATAGTTGGTAAAATTTCAAGGAGGTACATCGCGGGTGATTCAATAGATGATGCAGTGAGAGTAGTGCGAGACATAAACAATAAACGTATTATGGCTACGTTAGATGTTTTGGGTGAAGACATCACAAACCGCGAGGAAGCCAGACATAATGCTGATGATTATATTAAAGCGTTGGAGATAATTGATAAAGAAAAACTTGATAGTAATGTCTCGCTTAAACTTACTGCACTTGGTTTGAAACTTGATTTCGATTTTTGTATCGAAAATGTGAGCCGTGTAATTACAAGGGCAAAAGAATCGGGATTATTCGTCAGAATAGATATGGAAGACTCGACCTGTACCACAGATACTATTCGCGCCTATCTGATGTTACAGAAGAAATATGGCAATGTCGGTATCGTTATTCAGGCATATCTCCGAAGGTCTGTTAGCGATTGTGAAAAATTATTAGCAGAGTCTGAAAACCTCAATGTCAGACTCTGCAAAGGTGCTTATGTTGAGTCTCGATCCGTCGTTTATAAAGATCGTGAGTTGATCAAAAAAAACTTTTCTTTGTTGTTGACAATATTATCTTCCAATGGCGCCTATGTCGGGATTGCTTCACATGACGAAGAGATGGTCTGGGAGGGATTAAAGATTATACATTATCTTAAGCTGCCGAAAGATGCTTATGAGTTCCAAATGCTGGTTGGAGTGGATGAGGAACTACGTGATATTATAGTAAATGCTGGACATAGAATGCGTGTTTATGTGCCTTATGGCGAGAAGTGGTATGCGTATTCGGTTCGCAGGCTCAAGGAGAATCCGGAGATTGCTGGGTATGTGATTAAGAATCTATTAGGTATTAAATAGGAAGTACAATGGGGCTGTTCGAAACTCTCATTACTTTATCTTTCCGGTAAGCATAATGTCTTGTGTGGGTATTTTATGTGACATTCAAGCGCGTTATCTCTGTATTTTGCTTACTTAAAAGTCGATCCAGAATCAGGTATCACACATGGAATATAAGGAGGCTCTATATGGAAAGTCAGGAGATGAAAGTCAAGCATAAACTCGTTAAAGAATATTCTTACGCCTTAGGTCAGATCGAAAGGGGTTACAATAATCGAACCTTGTATGTCAATTTCGGTGATCAAACCATCAAGGAAAAACCCGTCACCGATCAGATGAAAGAAAAATTCATCGGTGGCAAGGGTTTTGGCTTGCGTCTTCTCTGGGATGCCGTCACTCCCAAGACCAAATGGAACGATCCTGAGAATGAGATTATTATCTCCTCGGGTCCTGTGGCAGGGATCACCGCCTATTCCGGTTCCGGTAAGTCGCTGGTCGTGACACTTTCGCCCATGACCAACATTGTCATCGATTCCAACGTGGGCGGTTACTTTGGTCCCTATCTAAAGTTTTCCGGTTTCGATGCCCTTGAGCTTCAGGGTAAGGCTGAGAAAGATGTTATACTGATCATCGACGGCGCCGAGGGCAGAGTCACCATTGAAGAAGCATCTGAAGAAACCTTGGACAGCCATGTGTTGGCGCGTCTACTTACGGAGATGTATGCTGCCGATGAGAATGACCGGCGAAATATATCCGTGGTCAGCGCCGGTTCCGCTGCAGATCACTGCAAAATCGGTTTACTGAACTTCAGTTTCTTTGACACACATCGTAAAAAAATCCGTTTGAAGCAGGCCGGTCGCGGTGGAATCGGCCGCGTACTACGTGACAAGAAGGTCAAGGCCATTGTATGTCGTTCACCTCAGATGAAGGGCGACATGCTCAACGTGACCGACATGAAAGCCATCCGTGAGCGCGGCCAACGTATCAATAAAGAAATCAATGAACTCGACGACCAGCAGAGTGAGATGCGCGCCAAAGGCACAGCCCATCTCGTCGAGATTATGGATGCCCACGATCTCTTACCTACCCACAACTTCAAGTTCGGAAGTCACAAAGATACCGGCAATATTGACTCGGAAGTCTGGAAAAAATGGTTTACGCAGCGTAAATCCGATGCTTGCTGGTATGGTTGCAACATGGCCTGCTCCAAGACAGTGGAGGACTTTGAGATCAAAACCGGTCCCTACAAGGGCCACAAGGTCATCGTGGACGGTCCCGAGTATGAATCGGTGGCCGGTTTGGGTGCCAATATCGGTATTTTCGATTGCGAGATCATCCTTGAGCTTAACTTTTACTGCGATACATACGGACTGGATACCATCTCTTTCGGTACCATAACGGCTTTTGCCATGGAATGTTATGAAGCCGGTATCCTCAATAAAGAGCGCACCGGTGGTCTGGAATTGACCTTCGGCAACAGCGGGGCTGTTCTGGAGCTGATCCATAGGATGTCCCGGGGTGAGGGTTTCGGCCTGGTGGCCGGTGAGGGTGTGCGTGCCATGAAAAAGAAATTTGCTGAAGAATACGGCGCCGATCCTCAGTTTTTAGACGACATCGGTATGGAGAACAAGGGTCTGGAATATGCCCAGTACGTCTCAAAGGAGTCGCTGGCCCAGCAGGGCGGTTTCGCCATGACAAATAAGGGCCCGCAACACGATGAAGCATGGCTAATTTTCATGGACATGGTGAACCACCAGATTCCCACCTTCGAAGACAAGGCCGAAGCATTGTATTACTATCCCATGTTTCGGACGTGGTTCGGCCTTATGGGTCTTTGCAAGCTTCCCTGGAATGATGTCGAGCCTGCAAACAATGCCGAGACCGACGAACCGGCCAAGGTGCCCGAGCATGTCGACAATTACGTGACCATTTACAACTCTGTAACAGGCAATAACATCGACAAAGATGAGTTGATTCGCCAGTCCGAGCGTGTTTACAACTTCCAGCGAATTTTTAACATCCGCATGGGCTATGGGAAACGCGAGCACGATGCCCAGCCCTACCGAGCCGCAGGTCCCGTAACCGTCGAAGAGTACGAGTCTCGTGCCGATCGTTACGATAAGCAGCTTAAGGAACTGGTCGGTTTTAATCCCGAAGGTAAAGCCGTGGAGGAGAAGATGGCGGCTTTGCGCGAGTACAGGGAAGGCCGGTACGAGGGTCTACAGGATGCGGTTTATAAGCGTCGCGGATGGACGCGTGATGGAGTGCCAACTATCGAGCACATGAAGGACATCGGTATGGACCTGCCGGAGCTCATCGAGGTGGTCAAGCCCCATCTGGGAAAGTAAGGCATCATGTTAAAGACTGCCACCGTTAACGGCGCCACTGGAATTAAAAAAGGATTTCATGACAGGCGGTGTGCTGGACCGTCGGTGGAGTGTCGCGTTCATCGGAGGTAACCGGTTTGAACTGGAAAGCGAGCGCATTCCCCGTAGCTTGCTGCGGGTATCTTTAATAAGGAGTTAATATGTTTAAGATCAACGAATATTTTGATGGCAAAGTAAAGTCCATGGGCTTTCAGATGGAAGATGGTCCGGCCAGCATTGGCGTTATGGCCCCGGGTGAGTATGAGTTTGGGACCTCCTCGAAGGAGTTCATGACCGTCACCAGTGGTACTCTGAAGGTGAAACTGCCCGGACAGGAATCCTGGAAGACATTTCGGCAGGGCCAGACCTTTATCGTGGAGCCCAACCAAAAGTTCCAGGTAAAAGTCGAGGAGGATACGTCTTATCTATGCCTTTACAGGTAGCGGGTTTGCCTGTGTTTCTATTTTTATTAAAGACAGAACAAATAAAGGATTAGTCCCGAGTTGAGGGACGAGAGCTCGGCACTAATCCATGGTTCAAGAAGCTGCGGGTTATAGGGGAAAAG
>JAFGPZ010000156.1 GCA_016935935.1 Deltaproteobacteria bacterium
ACCTCCTTGGTTGCAATGATGCCATAAGTATGTCCTGAAAGCAAGCCCATTATATGTAACCGTATTTATAAATTAGTGTACTTAGTACCTCTGCAGCCAATTGCGCGCAGTGGTGAAACTCATCAGGAAGTCCGCCTACGGCATCGATAATGTCTATCGTTTCGATCTGATAGGCTTCTTCCAGAGTCATTCCCTGCGACAGTTGCGCCGCTATCTTGCCACTGATTATGGAGGGGTAACAACCGTCTGTATCGTATGTCGCCTCTATTATTCTCTCATCTTCTATTCTCAGCCAGATTGCAATGGTATCTCCACAGACACCCCTGACCGAAGCGTACCCATCGGAATTTTCCATGAAACCAATTCTGGGAGTACCGTACAATTCTTTTTTTTTCAGCGTCTTATTAAACATATTTTTACTTTTTCCCTTCCATATACAAAGGGGGTGTGCGTACCCTCTGAATGCCAGCAGTAAGCAAAAGCTATGCCACAGACGGTGAAACTTAATAACCGACATAATGGTAAATATTTCACAGGATATCAACCCTTTTTATCAACAGGGTCAATTCGGACAAAAACTTTAGCATTCCCCTAGAACAATGACAAGTAGCAAAATTGCAACTTTATAAGCAGCACCACTTCAGCATCCGCCAGGATAATGCAAAGGAACACCGAGTTCTTTCATTCTTCGAAAGAGGGTAATAAATGAAAACTGCCATGATAATACGGCCTTTGTAATGTTGACTTAAGGATTCTTTTTTCTTATGATGCAACAGAACTGGAGGAAATATAATGGTTGATTATAGACTGTATTTGACAAAGCTCCAATCGGGCAATGACTCTGACAATCCCTTTCTAGCTTTCATGGGGATGAGCCTGGAAGAACTCGAGGATGGATATGCACGGTTTACCATGCCCATACGGGAAGATTTCATACAGGGTGACGGGGTGATGCAGGGCGGGCTGATCGTCGCCATGGCAGATGAATCAATGGCTCATGCCGCGATGACACTTTTGCAACCACAGGAAGGTATTGTGACAATCGAATTAAAAAACAACTTTATTGCACCAGCTCTACACGGAAAGCTTTCTGCTGAAGCAACCATATTTCAAAAGGGACGCTCCATCGTCGTCGGTGACTGTGTCGTAACCAACGGCGAAGGTATACTAATAGCCCGATCGTCGGCTACATTTCTAATTCGCCCCATAAACTGCAGGGAAGGAGCTTAATTTTTAACCTTGACACACCTGTATCCAGGCATATATGTGTCAATTTGATTTCAAAATTTTTTCGAAAGGGAGAAGGTTTATGAAAAGAGAAGACGCTATAAGTCACTCAAAGGAATTACTTAAAGATGAAAAGGTGTCGGGATTTGATCACGTAAGCAGAGTGGCACACTGGTGCCGTTATATGGGGAAAATCGAGGGAGCGGACCTTGAAGCACTTGATATTGCCGCTTATCTGCATGATATCGGCCTGAACAAAGTGGGACTTCCAACTCATCATACAGTAAGTGCAGCCATGGCAGAGGAACTGCTCAGAAAGGAGGGGATCGCTGAAGATCGTGCGAAACAAATCGGACGCATCATTGAACGTCACGCCATGCACGCACCAGAAGCAGAACGTATCGAAGAAAAGATAATCAATGACGCCGACCGCATTGACCACATGGGCGCCATTGGCATAGTACGGGCGATCGCACGCTCAATTCTGGTAAAGAAAGATTATTCGGGAGATGTGGCCGATGTCCCCCAGCTCCTGCGTGACGCCATCACCAGCACAAAGAAACGCGTCTATACAGACACCGCTATAAAGCTCGTTAATGAAAAAGCCGCCTATGTTGAAGGATTTATTTCACAACTGGAAAAAGAGCTTGCCGAAGCAGATGATTCCCTTTCATAAAAAATTCTATCTGTAACAATCGATCTGCGTATGAGAAACGTGTTGTCCGGTGGGCAACAGATTCTCATACGCTATATATTAACATTTCATCAGGCGGAATGGTGAATTGAGCGTCTGACTTCTTTCCCTGCCAGTGGTTTGAATGCCTTCATAAGGAAAAGGTGCATAACTTCCAGCATCTTATGTTCAACAATGGTATCAATGAGCAAATCCATAGCTTCATCGGGAAAATCTTTAATTTCACATGTGTCTTCATTACATTCAGTACCAGGAAATGCCTTAAGAAACTTCCTCTTGTTTTTCTGGGGCATGGGCACTTCAATAACTTTATCCTTGATGCTGCCACCCAAGCCGGCCTCTTCAATTTTCTTCATTCTCTCATCACTCAACGGTATCTTAATTTTATAGTCAGCAGCCACAATAAACCTCCTAATAGTTTTTTAGCCTATCTCTTCTTTTACAGAGACGGCTATTTTATAAAGAATCGTGAGTATCAGAAACCCTGCCGCCCACACGCCGACACTGATCAGCAGTTCGAGCGCCGTAGGCCAATACTCGGTTATTCTGTCAAAGGGATTGGGTACAAAACCACCGGTGATCAGGCCCAGCCCTTTGTCTATCCACGTGGTAACAACAACCATAACACAGGCTACAGCCAGCGTAACATGGTTACTTCTTACAGCCGGAATTACGAGAAGTATGCTTGCAGTTATCATCCCGATCATGGATACCCACATCCAGGGAACAAGTTTTCCGTATCCTGCGATACCGGAAAAGAGATACTCAAAATGACGCATATGTTCCGGTATCTGGCTGTAGAATACTGTAAATGCTTCAAAGAGGAAGAAAAGCACATTTATTATAATACAATAGGTAACAATCCTGGCAAGCGTCTGAATCGGCTTTGTTCCAGGATCGAATTTCGTAAATTTCTTCAGTATCAGGGCTAGCAATATCAGAAGCGCCGGTCCCGAAGCGAATGCCGATGCCAGAAAGCGAGGCGCCATGATTGCCGTCAACCAGAATCCCCTTCCCGGAAGACCGGCATAGAGAAAGGCCGTCACTATATGGATGCAGGGGGCCCAGGGAATGGAGAGGTATATTAACGGTTTCACCCAGGTCGGTGGCGGTGCCTGATTCTTCTCTGCTTCCAGCACGGTCCAGCCGATAATTATATTAAGGAGAAAATAACCGCTCAGAACCACCATGTCCCAGAAGAGCACCGAGTTGGGCGTCGGGTGCAGGATGACATTGAAGACCCTCATTGGTTTTCCCAGGTCTACAAAGATAAACAGAACGCACATGGAAACGGCCGCAACGGCGAGAAACTCTCCCAGAATGGTAATTCTTCCGAATATCTTGTAATCGTGCAGATAGTAAGGAAGAACAAGCATAACTGCGGAGGCGGCCACGCCTACAAGATAGGTAAACTGAGCGATATAGAAACCCCATGAGACATCCCTGCTCATACCCGTTATCTGCAGGCCAAGCCTCAATTGCACGAGGTATGCAATGAATCCGGCGCCGATAATCACAAGGAGCGTTATTACCAATCCCCAATATTTTTTATCACCAGCTAATGCCCTTTCAAACATAGATCACCTCATACAACATAATAAACTTGGGGATTCGTGCCCAGATAGGGTTTACGCCTAATAGTATAATGTTCTCGCATTATTTTCCTCAACTCCGATTGGGGGTCCATCAGGTCGCCAAAGATCATCGCTCCTTCAGATTCTTCGACGCATACGGGCATACTTCCCTTGGCAAGTCTATCGGAGCAGAAGTTGCACTTCTCAACAACTCCTTTTGTCCTCGCGGGATAGTCGGAACTTTTATCCTTGATAAAGTCCCGGTAATCTCCCCAGTTGAAACTCCTCGCACCGAAGGGGCAGGCAGCCATGCAGTAACGACATCCTATGCACCGGTGCTGATCCATCATGACAATACCATCTTCCCTCTGCCATGTTGCCTTGGTGGGACAGACTCTTACGCAGGGAGGATTGTCACAATGGTTGCACATTACCAGAAAAGGCTTCTCTTCGACACTTTCCGCCATATGCTCGTGCTCGTCTCCCGGAAAAGCATTCTCAAACCGCTCAAGCCACAGCCACTTAATCTCCCGTTTTGGATCACCAACATCGGGGACATTATGGGTGCGATGACAGCTCTTTATACACTTTGCGGCCGTCCCTTCGGTCAGTTTCTTCATGTCAATCAGCATGGCCCACCGCTTCGCCTTCAATGCCTCCGCCTTGGGCAGATACTTTGCTTCCAGTTGCCCGGGAGCGAGAAGCTCTACACATGTCCATCCTCCCAGAAATCCAACGACTGTGGACAGGCCGGTTATCTTCAAAAACTTCCTTCTATCCATTGTGAGGTTTTTCTCTTCCACTGTCTTCATCCTGCCCATTCCTTTGGCTTTTGTATATGGCAATCCCAGCAATCTGGTGTCTGCACCGTATACTGATGACATTCATCGCAAAACTCTTCGTAATTTGAGTGACATTCAAGGCATGTACCTTGAAGGCTTACAGTATATTTTTTCCCTTTATGGCCGGTATATTCCCTATTGCCTTCACGGACAACCTGGTCCCTCCACTCGTCGAGAAGTATCATGTGACTCTCTCTCATTTCCTCCTTCGGCAGTACACAGACACGCTCTGCTTCCGGCATTTGCTGTATTACGGGAGTATCAAGTTTCGGTTCCGGCATCCTGGCCGCCTTACCAGCATTGTAGAAAAAGGGAAGCGCCGCAACGACAACAAATACGACAATCCCCGCTATGACCTTACCCCGGTCATACATCTTGTCCGGCTTGTAGAAACCGGTTTCTTTGAGACTGTTTATTACCTTCTTTTTCTCCTCAGGCATCCTCATCCCTCTTACTCTTCTTCTGTTTCTCCTTCAAATCCCTTCAGCGGTCTGTAACGCAAATCAGTCTTCCTCTCCCTTTCTCCGGGAATTACCAAAGCATTGGCAACCATTTCATGGATACCCGTAACCTCCACGCCCGGAACCCAGTATTCAAGGAGGGGTGGAAACACGGCTCTGTCGATGGCGCACACGCAACTGAGATGATTTACCCCGTGCTTTTCATGAACATAACGCAGGGCGTTTGCCCGGGGGAACCCGCCACGCATTCTTAGTTCTAAATCTTCATCGGCATTGAGGCCACTTCCGCTTCCGCAGCAGAAGGTCTTTTCCCTGATCGTATCGGGTGGCATCTCATAAAAATTATTGCATACATTATTGATGATGTATCGTGGCTCCTCGAAAAGACCCAATGCCCTCGCAGGATTACAGGAATCATGAAAGGTCGGTATTATATGGTCGTTCCTCGACTTGTCGAGATTCAGTTTTCCGTTCCGTATCAAATCGGCAGTAAATTCTGTGATGTGCACCATCTTCGTTGATTTGGCATTTTCGAATTTTGTTCCCGTTATGGGGGACACAGGCTCTTCGAGAAAATCGGCAGGTCCGTTCCATGTATCCATATACTGATTAACAACTCGCCACATATGGCCACACTCGCCACCCAGTATCCACTTCACACCGAGCCGCTTGGCCTCTGAGAACATCTTGTAGTTCAGTCTCTTCCCCATCTCGTGAGACATAAAATACCCGAAATTGCCTCCCTCTGCAGCGTAACCGCTGAACGTATAGTCAAGACCGAGATATTCGAAGAGGAGGAGATACCCCATGAAGGTGTAGGTCCCGGGATCGGCGAAATAATCACCCGAGGGTGCGATAAAGAGGATTTCGGCACCCTTCCTGTTAAAGGTGGGATTGGGCCTTATACCCGTTACTTCTTCGCACTCATCCATAAAAAATTCTATCGTGTCTTTATAGGCGTGAGGTGGTGCACCTATATGGCTGCCCGTCCGGTAGCAACTCCCCACCGATGCCATTATCCATTCTATATTGAGTCCAACGGAGCTGAGCAATTCTCTTCCGAGGATTGTAATTTCAGCCATATCAATGCCGTAAGGACAGAAAACGGAACAGCGACGGCACTCGGAACACTGATGGAAGTAATAGAACAGTTCCTTAAGCACATCTTCTGTAAGATCTCTGGCACCTGCAAGTCTGCCCAACATTTTTCCCGATGTGGTAAAATACCGCCGGTATATGGACCGCAGCAACTCAGCCCTGAGTACGGGCATGTTCTTTGGATCGCCGCCACCGATGAAATAGTGGCAC
>JAFGPZ010000157.1 GCA_016935935.1 Deltaproteobacteria bacterium
CACCACCCTGGCTCTTTACCAGCGCAGCTTAAGGCGGTTTGAAACCAGCTCCTGCAAGCCGGTTCCGAGGGGCCTTCCCTCATCTTTCGCACAGTTACGCACACTCTATATTTAAAGTGCGCTCGTGGCACACTCAGACATATCAAAGGTTTCATATTTGGCTGATATCCTGTGGGTTGAGAACATTATTACAAGAAAAGGGAAACCTGTGATATGAAGAGTCTGCCATATGAAAGCCGCTCAAGCTAATAAACTCATATCATTATTGAGAGATCTCTTTATTTCGAGACGGTAGTATCATACTGTACGTAACATATTCTGTTTTATCTTGTATGAATAAGTAGTTAAGAGTTGGTATAGTAATATCAGAGTAAGCCTAACTTATAATTTAATTAAAAAATTCATTGACTTTTTATTTTCTTATATCTTCGCTCAGGAGGACAAAAAGGGGGGTAGCTCACGGTAACACTCCATTGTTCCATCTCTTCGGAGTATCACTTACATTGCACAATTTGACGTGTAGTGTTCTGTTTGAGCTGTAATGCCAAAAGGTATTTCACGCATCACAGAGAATATTCATTCTATGAGCTCGTAACGTTTTTTTATCGGGGAAGATAGCATGCGGACAGGTGGTCCGAACTGCGCCAGTGCGATGAAATCCCCCGTTGAGGTTGACGGCGTCATGCCTCGTATCTGCTTTAACATCATGAAGCAAATGAACGGGGGCGGTTGAGAGAGAAAACCTGCAGAAACGTGTTTATCCGCTCATCTTTTTTTGGCTTTTATTACTTTCCTTTGCATGTCTTAAATCGTGCAAGTCGGGATGGAGAGTTTCAGGAAAAACAAAGTTATCGTCTTCCTCGGTTCAATAAACATTGAAACCGGAAAGCAGAGTTTCTCTACCATTTTCCAGAATGATATTAATGTAATTTTTTTCTTGACAGACAAGGCAGATTTTTTTAAGTTTCTATTGCGACAAAGGAAGTTCCACTAAGTTACCTATATTTCTGCTATCATTATCCTCGCCGGACTCTGATTCTCTTCTCATCGATGTCTGATCAACGTACAACCGTTGGCAATGGGGGTGTACGTGACACTCTGTCATGGCTTACTGCCTGAAAGACCAGATGGAGGGAGTCTTTTCTCCGGTTAGTACAGCGACATTGGTTTTCCTTCCATCTGCGTGCACGACAAGAGACAACACCGTCCGTGCAGCCATTCAATCATCTAAGTGTTCCGGGTACCGCACAGGCACCCTGTATGCCGGTACCGGAATCTACTCAATAATCTGAATTTAAAACAAACATGAATACCGTCTTAGCCTGCGAGACGAGTGTTCGCAGAATAATGCATGGCATTTCGGAACTGTCAGCTCAAGGTTGGAAGGATCAAACCTTGAAACAGCTGTCAACGAGTTGATGGACATAATCGGAAAGGATGGAGGGATATGAAAGAGTATACGCTGAAAATCTTTTTTTAAAGCCTCCGCGGGGATATGGACATCCTGTCGGGGGCTTGTCGGTAAGGCACTTCAATAAAAACCAAATTCACTGCGAAACGAGAAAGGGGGATAATCATGAAACGAACAACCTTGTTTCGTATACGAAAGAACCACTCACTGGTGGTCGTCCATGCCATTCTGATTCTGATGTTTGTCTTCGCCATGGCACCGGGTACGGCATTTTCCAAAATGTCCAAACAAGTTCTGGCACAGAAGGAGAAAGCGGCAAACGACGATCTCGATGTCCTGGCTCAGGAGATAGCGAAGCTGTGTACGCAACCGGGATTCAGGGGTTTTCTGCGTTCTGAGATTGCCAAATCAAAGAACCGAGAAAACATCGTCGAGCTGGACAAGTTTCTCAGCAAGGCGCAAAAACAGAAAAACATGCCCCCGGGACTTGCGAAGGTGAGAGATACCGCACAAAAGGCAAAGGGCCGCCTCAAGGCTTCAGGTCTCTGGAGGGGACAGGACTATGACCTCTACATTCCCGTCGATGCCCACAGAAAAAAATGGAGAGGGGGGAAAGATTTTGTCGTGGCATACGATCCGGTTACGGATGAAAAAGACGTCAAGCAAATTGTGGCTTATCGGGTAACAGATGGCACACGCGTCATGCTTGATCCCAACAAGGCTCCGGGGACTGTTGTTCTTATCGTGGCTCCCTGTGAGCATAAGACCCATGTGGTACAGCCGCTTCAGGTGAAGAAGGGACCCGTGCCCCCTGAGAATCCAAAGCCTAACTTCAAGGGGAAAGATCCTCCGGCGCCCAAAGGGATGAAGGAACCGGGAGGCGGCAATTCTCTTGTGGGCCTGCATTACGTAAAGATATTCGATGATCACGAGCCGTGGTACAAGGGAGCACCGGAAATCGATATACAATTCTTCCAAAGGAAGGGGAATGTTTGTGTAAGGAAGACCTCCTGGTGTGACAGGATTGACAATGAAGGCACATGGTATAATACATGGGATTATACGTATTATGCCAATCCAGCTATCAAACATTATTTTGATAGTAATTACTGGAACCTTCTGTACGTGTTCATTAATGAACGGGATGCGAATGGATACTATGATCCTTATCTGGTTCAGCTCTATCCAGGCATTACGTGCGAGGTTTATCGATGGAGCAACGATGATTGGGTGGATTATTGCTACCAGTGGAGATACAACTTCGCATATGATATGGACTATTACCAAAATATAGGTAATGCCTATCTCGTCTGGCGCAAGACCCACTGAACCCGGTTACATTTCGGGGCTCTGTATTGAGAATACGGAATTGAAAAGATAATGGGATCAGACTGATAGCGGATACTTCACATGAATTCATGGACATAACCAGAAAGGAGGGAGGAGAGATGAAGCGTCGAAGGAAGGTTCAATCTATGTTGTCCTTGTGTGCACTGACTGTCGTCAGTATGGTGTTCGTTCTGCATGTCGGGTCTGCTCTGGCAAAGTGCACGATCTACGGAAAGGTCACAAGCACGAAGGATGGCAAGCCGCTTGCCGGGGCAACGGTCACGGCGTACGATTCTGATACGGGGAACGATCAGAAAATGGGATCGGCAACAACTGATGGGAACGGCGATTACAGGATCACATACCGTGATGGATCGTGGGACGGCAAAAAGACCAGCCGGCACACCTCGTGGAGACCGGACATTTATATCAAAGTTACAGCGCCGGACCATAAACAGGAAACGTCCCGAAAGTACAACAATCACAAGTTGAAGGATGACCTGCGGATCAATGTTAGTTTGCAGTACCAAGGGAAGACGAAGCAGACAACGTTCGACGTAAATCAGCACGGTTTTTCCTTCCCAAACGCGAACTGGGGAAAAGTCTGCTATAAAATTGTTGGGACCAATAAGCTTCGCTACGATCCCAAAGGTCCATTCTGCAACGCTGATTGGGGACTCTGTGGCGGTATGTCGCTGGTTGCGGGGGAACGCTATCTTAAAGGCCAAACCAGCATCAATCTAACGCAAAACGCGGCCAAGGAGACCATCATTAACGGACAGTTTCGGACTCTGAATACCAGCACAGTCTCCAAGTTCTGTAGTTGGATCGCCTCCCCGGACAAGGGCCACACACTTGATGTTCGACACTCGGTGGGTTACAAGATGAAACAAGACTGGCAACGTTCGATCAAGCCACGACTCGATCGGGGAGAGCCCGTCGTGCTGGGGATGATCTTTAGCAAACGCGCAAAGCTGACCCAACTGCGATCAGTCGGAGCACTTGCCGACCTTTCAGAGCAACACCAGGTCTTGGGTTATGACTATAAAAATCGCGGAAAAGAGATCGAGATCCAAGCTTACGATCCAAACTATCCGAGGGATATTGTGTATCTCACCTTCGAGCCAGGCAAAGCACATGTTAGGCAGGGGATTCAACACGGGCCTTGGTCCGAAGACCGAAAGAAAAAGATTAACAAGTGTCGCGCAATCATGTTCGTCCGAGGAGTGAAGTGACGGTCGCCGGTGCGATGACACGCTTCTGACCCGATTACCGATGATAAGGATGTCAAGCAAATCAATGCCTACAGGGTAAAAAAAAGACAAGCGCGTCATGCTTGATCCCAACAAAGCTCCGGAGAGTGTGGTTCTTATAGTAGCTCCCTTTTTAGGAAAGGAAAAAGGAGAAATAAGATGAAGTCTCGCAGGTTTTTTCTTGTTTTAGGAGTGATTTTCTTTCTATTGTTTGCAGTGTCCAACAGCTGGGCAAAAGGAAAGATCTATGGCCAAATAAAGATGCCAGATGGGACACCGGCAAAAGGCGTCGGTGTTATTGCCTGGGATTCTGATGGCTTGGCGGGTGGCAAAGATGATTTTATGTGCTCGGCTACAACTGACTCCCGTGGTATTTATTCGATGTCGTACAAGATTAAGTATTGGGACACAAAATTTCCTGGTAGCAATTCAGATCGGCCTGACATTTACCTCACAATTCATACCATTGAGGTCGGTACGCTCCCAGTTAAGAAAACGGGGAAAAAAAACAACTGGAATACGTCAAAAGATTTGCTAATCGATGTAAATCTACCAGGGATCATGGGAAGAATAACCGGTGCCCCGGCCACTGGCGTTGTCGTTAAAGCATTTGATTCTGATGGCGTATTTTCAGGCAAAGATGACCGAATTGCTCAGACAAAAACCGGGCCGGACGGACGGTATATGATGCTCTATGGCGGGAAGCACTACGATTCTACGCCTCCATCTCCTGGGAGAGCAGCTGGATATTTAGCTAGTTCAGTAACTTTCCCAGGAATAGATATCTTAGTCAAACATGTAGTGGATCATGGATGGAACGGTCAAATGCACAAGCGCTGGACCTCATGGCGTCCTGATATTTACGTCAAAGTCTATGCCAACCCTGTAAAAACGTCTCGAGTTTATAAAGACTGGCCACACAGGAAGACTTTGAACGTGGAACCTTTGAACGTGGAACCGATAAAACTAACAATATTAACAATCTCAGGGAAAATACGTGACACCAGGGGAAGGCCTGTCGCTGGTGCACCGGTCAAGGCTTATGACTATGACGGTGGCACAGGAGGGAACGGTGACTTTATGGCGCAGGCCATCACTGACTCGAATGGGTGCTATTCGATGTCGTACAAGCTTAAGCATTGGGACAGAAAAGTTACCGGCAGCACCACATGGAGGCCCGATATTTATGTAGTGGCATATCGGAATAATGCCGAGTTGGGAAAATCCGGGACGTATACTGACTGGAATATGTTAAAGCCCTTGACGGCCAATATTACTGTGCCGGCGGCGACAACTGGCAAGTCACCACCGATGAAGGCGCAGACAATACGGTCGAGAGGCGCTCTGCACCAGAATGTACTCAAACAACCCATCGGCAAGTAGGAGATTCAGGAGGGCAATCCGAAAGGGTTCAAGCTGGTACCGAGGTCGGATGCGGCGGGACGGTTGCTTCCTTCGAATAGAATCTTCAACCAGTTCACGGCAGGGGTGGCACACCACTGATCCAGACATCACAACATTGGATCAGGAGGAGTCTGTTTTCGCTTTTACAAAGGTTCATCATACCTGTTTTTTGAAAGTCATGTAAGGAGGTTCTGTTATGAAGAGACTAGTATTATGTTTGGTGATGCTGATGGTTCTTGTTCCACTATTTCACGGAACTTCATGGGGAGTCATAGTAAATCAATATGCCCTGAACTTCAATTTCAATTTTAATACCCCTGGAGCTCGTGCGAACGCCATGGGTGGCGCATTCCAAGCAGTGGCTGATGACGCCACCGCCGCTTTTGCCAATCCCGCCGGTCTTATCGTCTTGAAACAACCCGAGTTCGCTGCAGAATATAAATACTCAAACGTTACGACAGTAACCTATGATTATCCAGATGGGTTTGAGCGTGAATTTACAAATTCTGTATCGGGAATGGACTTTGCGAGCTTCTCCTATCCCATTAAGAATGCCAACATAACGATTTTTCGACACGAGTTGGTGAATTCGGACAGCACGTGGACTGATCATCAGGGTGCGGGGACCGCGGCAATGTCAGAATATTTCTCAAAAATCAAAATCATAACCTATGGCGTTGCCGGAGCTTATAAACTCAGCAATACGTTTTCACTCGGATTGACTGTGGGGCTTAATGAGCTTGATTATCAAATGTATATCAATACGCCGCCTACTTCCCCAACTTACACAACAAAATGGGGAGGGGATGGCACGGCCGAAAATTTCACGGCATCGGCTTTATGGAGTCCACATAGACTTTTCAACCTTGGGGTTGTTTATCGATATGGGCCGAAATTCAAATATATTAATACCACGGAAAATGCCGATATTTACGGTAATACTTCTATTAATCATTTCGAAGATACTTTCAAGGTGCCGGATGTTCTTGGCGTTGGCATTTCGTCCCGCCCCTTCGAGGGGTTAACACTATCTCTTGACTGTAATTATATTTGGTATTCTCAGTTTATGAAAGATGTAAAATACAGAGATGGGGAAACGGCAGTAACAACCCCCAGCTTTACTGCTTATGCTTCTGATTCAAAAATGGATGACACGTATGAAATACATGTTGGTGCAGAATATGTTTTCTCATTTAAGAACCCTTTAGCAGTCAGAGCAGGATATGCGTACAAACCCGATCACAGGGCTTATTGGGATGGTACGCGACCAGTAGGTAGCGATGCTGCCAGACGAGCCATGCCTCACGGTGAGGACGAGCACGTTTTCTCAGGCGGGTTCGGTGTTGTCGTGGGAGAGAACGTACAGATAGATTTTGCATACACCCACAGTAACTTTAATGAAGATTATATCGCCTCGTTTGTCTATCGGTTCTAGGTTAGAAAAGGTGAATCGACCCGCGGAAAGCCGAGGGGGATTCGGCAAAGGGGGTCGCCAAAAAGTCTCTTCAAGATAAAATAATTAATTTGAACCGGGCTTTTCTAGGAGGAGAATCATGGGTACCTGTAAAGTCAACTGGAAACTGATTTGCTTTGTGGCACTGGCCTTGACACTTTACATAATCAAACCCTGCCACGCTCTTGAAGACTACAAGATGCATTATCTTCAGGCGGTAGACTTTGAAACGGAAGGCAAGTGTGAAGAAGCCATAACAGAATTTTCAAAGGCATTGGTCGGAAGCAGCAGTGAGCAGGAGCATGTGCGTTTCTATGGCATGCGATACGGTGAGTACTTTCCCCACCGAGAAAAGGGCATCTGCCATTACCTGCTGAAGCAATACAAACATGCTGCCGAGGAACTCGAGATCTCCCTAGCACAGGTACCGACTGAGAAAGCGAGAAAGTATCTGGATAGGGTGAAAGCGGAAATTGCCAGAGGCGCTCGGGAAGCTGTTATAGAAACCGTTGAGACACCTGAAGAGCTCAAGCAGATGAAAAGGGCCAATTCCGAGAACCGCTATGCCGTAGCCGTAGTCATCGGTAACCGGGATTACAGGCATAGAGACATCCCGTCAGTGAACTACGCCGTCCAGGACGCCGAAATGGTCAAGGAATGCCTCATGAGGACCTTCGGCTACCGGATGGGCAATATCATCTTAGAAAACAATGCGACCAAAGGCACCTTTGAAAACATATTCGGTTCGGCTACAGAGCCCAAAGGGAAACTCCATGATTACATCAAACCAGGCAAATCCGATATATTCATCTATTATTCCGGTCATGGAGCCCCTGATATCGATTCGCGAAGAGGCTACCTGCTTCCCGTTGATGGAGACCCGAACAACATTACAATCACTGGTTACCCCCTGGACCTGCTTTATAAGAATCTGGCCAGCCTTCCGTACCACTCTCTTACCATCGTGACCGATGCCTGCTTCTCCGGGGCGCTGATCCTGAAGAAGGCCAGCCCTGTGGGGATCATCGTCCAGAACCCCCTAATGGCCATGAAAAACGTCGCCGTTATCAACTCTTCCAGGGGCACAGAGCTCTCAAGCTGGTATCCCGAAAAGGGACATGGTCTCTTCACCTATTACTTCCTCCTCGGGTTTACCGGGAAAGCGGACACCAATAGTGATGGGAAGATTACCGTAAGCGAGCTCAGGACGTATATCAATGATATGGTACCGTATACGGTCAGAAAGCTCTATAGCGGAAGGAAACAGACTCCGACAGTCACAACTCAGAATGCTGAAAAAGTTCTAGCTACCTATAGGTGACCTATGAAACATGCATCTTTCGGATTACTGATCGTTGGTCTGGTCATCCTCCTTGCAGGGGGGTTAGTGGCACAGGATAAAGTGGTCGTAACCTCGACCGCAGAGGTCATCCTCGCAAACTGCACTCCTGAAGAAGCCCAGGAATATGCCCTGAAGAAGGCCCGTCTCGATGCCATCGAGAAAGTCTGTGGGGTAACGCTCCAGGCGGGGTCTTTTGTCCGGGATTCCGTCCTCCAGGGGGACTTTATCCATGCAGTATCTTATGGTCACATTCTTTCCGAAGATATCGTGGCCTGGGAATACGATGTGGTGCAAAAATCCCCCAAACAACCCCCTGCCTTCTCCTACCGGGTGACCCTGAGGACTGCTGTGCTGAAAGAGAAAGGAACGCCTGATCCGTACTACAGGGTACGGGTTCGACTGAATAAGATAGTTTATCAATCAGGAGATGAGATGGTTATATACGTCAGGACAACAAAGCCTGGCTATATAACCATCCTCAACTTTACGGCTGATGATAGAGTGATTCTCCTTTTTCCTAATTCGCTTCGTCGAGATAACCAGATTGCTGCGGGAACCGAATACCAGATCCCATCCGACGCTGATCGGGAAGGTGTGCTCAAGCTGCAGGTCTCAACCCTTCCGGGACAGAAGAAAAACACGGAACACATCAAGGTCATTGCCACGAGCAAACCCATTAACCTCATTGAGGGGATATCCCTCGAGGGACAGTACGGCGTAATGGGTACAGTGCAGCTTGCCGTGACTGAAATCGCACGACTGATCTCCGCAATACCGGTGCGTGAGCGGGCCGAGGACACCGCTACATACCAGATAGTCAGCTCGGAGTGAAGGACGGGCATTTCTTTTAGTGGGTATGTATCTATTATGACCTGCCCCCTGAAAACTGTTCCAAATATTAGGTGTAAATATTATGACCTTCACCCCTAAAACTAGGCCATTTTAAAAATGAATTTTTAATTATGAGTGAGGTTTATGTCTGTCTGTCAGAAACAGGAAGGATCAAACCTTGAAACAACGATCCACGAATTCACGGACATAACCGGAAAAGAAGGGAGGAGACATGAAAAAGATTTTGTTTTTCTTATGTTCAATGCTTTTGGTAATCTTTTTTACCGGAACTGCCGGCGCGTATACACTGGACTTGCATGGCGATAAAGATGGCTTCGGCGTCGGTGTTCCAATCGGAGATGGTTATCATTACCTTGAGTATGGTGCCTATTATACAGACAACCGAGATGCATCTGAACAATCGACGACTGACACCGATTGTTGGTGGACATCGGCAAATATATCCTGGACCCATACCTATACACTCCCAGTGGAATCAATCATTTGGGTACAACTTGACGTTTATGTCGCAGGGATTGTAAACGAATCTGATTGGTATGCAGATGTTTTTGTTGATGGTTATAAATTTGATGCGATTGACGGAATAGACGGTGCTGATGACCTCACCAGGTTGCTTACGTTTAACCTGCCGGTTGAACCGTTTATCGACGGGGAAACGACTTTTTCTATTGCACCATATACGATTGGGGATCCTGGGACAGTTGACGGGTTTATCATGGACTACGCAGAACTCCGTGCTGGATTAGTAGACCAGCCCACCGACGTACATCCTGTTTCGCCAAGCTCGCTGCATTTCATCATAAATTCCCCACTCGATGATACGTTCTCGTTTGATTATCAATGGGAAGAAGGTGTCGATCCCGCAGAACTCAATCTCGATGTCCTTTTCTATAACGGAGAAACGTGGGAATCCTTTGGGTGGGCGGTAAACTTTGATGGTGACCCAGACCAGTGGGTATCGGCATCGTTTTTGGTACCGCAAGAAGCGCGCGGTGATAATGCACAAATTATGTTCAGTTTACTGGATTGGGAAGAAGGAACTGATCCAACGGTGTATGTAACAAACTTTAGTTCATCATCTGTCCCCGAACCCACTACCATGATCCTTTTAGGTTTTAGTCTAATAGGTCTTGCAAGGTTAAGGAGAAAAGCGTAGGAAGAAATAGGTAGAAAAACAGTTAGTCGGAAAGGCAGGGACGACATGTGCCTGCCTTTTTTGATTAATAGCGGTTGCCATTGCGATAAAGTTTCAAATGTGAATATGAATCACACAAAGACACTATCTCTCGATCTCAAAAAATTACATGTAGGAGAATACTGTCACAAGATAAGGAAAACCTGTGATATGAAGAGTATTTGAAAACCCTCATTATTGTATGTTGCCATAATTTTCTTCACGGCCTGCCATTTCATCGTTAAG
>JAFGPZ010000158.1 GCA_016935935.1 Deltaproteobacteria bacterium
CAACATCACTTTCTTTGAAGACAGGCCTGTCCAGACGTTATATACTTCGCGGTCAGGGGTGAAAAGTATGGAATTCTGATTTCCAATGGAGTCAAAGTAATATTTGTTGCAAGGATTAAATGTTCTTTCATAAAGGGGCTGTCTTCGAGATAGACCCAAACGGCTCTTACATGTTCCCCTTTCAGGAATCTGGCTTTGGCAATAACATTTTTGCAGCCACTTATAATAGCTGGAATATCAAGCTTATTCTTTGTATTCCTGTGGTCCATTGCTTTTTTCTCAAAGAACTTTTTATGACTGAAACTCTAAACTTTAGTTATGAGAAATAAAGGTAAGCACTTTTTATTAATGAAGCTCGCAGCAACGGAATATTCGGGACGTGACGTATACATTTCTCAAGGACAGATTCGCCTTTCCCATGAAAACGGTCGAAATAGTGCTCCCCGTTTATAACGAGGAAAATATTTTATTGGATAATGTTGCTACACTCCGGGACTTCCTATCCGTCCATCCGGGCAGGACGTGGACAATTACCATCGCGGATAATGCATCCACCGATCACACATATGAAATTGCCCAATCACTTTCCGACCGCTATCCCGAGGTATCTGCTCTTCATCTCGACGAAAAGGGCCGTGGAAGGGCATTGCGCACGGCCTGGTTGCAGAGCAGCGCCTGCATTGTGGCTTACATGGACATCGACCTAGCGACCGACATCATGTGCTTTCCCCAATTGATCGCCGCTATCGAGGAAGGAGCCGATATCGCAATCGGTTCGCGCCTGCATCCGTATGCCAGCATCAAGCGCTCGTTCAAACGGGAGATGCTATCTCGCTGCTATAATTTACTGATCAGGGGGATGTTTCACGTCCCATTCCATGACGCCCAGTGCGGATTCAAGGCCTTAAGGGCACAGGCTGCGCAACAACTTATCCCCCGGATCAAAGACCAGGAGTGGTTTTTCGATACCGAGCTCCTGCTCCTGGCTGCCCGTCAGAACTGCCGTATCGCTGAACTCCCAGTAACCTGGCGCGAAAAGGAGCCTACTTCTGTTCATATTTTCAGTACTGTTGTGAGAGATATCGCGGGATTGCTGCGAATGCGGTTCAGTTGAAAATGACATTGCTTTTCTGTACCATTATAGAAAGGGGCCAGTTTATCTCAATCTATCATACATGGCTACGGCTTTCGCAGTGAGATCCACTTTGCCCCGCCTCATCAGGACGTACTCCCGTTCCAAAACCGATCAACTGAAACAGAAGACCAAGGACGGATATAAATACCAGCGCTGAAAATAATATCAGAGACATCAAAACTACAGATGAAAATTCCTCCCCATATCTAGGCAGGACACTCAACAAAATCACCTCTCTGACTCCCAGATTGGCAATCGACACAGGCACGCGCTGAAGAATATATATAACTGCCCATAACCACGCCAGTGTTGAAAGAGGAACCGTTATCAGAGCCGCTCTGGCGGCGAAGAAGTACATTAGCACACCGATCAGTGCAGTGCCCAACAGCGTTATCAGGGATATCATCAGATGAAACAACCATCCTAAAGATTCGAACAGGGCCATGTGTTGCATTGCTTCCTGTGCTTTCCCCCGAATGTTACCAGGTAAGGGTCCCAATAATACGCTGATGGCTCTGACGATGCCGCTACCCGTTTTTTTATTCAACAATAACAGCCAAAATTGGAACACCACCATCAGTATTATCGAACATGCAACCGTCAGACTCTGACTCCTTTCATGTGACCATATGATTTGAGCCGGATTAGTTACAATCAGCACACCGAGTCCGAACATCGCCATGATAGCCACATTCGATGCCTGGTTATATACCATGCTACTGAAAACTCGCATTCCACTGCCGGTTCCCTTTTTCAAGAAATACCATTTCACTGCCATGCTCAACACTCCGGGCACCACCAGGCTGTAGAGAGATGTTACAGCACTGATTCCGAACAGCGTTCCGGTATTCAGCCGGCAATTCTGTGCCCTCAAAATCAGACGCATCTTAAAGGAATTGATCCAGTACATCAAGGCAATTGATGCCCACACGGCGATAATAAGAAGCCACCGTGCCGACCTCAAAACCTCGATAAAATGCCGACAATCGATACGGAAGAAGACCCATATCAGGAGCAAGGATGTGACGGTTACACGGAGAAACAAATGTAAAGTTCTTTTGCCCTTGTCCGCCATATCTCTTTGGTTCCTCTATTCGTTATCTGAGTTTCAGCCTGTCCCTGAAATATCGCACGCAAAACATCATTCGACTTTGCAAATCGTGTATTCATGTTTGCCGCTTGCTGTACTTCTTATATCTTCGACATATTCAAAATCTACATTACAGCTTTTCCCCATCATAATTTTTGTCTTCCTGATAATATCCTCGACGTCCGATTCTGCGGCCTTTGCATTTTTATTCAATTGCACTTTCATAATAACATGGTCGATCTCATCCTGAATGATCTGGAATCTTTTGATCCAATCTTTGAAGAACAGTGTCTGTACTAGAAAATGCGAATGTGCCATAGAGCCATCAGATCTCTTAAAATAGCCGAGTGTCCTGCCAACAACCTTTTCTAAAAGCATACTGTTTCTTCCACAGTCACAGCCCCAACCTCCAGCTACGGCCACATCACCGATTTCGTATCGTATCAGGGGCATGGAATAATTGTGTAATGTTGTGACAACAACTCGACCTTCCCGGTTTTGAACCGCCGCCCCCTCTTCATCCAGTATCTCAATGTAGTTCCACCAAGGGAAAGTATGCATCGGCCCTTGTTTCGCACACTGAGAGGATATTGCGCCAACCTCTCTGGAACCGTATTGATTATACAACTTACAGTGCATATGAGATTCTATCGTATCCCTGACCTCGTCAGTCAGCGGACCGATCGTGGAAACAACGATTTTTGGCGGATGAAAGAATAAATCGTGACGCACCAGGTAACGTGCCAGTTCCAGTGCGGATTCCATATAGGCCCAGTAAGCAACCGGTTTGAACCTATTGTTCAAATCGATAAGCTCGTCAATCTCCCGCTTGCCGAGTCGATATGAATTGAAAAATTTTCTATTGTAGAGCAGATTGATCAGCCTGTTTCTGAGCGCCAAGTTACCGGCAAGAATATCCCTCCGGGAACCCCATAACTTAATCTCAGGCTGGCCCGGTTCTTTTCCTAAAGCCATATTGAAATATAATTTTGTCGCTATGTTCCAATCGTCGTACTCTTTGTCCTGTAAAAATCTGACCGCCTCACCGGTACTTCCGCCGGAGGTATTTTCATAAGATTTTCTATCCTTATAGTCACACGAATACAAGTTGTTACTCTGTGTCCTGATAATTTCCTTTGTCAGGAGGGGAATCCTGGAGAAATTTTCAAGAACGACATCCCCCTTCCCCTTGCTCACCACACCACATTCATGCAGAATTTTGCGGTAATACGGGACATTCTGATAGGCATGAATCAGGAGTGTCCTAAGCTTATCTCGCTGCATTTTCTCGAGTTCTTCGCGCCCGGCATACTCATATTCACTGATTTGTTTAAGATGTTCAGGAACCTTACTGCCGCTCAAATAGAGCAAGGCATATATAAACGGTTTTCTCCAATTCATGTTTCGCTCTTGTGAACAATATCCAGGATATTCCGGTAGCAGAGCAGGTAAGCATCCGCAACATGTTTCCAGGTAAACTGCTCGGCTTTCTTTCTCGATTCAAGGGACATCCGCTCGCATCTTTCAGGATCATCAGCCAGTTCCTTCATTGCCATGGCTATCGGCTCAGCACCATCCGGCTCGACAACAACCCCATTTGCCCCTATAAGCTCCTCCACCCCCTCACAGCGCGTTGTGATAAGGGGCAACCCCGAGGCCATCGCCTCAAGCACGGCGTTGCTCATACCTTCTTGCATGGTCGCACTGACATAGAGGTCACTGTCACGATAAAGAGAGGGCACCTTTTCGGGGTCCACCCAGCCCATCAGTGTTACATGAGCAGTCAGATTATACTCTGTTATCACCCGCCTGAGCGATTTCTCCTCGGCACCCCCACCAACAATGAAAAATCGTATTCTGTAATCCTGCTGTATCAAAAGATCTACCGCATGAATTAACATTTCCAGCCGTTTTGTAACACTTAACCGGCCAACGGTGATGAGACGCAATACATCTGACCTCCGGATGTTTTTCGGTGGGTAAAAACACTCCACATCGACACCATTTGGAATCACATCAATCGCTACGGATGGCAAAAAACGCAACGCTCTCGATCGGAGACCTTCACTGCTCGCTATCAACGCCGAAGCCTTGCTCCAAATAGCCTTAAAAAGGGGGCTAAGCAGTTTATAATCAGCGGCCAGCCGCCTGTTCTGACCCGGGACATCTGAACCTCGCAGTGAGATAACATACGGCACCTGTCCGCTCGTTTTGAAACAGAGCCAGCCAGTCGGGAAACCAAAAAAGGCGTGCACCAAGTCGTAATCGGTGTGGCAAATCATCCTTCGGTAGTGAAATCCCGCCTTGACTAACCATTCGATCACTTCGATTTTACGCCAATAATACAGAGACTTTTTATGCACACCAACCTTGTATAGTGTAATATTTTCGGAAAAAGCCTCCTCGAAAAAGCCTGGCCGCGGAGCGGAAGTCAGAACATCAATCTTCAGATGGTCATTATTCGCGTATTCCTTCAAAATGGAATAATGTGCATTGCCTCCTCCTCCGCCAATCGGCGGGAATTCAAAGTTCAGCATCAGCAGATGCAGTCTTGACACAATTATTTCAACTCCTCACCTGCCGAAGGACGCATCAGCTCAAACAAAATATGCATGCCGAATGCCTGAACGGGATAGTAGTTTTTTCTGACAAATTCTCTCAACGGTCTCATCGCCTTGTACCTCCCGGCTTCTGCGTCACCGAACCGGCTGCTGATCATCTGTGTATATTCAGCGTCGAATCGAGCTATAATTAGTTCGTCATCAGGCAATAA
>JAFGPZ010000159.1 GCA_016935935.1 Deltaproteobacteria bacterium
ACCGGATCGTTCGGGGCGCTGTCGGTTTTTTCCTTCTATGCCACCAAGATGCTCGGGGCGGGTGAGGGTGGAATGGTCGTCTCCAGCAACCAGAAGTTCATTGATGCCATTAAAGATCTGCGTGATTATGACGAAAAGGAAACATATGCGGTGAGATACAATTATAAGATGACCGATATCATGGCCGCATTGTGCGAAAGCCGGTTAAAAAAACTTCCCTCCTTTATCGATCGAAGAAAAGAGATTGCCGAGATCTATGACCGGGAATTGACCGGTTTGGAACTTGGAATCCCGATTGTTCCGGAGCAAAGGGATCATGTCTATTACCGGTATGTTGTAAAGGTGGAAAATCCAGTTTGGTTTACAGAGGAGATGATGAAACGAACTATCCATTGCAGGAGACCTGTATTTAGGCCGATACATAGGTACTTGCAATTGCCCGGATTCCCGCACACGGACCAGGCATGGGAAAAGGCGGTCAGTATTCCGCTCTATCCACTCCTCAAACAGGAAGAAGTCTCCTTCATCATTGATACCATGAGACGCATTTTTTAAAAAAGGAGGCCTGGTTGTTAGCCCTAAAAGATTCATTGCCGTTGAAGATCTTCTACTTTGTAGCACTCGCTGTCTTCGTTGCACTCGTTCTGCCCTTTGTTCGGTTCTACTTCACCTATATGGGGTTTCGGTGGCTCTATATCTTCCTTTTTTCCTTTTCGCTCTCCTACCTGTTGACGCCTTTGATGAGGGTAGTTGCCCTCAAGACCGATATCATCGATGACCCTGATCAAAGGAAAATCCATACAAGCGCAACCCCCTTGCTCGGCGGGATTGCAATACTGATCGCCTTTTCCCTCTCCCTTGCGGCCAACATGCTGTTGGAAAGGGAGATGCTCATACTCCTAACCGGCGGAATGATCATGGCGCTGCTGGGCCTGCTGGATGATGTGAGGGGGATACCGGCGCTCGCGAAACTCCTCGTCCAGGTTCTTGTCGTGGTATTCTTGGTCTATCATGGAATTATTTTAGATCTTTTCCCTCCCCGTACCACCTGGGGATTTTGGATGAATCTGCTCTTTACCCTTATCTGGATGGTGGGGATTACCAATGCTATGAATTTCATCGATGGGATGGACGGGCTTGCTTCCGGATTGAGCGCCATTATGGCCGCCTTTATCGGCATAGTCGCATTCCAGACCGACCAGCCCTTTATGGGGTGGATTGCTATTGCGATCGTTGGAAGCTGCCTGGGTTTTTTGCCTTTCAATTTCAGGCCTGCCAAGCCTGCCCTGATTTTTCTGGGAGATGCCGGATCTACCTTTTTGGGCTTCATGTTGGCAGGGCTGGCTGTGATGGGCTACTGGAGCGAGAGCAGGATTGTCTCCTTTGCAAACCCGGTCCTGATCTTCTGGGTGCTTATCTTTGACATGATCTATATTACGGTTGAAAGGGTCCTGAGCGGAAAAGTGCGGACAGTAAAGGAATGGATCGATTATGTAGGCACAGATCACCTGCACCACAGGCTCTTTCATCTTTTAGGGGATAAACGAAAAGCAGTATTAACCATATTTCTCCTTTCCGCTACCCTGGGGCTTAGCAGCATTGCCCTCAGGAATGCACGAATGATTGACGGCATACTCCTTGTTGGCCAGGCATTCCTCATAACTATCATATTCTCTATTATAGAATATTCAGGCAGAAGGAGATAACAACATAAGGCTAAAAGCAGGTTCCCTTATAACGGAGATATCTCGTGGACGTATGCCGGTTGTTTGTTCATGTGGCCTATCTATGGCACTCTCTCTATTGACGACAATCTCAAATTTTATATAAAATTGTGCCAATTGCATATTGCACTTTTGCCCCTACAAAGAGCGATATATGCTCTAAACAAGGGTGTTATTAGTACTATTTTTAATAATTGTATATACGTACCGAGGTCCGACCCCATTTTCACATTCCCCATTTCTCTTTATGGAAACAGAGCGTGTGAAAGAAGCGGCCAAGATACGGAAAAAAGAACTGAAGGCGCTGGTAAAACAGCAGAAAGAAGCGAGAAAATCAGAAAAGAACGATTAGGATCGGCATTTCGTCACGGCACATCGTCGTATTCCTTGCTTTCTCAGATTCCCTGACCGATTATCACCACGACGCTCCGGGACCGGTATCCAGCGGGGAATCATCGTCTATTACGCTGAAGTTCCATCGGTCGACGGTTAATACAGCACCCTTGAGGAAAAGAGTCCCCTGTCCTTCCGGAGAACGGCTTGCACAACGGGGACTTGATAACTGCCTCGCCATCAAAGCGGCGGAAGTCCGACTTTTACAGCGGTCCTGAACGCCGAAGCACCGTCGGAAGACACTTGTAAAAAGGCAGCGATAGCTCGCCTTAAAAAGACAGGGACGCGAGGGGAAGAAGCTGGCAATATCTGGTTCATGACCTCCCGCCTGGGAAAGATGTTTTCTTTCACAAAGCGAATCTTCTTGCCCACTCCGGGGATCTGAAAAATCCATAAAATATACATTAGCGTACCGGGCTCTGCATGCGTTAGACGAAGACGCAGGAGCGTTTTTTCTACAAAAGAAAGCCTGTCCTTTCCGAGGTCGATCAAGACATGATCAGGCACATTAAATCCAACCAGGCGCTTCATTAGCAGAAAGGCGTAAAGTAATATCCTTTCGGCTCGAACCATCCTTGAATGTTCAACCAGCTCCGACCAACTCAATGCCGATTGATGTTTTTTGATAATCTCTGCAATGTCGACAAACCCGATAAGTCCTTTATACTGATGCTTCAGCAGATGAAACGACAGAGCAATCAGAGTGTCGTCCAGAGAAAGGCTGCTGAAAAAAGCGCCTCCACATGCGGGAGTTGCCATGCGCCACACATCGGCGGTTTTAATATCCACAATATCCCGTCGGCTGGCAATACGATGGGATGAAAGATAATCCTCATGAAGATCGAAAGATATGATGCCTTTGCTATAAGAATCGGCATAAAGCTTACTTTGAACGAACCCCATCGTCTCCAGAACACTTTTTAACCCCTTCATGTTCTCCTGGTGCACCATCAGATCGATATCCTCCATCGGACGAAGGGCAGGATCATGATATACTGAGTTGAGAAGAGAGGCTCCTTTGAAAACAATCACATTGAGATTCTTTTTTTTAAGTGCACCGGCTAGCTCATCCATTGTCTTGAGAAGGTGTCGGTTGATGATGGAGGTCTCGGCATATATTCTGCCGAATTGCTTCCTTATCTCCGCAGGAAGATGCGATAAAAGATTCAGATTGCGGCAATGGTAATACAATAATGAGGAGAGACCTTCGCTGAAAGTTGTCCGTGCGACAGATGACCAATCCATGCCCTCTGTGATATATTTTGTCAACCATGCAGCGTCGCTCTTGTTCAGAGTCTGTCTCGCTATCAACCGGCAGAGCCTATACTCTCTTTCAGTCCTCGTCATATCAGTGTCTGTCGGTAATTTTCTGAGGAATGATCTGTTCATTTAATCGGTGATAAGTAATTGATAGGGGGAAAAATATCATTTTGTGATTTTCGAGGTCTATCAGGCGGACTTATCTGCGCATACTCTGTTACGTCTTTTTTGAATACAGTGATTTCGCATCAGTGATTTCAATCACGTTGCCATGACCGATGACGGCTACGGTCGACGTCCTTATTCCTGCAAACTTTCTCACTCTCTCAGATAAGCACAGCCTGCCGTCCCCAGTGATTTCTGCACATTGACGCAGATAAAGCAGGCCGTCCCTCTTACCTCCATCGAACATTATTTCCAGCATTTTCCACTCATCGCTGGCCTCGGGAATGAGCAAAACTGAGGAATTGCGTTCAGGAACAAGAAGGATAAAGCTTTTTTGAAAAAGCGATTGGGGGAACGCATCCGGCATCGACAATTGATCGCCAGCGAGAGCGACTGAATACACACCGGTAAAGGGATAGTAACCCATACCAGCACGACCACCTCCCGAGACGGTATTTCCAGAAAAACATAATACCTTTTCAGGAAAACCATACACAGCCAATATCGCCAGAAGACCTGTCTTAAAAAAAGTCCGCCTCTTCATGACAATTTTCCTCCCTCAATTATGCTGATTCCAAAGGTACGCCGCAATAAATGCTTCGCATATTCTTTAATGGCTGAAACAAACCACGAACTCAATTCCATCCCTCTGTTCAGAGGTTCATAGCGGTTGTTTCGAACGAAACCGATGGCTTTGCCGACAATTGAATCTCTGGTTGTCGACTCCGGCGACAGGTTGTAGCCATCACCTTTAAGATAGAAAACAGTCTCTCTTTCCTTTTTAACAAGCCTGTGGACGATATGTTGTCCGTTTTTTCCACGATACACGAGAATATTCCCCTTACGTAGGAACTCAGGCTTCGTCTTTTTCACAACAACAAAATCATTATCCCTCAGAACGGGATACATGGAATTACC
>JAFGPZ010000160.1 GCA_016935935.1 Deltaproteobacteria bacterium
GAAGAAGGTTATGACGGCGACCTCTGGGCCTGGTTTTTCTCTGAAGCAGGAGGCGCTCGGGTTTGCAGTCATGGCTGAAACACCGTGCGTTATCGTAGACGTGCAGAGAGGGGGTCCCTCAACGGGTCTTCCCACTAATGTCAGCCAGGGAGATGTTATGCAGGCGCGTTGGGGAAGCCATGGGGATCACTCTATAATTGCGTTAACTGCATCCAACTGTCAGGATGTTTTTTCCATCACCGTTGATGCGTTTAACCTGGCAGAAACCTTCAGAACCCCTGTTATTCTGTTGTTAGACGAAGTCGTTGGACATACAAGAGAAAGGTTATCTGAGCCTGAGGCAGGGAAGATCGAGGTAGTCGAGAGACTGAGAACATCGGTACCCGAAGGCACCGACTATCATCCCTACCTGCCCAGAGAGGATGGTCGTCTGCCGATGTCCGATTTCGGCGGAGTCCACCGTCACAATGTCACTGGACTTGCCCATGATATGTGGGGGTTTCCTTCAAATAGACCGGACGTCGTCTATGGTTTAATGCACCATCTCGTTGACAAGATCGAAAGTAACGCCGGCAAAATGACAAGGGTAAAGGAATTTTATGTCGACGATGCCGAATGTCTCTTGATTTCCTATGGATCCTCTGCCAGAACGGCCCACCACGTCGTTGAGAACAGAAGAGCACGTGGTGAGAAGTTGGGATTGCTGGAATTACAGACACTCTGGCCCTTTCCGGCAGATATTGTGCGGGAAAAATGTGATAAAGCGAATTACGTCATAGTCGTTGAAATGAATATGGGTCAGATTCTTGGTGAGGTAAAGAAGGCGGTTCGCAATCCCGAGGATGTTTTCCTTGCAAACAGGATAGATGGAAGCTTTATCACACCCCCGGATGTATTGAATATCATACGAATTATTCAGGGAAAGGGGGTTTAAGCTATGGCCGTAAAAGATTATATAAGAAAGAGATTCTTTCCTCACATATGGTGTCCGGGTTGTGGCCACGGGACAGTTATGACTGCCATTATTCGCGCCGTAGAGAATCTTGGATTAGCGAAAAATGATATTGTTGCAGTGTCAGGAATAGGGTGCTCTTCTCGTATATGCGGCTATCTTGATTTCCATACGCTGCATACTCTCCATGGCAGGGCCCTTGCCTTTGCCACCGGTATAAAGTTGAGCAGACCCGAACTTACTGTGCTGGTTCCCATGGGAGACGGCGACGCTTCCGCCATTGGAGGCAATCATCTTATCCACGCAGCGAGACGCAATATTGATGTTACCGCCATCATTATGAATAACAACATCTATGGGATGACAGGCGGTCAATACTCTCCACTGACGGGGTATGAACAATTTGCCACTACGGCACCCTTTGGTAATATAGACCCTTCCTTTGATCTGGTCAGGCTTGCAACAGGCGCGGGGGCCTCCTTCGTTGCCAGAACAACAACCTATCACGTCAATCCAATGGTTAAGATTCTGGAGAAGGCCATTACCCATAAGGGGTTTTCCGTGGTGGAAGTTTTATCTCAGTGTCCGACACAGTTTGGCCGAAGAAACAAGATTCCCAGCGCTGTCGATATGCTGAATCAATACAAGACCAACACGACTCCCATTGGCAGCAAGGAAAAAGAGGAAAACTCCGCTCTTATAGAAAGAGGCATCTTTATCCAGGAAGAACGGCCGGAGTACTGTGCCGAATATGATAAAGTCATCAAAAGGGCAACTGAAGGAAGGTAGATTATGGAAAGATGTAGAATCACCCTTTCCGGTTCAGGTGGACAGGGTGTCATAACAGCGGCTATAATACTGGCCGAAGCGGCTCTTCTTCACGAAGGATTAAATGCCGTACAATCTCAATCATACGGTCCCGAGGCCCGAGGTGGGGCAAGTCGTTCAGATATTATAATTTCCGATACAGATATACTGTTTCCCAAGGTTATCAGTCCAAACGTTGTAGTCTGCCTAACTCAGGAGGCCTATGACAAATATTCCGGACTGATCCGGCCGGGTGGTTTTCTTCTCACTGACAGCCATTATGTCAAGCGGAATGAAAAGGTTGACGCAAGGCAGACAGAACTTAATATGTACAAAGAGGTTATGGAGAAGATCGGAAAGCCCATTGTCTTTAATATATGCATGCTCGGCGCCTTGATTACCTTTTTAAAGATAGTAAAGCCGAAGTCCATCATGAAGGTTCTGGAAAAGAGGATTCCCCCTGCCTTTCTCCAGCTTAATAGAGAAGCCCTCGACCTTGGCATCAAGATGGCTGAAAATTCCTCGTCAAAGTTTGCAGGGGTATAAAACAAGAAGGCTTCGTAAGAAGCAAAAAATAGCGTCATTCCTGCGAAAGCAGGAATCCATAAGTAGCTGAAAAGACTGGATTCCGGGTCAAGCCCGGAATGACGAAAGAGAAACAAATCGACTTTTTACGACGCCATCAAATAAGGCGGGCTCGTAAAAAGTCCCCCAAGACCTCATACCGGCGAAAGCCGGTATCCAGAACTGCTTAAAAACACTGGATTCC
>JAFGPZ010000161.1 GCA_016935935.1 Deltaproteobacteria bacterium
AAAGAAAAATGCTAATCTATTAAAATCTTTTTGTTCCTTTTTGCTAAATCCGTAAGATGTAAAAAGTGTATTATGATCAATTTTTTTCTGTTCTAAAGAACCATGTACTTCTGCAAATTGTATTTTCCATTGCTCAAAAAACACATGTTCTTTTGTGCCAGTCAAGTCTCCATGTTTATTTAATTCATTATAAAATGCCTTAATGCAATCAACTGCTACCTTATTTCTTGATTCTTTTCCTACCGCAAAATCCCTAATCAAGTTTTCGGAGATTAGTGCTGCTTTAGATGTGAGTTTTTCTAGGTTTTTTAGAAAGAGTCCTAAGCTTTTCTCGGTAAGTGGTAATGGCTCGTCCTGTATCCAGCGCTTTGTATAGCGTAAAAAAAGGAAATAATTACCATCGAAAGCAACTCCCAAGAGGCGCTGCTTACTAAACCGTTCTTTTTTGGCAAGATCTATAATATGTAACCCTCGACCTGTGAAATCAGCTTTCTGTTTTTTTCATTGTTAGGTTTAATGGTGTTTGGCTTCTTATATTCTAATATCAGCTTGTTAAAAACTGTATCTGCCCGCCCATTTGCAAGTGTCAATTCATCTCTAATTTGTAGGCTTAATCCAACCCTTTTTTCTTTAAGGAATTTCTCCCAAATAGGAGAGATCAATTCTCTCAATTTTCCTTCGGGATTATTCGGAGTCGCTCCTGCAATTTTTACTGCTTCTCGAATATGATTTACGGTTTCTGATAGAGATTGCATAGGTTCCTTTCACGCTAATAATACGCTTTTGACAATAAACATTGAACAACAAAAACCCCGCTCCTATTTAAAGAAAACGGGGTTTTGTCTGATTATCTGCCATCTTCAGGACCTTTCTTATGTTAGAAAGAAAAGATCGTTTGTTGTTTAGGGCATGTTACCTTCTTCTGTTTCGTTAAGGCTTTTGTATAATTAGCGAAAAAGGGTGGATTGTCAAGGAATATCCCGAATCTTCATCGAGTCAGAAATAAGAGGGAGAATTGAGTGGATAAAATTTATAGCAAATCAGGGTGATGTTCATTTAACCACTTCACAACATCATCCTTAAATTCTTCGGCAAACTTTCTCAGATCATTTGCATCGTTTATCGTAACACCGCCAACATAATCATATTCTACGATGTTTCTTTTGTTTCTGCATGCATCAAGGTATGCGGCATCCTCTTTTCTTTCTTTCCCGAGGATCAAGGGTAGTGCCTGAATTGTTCTATAATGCTGGAGCGTCCTTTCCGGTCTGAATCCTTCTGCATACAGGAGTACAGTACAGAGCTTTAAGGCAGCATTATACGCAATACCGAATTTCCAGTCCGGTGAGATATCTCCCTCGGCATCTTCCAGATCACGTTTCACAATCTGGAGGAGATTTGCTATTTCTTCTTTGCTGGTCTTATGCGGGCGTAACCACTCATGTTCAACCCATCGCTGCAAGGTCATTTTCATTACCTATGATAAAAATTTTTTGTTCTTGGAGTACTCGGCTTATAAAATGTTCACCCTTTGCTTTGCGGCTGACAAACTCTCTTGGCGTAAAGACATGGGGATTGATCTCCCTTCCTATTTCCTCGGACAAACCAGAAAGAAGTGATACAAGCTTTCTCAGCCCGAGATTTCCGATTACTATAAGATCCACATCGCTTTGTGTTTTTTCGTCGTGGCGGGCAATTGACCCGAACACAAAAGCTACTTCAATCCCGGAAGACTGTTGGAGGGCTTTTCGCATTCTGTCCACAAGCCCAATAGTTTTCAAAACAATGCTTCGTATTTCAGGATAGAGCGGATGTTCTCTGTTGGCTTGATAATAAAGGCGGTTCCCATCTCTGTTTTTTTTAATGAGATCGAGGCGATATAGCTTTTTTAGCTCGCTTTGAACGGTTCCTGTTGAGAACCCCGAACGCCTTTCTATTTCACGCATGTGCAGTGAATCAGTGTGAGTGCCAAATAGCAACCGGAAGATTTCAGCCCTTATTTTCGAGGAAAGTAACTCAGATAGAATATTCATAATGTACGCTTATACCATACAATTGTATGTTTATACCATACAATTTTAGGATGGAATATATACTCTGATATTGCCGATCATTTTCAAGACCCTTCTTGTGCCTGGGAAGAAAAGATCGTTTGTTGTTTAAGCCATGTTACCTTCTTCTGTTTCGCTAAAGCTTTTGTATAGTTAACAAAAAAGGTTGGGATGTCAAGGAGTAAAATCCCCCTATTTCCTTTATAACACAGACCAAATGAGTTACTTGATTACTGTGTATGTAAAGCTGTTCCTATTCATTTACAAGCTAATAGATACAGGATTTCTGTACAGTAATATGAAAGTAAAAAGTGCCGTAAGTGAGATCCGGCCTGCCAAACATTAAATATTCCATGAGCAGGCCATTTTTTTATGGCATTCTGACGGCCTTGTCATACATGCCTTCCAGCGTATACATCTTCAGCCCGTCGACCTTCCCATCGTTGTCGCGGGTGAAAATGAAGGAATCCGCTGACTCTGGCGTCACGAAGAAGGTGTCCTTGCTCTCAAAGAAGAGCTCCACCGTCTCACGGGGGAAAGTAGAGGTGTAAAAGAGGCGGCTTCCCTGAGGAAATACCGTGAAGGTCCAGCTCTTTTCCCACTCGGCGGCATAGACACCGGCATATTCACCGAGTACCTCCGGGGCCGATGATACGGCTTTGCGTTCGATCTTTTTCGGCAGGTCATAGGGCTCGTTAAAGACGATGGCCGCAAGGTGTTTCGGAAGGGTTACCATCGGGGTTCTGTCATGGTTTGACAGGAATATGATGGTCACGCCCTCATCGGGATAATAGAGGGTGTACGAAATGAAGCCGACGGCCCGCCCGCCATGGCCGATAACGGTGCGGCCATTCACTTTTGCTTTTACAACTCCGTATCCGTTTTGAACCATTGCATCGGACGACTGTGGAGTGAGGATCGTGCCCGGGGTGTGGAATGCCCGCATCCATCGGAAGATATCCCCGGTTGTGGAGTGGAGCGCCCCCGCGCCATACCGGTTATGTGTGTTCTGAGGTTCATAGTGGATGTGATTTCCAGCCATCGTGGTATATCCGGACGCGCGTCCGGCAAAAACGTCGCGGCGGTTGTCCTGCCCGGTGGCGGTCATCCCGAGCGGAAGGAAGATGTTCTTCCGGAGGTATTCTTCATACGGCAGGCCGGATGCCTGTTCGATGATATAGCTCAAGGTGATGTAGCCGTTATTGGAATAGGTCTCTCCCTTTCCCGGATCAAAGCTCAGAGGAAGCACGGTAATACGTTTCACCAGTTCAGGAAGGGCGATATCGACAGGATCGGTGGTAACGTATGCACCCTCGGAAGGAATGCCCGATGTATGGTTCAGCAGGTGGTAAACGCGGATATCTTTCCAATGCGGGGCACCGGGGATGTATCGTGTGACCGGATCAGTAAGATTCAGCCTTCCCTGCTCCTTAAGCTTCAAGATAGCGGCGGCGGTAAACTGCTTGGTATTTGAACCGATGGGGAATACGGTCTTCGGTGTCACCGGGACGGAGAATTCGTAATTTGCCGTTCCATATCCCTTAGAGAGGAGAACCGTATCATCCCTGGCCACCAGCACGGCCCCGTCAAACCTCCCGGCATCGGCAAGGGCCGTCATATATGCATCAAGCTTTTTTGATACCGCCCTGTCGGCCTTGGAGAGCGCTGCCACTTGCGGCGGCGTATGAAAACAGGCGGTAAAGAAAAGAAATACCAAAAAAAGTCCTGCAATCTTATTTTTCATAACAAACATGCCGTCTTCATCTTGCTCGATTAAGGCACGATATTTCATTTGAGCTCCTGTAAAAATTTGTAGTTAAGTGCTATTTAGCGTGAAATATATCAATAACCAAATGAATTGTAAAGGTTTGATTTTATGGGCAGGAGCACGGACAAACAGAGTTTGTCCATGGCACCCCCTTTGTCTCTCGTTTGTCCATGACACCCTTTTTAGTTGTTGAGTTTATTCGCACGGACAAACAAGTTTGTCCATGCCACCCAGAATTTTTTTTGAAAAAAGTTAAAATGTGTGTATAACGGTATAACATGTTGAAAATAAAAGACGGGAAAGTTGTCTATGAATAGCTTCCGGGAAACCATTCAGTTTTACCTTGTCGACTCAAAGACGCCGCTGGGAAAACTGATCGATATATTCATAATAATCCTCAACTTTGTGATATGTGCCATTCTTGTCGTTGAAACATACGATGTATCCGAAGCGGCGCGCAGACTCCTGTGGAATACGGAAGTTATAATCGTGGCTTTCTTCATAATAGAGTACGCGGCAAGGCTCTATGGATCGCCGGACAGGCTGAGACAGCTGGTTGACATTTACAGTGTGATAGATCTCATAGCGATCCTGCCCACGGTGGCGCTTCTTGTGTTTCCGGTCTTCGGCGTCGCGCTCAATGTGGGGTTCATCCGTCTGATAAGGGTTTTCAGAGTCTTTCGGATCTTCAGGTTTTTGCGTTATACCGCGGACCCGGATTTCTTCTTCGGTAATATCACAGTGCATGTCTTGAAGGTTGTACAGCTTCTGATTACAATATTGATGATATTTTTCATCTCTTCAGGCCTCTTCTATACCGTTGAAAGTTCGGTCAACCCTCAC
>JAFGPZ010000162.1 GCA_016935935.1 Deltaproteobacteria bacterium
AGAGGCACCTCAATTTGCTGGATACCCACAAATTGAGGAATATCTTCAAGTTTCCCGACATACTCTTCCAGACACAGTTCCAGAACTTCCTTAAGGTTTTGCTGAAGTTCATCAAGGCTTTTTGCTTGTGTATGTGCCCCTGAAATTCCCGGAACTACACCGACATACAGCTTTGTTTCTGGATCCCATTCCACATAGGCAGTGAAAGTTTTCATCACTTATCTCCTATTCAAAACTTTTCATTTTTTTATAGCACATTAAAGCGAAAATCTATAGTTCTATTGACTGGTGATCAGCGATAATTAGAATTCCTGTCTAGCGACCATTAAAATTCCCGGTATCTTGTTATAAATTGTAAACTACCCGAACTTTACAGAAAGGAGGTTCGGGTGGTTACAGACAGACAAGTGAGGATACTTATGGAATTGCTAGGAAAAGGAAAGAGTCTCATTGCAGCAGCTTCGAAAGCGGACATGGACGAGAAGACAGCTCGAAAATATCGCAGATTAGGGAAATTACCCAGTGATATTAAAGTTGAACACACATGGCGGACCCGAGAAGATTCGTTTAGTGAGGTATGGGAGGAAGCAAAAGAGAAACTGGAAATCAATCCGGGTTTGGAGGCTAAAACATTATTTGAAGACCTTCAGCGCCGTTATCCTGGGCAATTTGCTGATGGTCAGTTACGTACTCTACAACGCAGGGTCAAGATATGGCGGGCATTGGAGGGACCACCAAAAGAGGTATTTTTTCCCCAGGAACACCATCCTGGAGAGTTATGCCAATCAGATTTTACCCATATGAGTTCTTTGGGAGTGACTATTCAAGGCCAGCCATTTGATCATCTTATCTATCATTTTGTCCTCACCTATTCAAACTGGGAAACAGGGACAATCTGTTATTCAGAGAGTTTTGAATCCTTAAGCGAGGGTCTACAGAATGCCCTGTGGGAACTCGGAGGAGTCCCGAAGATGCATCGTACGGATCGTCTTTCAGCAGCAGTAAAAAAGCCAGGTAATCCGGAAGAGTTGACACAGCGTTATAAGGCACTGCTCAATCATTATAATTTGCAGGGTCATAAGACTCAACCGGAAAGTCCTCATGAGAACGGGGATATAGAACAGCGTCACTATCGATTTAAGAAAGCCTTGGATCAATCCCCGATGCTGCGGGGTAGTCGAGATTTTTCCAGTCGTGAAGAATATGCCGGATTCTTAAGGAAGCTTTTCAGTCAGCTTAATGCAGGGCGCCGGGATCGTTTCAAAGAGGAACGGGAGGTAGTGAGGCGTCTACCCCTCAAGCGTCTTGAAAGCTGTAAAAAGCTTAAAGTTAGGGTAGGTCCAAGCAGCACTATCAGGGTCAATCACAATGTGTATTCGGTTCATAGCCGCCTGATTAAACAGACGATAGAAGTTCGGCTTTATATGGAGAACGTGGAGATATGGTATGGACAGCAGCGGATAGAAACTGTTCCAAGGTTGCGTGGTGAAGGGAGACATCACATTCAGTACCGGCACATCATTGACTGGCTAGTCCGGAAACCCGGAGCCTTTGATAACTACTGCTATCGTGACGCCCTTTTCCCCACGCATCGTTTCCGAATGGCGTATGACTGGTTAAAGGAAAAGAGACCTTCTAAGGCTGCAAAAGAATATGTAAGTATTTTACATCTGGCGGCAAGACGAAACGAGACCATGGTGGATTACGCTCTCAGAGAGCTGATTGATAAAGAGCAACCCATCACCATTGAATCGGTGACATGCATTATGGACTCTTTAGATCAGATTCCGCCCCCCGTTGAGGTTTCCATCGAAAAGGTTGATTTGGGAGTATATGATGCCCTTCTGAGCCTTAGAAAGGAGGTGCGGCCATGCTATCTGATGAACTGAAGATCTCCCTTATAAGGTGTCTTAAAGAGCTGCACCTGCCCACAGTACGGGAATGTTATGAAGAACAGGCCGATAAGGCGCGAAAGGAGGGTATAACCTATGAGTATTACCTGGCGGAGGTTATGGAACGGGAACGAGAGGTCCGCAGTCATAAGCGGATTGAAAGAATGCTCCGGGAATCTAAGCTGCCGTTGGAAAAGAGCCTTGACACTTTTGAAATAAAACGTCTGCCATCCAAACTGGCAGCACAGGTCAAAGTTCTTATCGAAGGTTCTTTTGTGGGACGATCAGAAAATATCCTGGCGTTCGGAAATCCGGGAAGTGGGAAAACACACCTGCTCTGTGCCATCGGCCAGGAACTGATCCTGCAATCTCGACGAGTGCTCTTTACCCCGTGCAGCATGCTGGTGCAGCAGTTGCTCATCGCCAAGCGAGACTTGAAGCTGCCCCGTCTCCTCAAGAGGCTATCAAGGTACGATGCACTGATTATCGACGACATCGGCTATGTTCAACACAACAGAGAGGAGATGGAAGTCCTCTTTATCCTCCTGGCAGAACGCTATGAGCGGGGCAGTATGATGATCACCAGTAATCTCCCTTTCTCGAAATGGGAGCGTATCTTCAAGGACCCCATGACGGCGGCCGCTGCCATTGATCGGCTGATACATCATAGCATCATCTTGGAATTAAATTTGCCAAGTTACCGTCTGGAACATTCTCAAGATAAGAAGAAGTAAAAGGAGATAAATATATGGACGTAACGGTTTACAATCCCCACAAGGGTCGTCTCGAAACGATAGATGTTGAATTTACTCAAGAAAATACCACATGGTTTGATAACTGGGTGGATAGTGAGGATATATACATGATCACTGATTTTAAAGGAGGTATTTTGATACAGGAATGTAATTATACCTATCCGGTTTGGATTTATGATTTCACGAGGGCTGAGATCGGTAATAATCAGGAAAAGGCAAAGGAAATCAGATCTCACTATGTATAGGATAGGATAAAAAAACAGGAGAGTAAAAAAGGCCGGCAGCAGGTGACACTCCGGTCGCCCTACGGGCTCCCTCCGTCTCACCTGCTCCAAGATAATGCTAACTTTGGTAGTAAGGGTAAACCGGGAATTTTAATCGTCGTCGAAAGAAAAAATAGTTGACGCCGGTCAGTCTTGGGTGCTTTTACGGATACTGCTTCGAAACCGGTTGCTGGCAGGGGCCGAACACCGGCAAGTGTTAAGGACGGATCTGGCTACGGTGGTGGATATCGGTGCCAACCGCGGGCAGTTTGCACTGGCGGTTCGGCGGTGGGTGCCGGCGGCAAAGGTGTTTGCCTTTGAGCCGCTTGCTGGGCCTGCTGCCAGGTTTCATAAGATTTTTAAAGGGGACCACAAGGTAACCCTGTACCAAGTTGCGATTGGGCCAAAGGCTGGAGATGCGAACATCCATGTGTCGGCCGCCGATGATTCTTCCTCTTTGCTGCCGATTTCGCATATTCAAGGACGCCTCTTTCCTGG
>JAFGPZ010000163.1 GCA_016935935.1 Deltaproteobacteria bacterium
GTAAGTAATCCATATGTTGATCCAAGAATACTTCTGCCAAATCTATCAGACACCATGATAGGCATCAAAGTGGAAGTTGATGCGTAACCAAATCCGAATATGAGGGCAAAGGTATATAACAACGCTATTGATGAATCCATATTAAGCAATAGAAGCATTCCTGCAGCCATCAGCAGTGAGCCGATTGATGCTGCATATTTAGGGTCTTTGATGTTGTCACATAGCCAGCCGAAGAAAAACCTTCCGCATAGACTGGCGATCCCGATAATTCCAAGAGAGGATGCAGCCGCAACTTTTTCTATGTTGTTATTGACTGAAAAGCTTACTAAATGGACAAATACCATTAATTCTGCCACTGCACCTATACTGAAGCAAAAAGACATAATCCAGAAAACCGGATTTTTTAACACGTCTGACAAAGGGATGGCAGTCTCTGCGTTAAAAGGAATGATATTTTTAAGGTCTCCAATTTTTTGTCCTCTTCCATCTGGAGAAAGTCCATAATCTTCGGGTTTGGACTTCTTCATGAAGGTCTGTGATATCAGAGCCGATGCAATAAGAAGGACTATGCCGAAAAATACAAAGCCCTTGGACCAGTGGTAGTTTTTTACAATATAGCCTGCTATGGGAGTGAATAACATCGTTCCGAAAGCCACACCCATTGTTGTAATTCCGATAGCAGTTCCCCTTCTCTTAACAAACCACTTGCCGACAGAAGAACTTGTTACCACCACCCCCATACAAGCCGACCCCAGACCACATAAGATTCCATATGAAAGGTAAAATTGCACGGGCGTTTGTGCCATGCTCGTCAGGAAAAACCCCATTGAGGCAGTGACCGCTCCGATCATGATAATCCATTTTGGCGGCATTCTATCAACTAACCTGCCACTGAGTATGCCTCCTATGGCGTACATCAGTATATTTATAGATGCTCCGAGGGAGATGGTTGACATAGGCCAGTGGTATTCGGTAAACATGGGTTTAACGAAAACACCGAAAGAGTATCTGGAACCGTATGTAATGCTGAGAAGTAAAAATCCTCCAAAGACAACATACCATCCCCAAAATATCTTTGTGCGATCTCTCACGAAAAGATTCTTCACTTTTGATTATTTCCCTAGGATATTCCTGAGAGCACCTTCCAGCGTGGGAAAGGTGAAGGTGAATTCCTGTTGGGTCAGTGTTTGAGGGTATGCTCGCTGACCCTTCAGGAGGACATCTCCCATTTCACCAAGGATCATTTTAACGAAAAATGACGAGACAGGTGGCAGGAATGTTGGTTTGCCCATGACCTTTCCCAGCATTGCCGTCATGTCCTTGTTGCGGACCGGGTTGGGCGCCACGCAGTTGACGGGGCCACTGATATCTTTTTTCTCAAGCAGGAAGAGAAAGATATCGGCGAGATCATCCTCATGAATCCACGATAACCACTGTTTTCCTGTCCCCAATGTGCTTCCCATCCAGAGTTTGAAGGCTGGTGTCATCTTTCCCAGAGCTCCCCCCTTTTTGCCGAGGACGATACCAAAACGACAGAGTACGACGCGTACACCGAAATCTTCTGCCTTTCGGGCTGTCATCTCCCAGTCGGCAGCCAGTGTCGCGAGAAAATCCATGCCCGCAGGGGATTGTTCGTAGAGTACCTCATCTTCATGGTATCCGTAATATCCCACAGCTGATGTACTGAGGAGATGTGTTTCCTTTCCTCTTCGGGGTTTAATTGCCTCCACCAGATTTGCCGTCGTCGCTATACGGCTCTCTTTCAATTCCCTTTTTCGGTTGTCGCTCCAGCGGCTGAATATGGATGCCCCGGCGAGGTTGATAATGGAGTCGTGTTCGGCTACGCTTTCCTGCCATTTTCCGGCTTTCGATGGATCTCCTTCTATATATGCCACGCCCTCCATAGGCAACTGGCCCTTTTTGATGGATCGGGTCAAAATAGAAACTTCATGTCCTTTGGCCGACAGGGATTTCATCAGCGTTGTCCCAACGAATCCAGTCCCTCCCGTTATGAAGATCTTCATACCATTGCCTCCTCTTATAAAAGCCAATCTATAAAGCTTGTTAAACCTTATGAATAAAATTTAAAAAGTAAAGACAATAGTGCCCTGTAAAATTAACAAGTGGCGGAAGAAGAGTGTCCCCCGCCTCCTTTTAGCACTTTACATCGTCGAGGTTGCCCTGTTCTTGCTCTTCCTTGCCTTGCCATTATTCCGGCAAGGCCTTCCCCGGATTCATGATGCGAAGGGGATCGAATACATGTCTTATCTGCTTCTGCACGTCAAGAGATACAGCATCGACGGCGCGCTCCATAAATGGAAGCTTCAGTTTGCCAACCCCGTGTTCTCCGGAAAGGGTGCCACCCAGAGCGAGCGCGGTTTCGAAAATTTCCGCAATCATTTTTTCCATTGTCTCACGTTCTTCGGGATTTTTCAGGTCGAAGAGAACATTGGGATGAAGGTTCCCGTCGCCGGCATGACCAAAGATTGCTATCGGAAGACCGTACCTGGCGCTTATATCCTTGAGACGTCTGACTGCTTCAGGAACTGCGCTTCGAGGGACGGCAATATCCTCTCCCAGTTTGTTGGGAGACTTTCTGGCGAGTGCAGCTCCTACGGGGCGCCTCGCGTTCCAGAGATCATTTCGCTCTTTCTCATCTTTGGCGGCCTTTACTCCCCGGGCTCCGTTTTTCCTGCAGATCACCTCTATTCTTTCAATTTCTCTGGCTACAGACTCCTCATCTGAGCCGTCCGCTTCGATAATGAGTATTGCCTCCACATCAAGGGGCAGGCCCAGATGCATTGCTTCTTCGATGCAGGCGATGGTGGTATCGTCCATGATTTCAAGAGTCACTGGAACAATGCCGGCGGTGAGGATGGCATTCACGGTACGGGATGCATCGGCAAGCGACGGAAATTCGGCACGGACAGTGCGGATAACGCTCGGTTTGGCTATAAGTTTCAAACGGGCCTCGGTAATAACGCCCAGAGTGCCTTCTGACCCGGTGAAGAGTGATTTCAGGTCATATCCCACAACATCCTTGATTGTTCTTCCACCCGTTTTGAGAATACGGCCGTCGGACAGAACAACAGTAAGAGCGAGGACGTAATCTCCCGTAACCCCGTACTTGAGACAACGCGGGCCGCCTGCGTTGCAGGCGATATTTCCACCGATTGTTGAATGGCGATTGCTTGAAGGATCGGGCGGGTAGTAGAGCCCCTTTTTTTCGACCTCTGCCTGGAGTTCAGCCGTTATAATTCCCGATTCAACCATTACAGTCCCGTTCTCTTCGTCCAGTTCAATTATTTTGTTCATTTTTGTCATGGTTAGAACGATGCCACCCCCGTATGGAACAGAGGCCCCAGTCATTCCCGAACCCATCCCCCTCGTTACAACGGGGATTCTTTCACGACTGGCCAGCTTTAGTATTTCACTTACCTCTTCCGTAGTTTCAGGCAGCACCACTATTTCGGGGCGGCTGTCTTCAAATGTGCCGTCGTATCCATACACTGCAAGGTCTTCAGGTGTACTGAGTACACCATCTGCACCGACGATCTTTTTCAGTTCCTTGACTGTTTTCTCTTCCATGCCTTATTTTCCTTTCTTGCTGTATGCCTGATCAAGGAGGAGTATGGGGTGGACGACCTTGATGTCTGATCGGTGTCTCCGCACTCCCACATTGAGTTGCATCTGGCATCCGGGGCATCCCGAGGCAATAATCTCGGCCCCCGTTTCTTTCACGTTTTTCATTTTGCGGTTCAGGACCTTTAGGGATGTTTCATAGTGGGTGATGAGCTGACTTCCGGCTGAACCGCAGCACCAGTCGGCATCATTCATCTCTATGAACTCGGCTCCTTCTATCATTTTGATCAGTTCCCGCGGTTCTTTCCACACATTCTGCCCGCGTCGCAGGTGGCAGGGATCGTGGTAGGTGATACGGGCATCGATGATTCCGTCAGGTTTGATGATGGGAATCTCCATTAGGAATTCACTGATATCGCGGACCTTGTCGCTGAAGACCTGGGCCCGCTCCGACCACTGGGGATCATCTGAAAGCAGTTTTCCATACTCTTTCAGAGTCGATCCGCAGGTGGCGCAGTCAGTAATAATATTTTCCACATCTGCCTTTTCAAATAATTCGATGTTGTGCCTTGCCATTGCAAGGACAGTATCCTGACGACCGTATCCCATTGCCGGCATTCCACAGCACTGGGTATCGCGTGGCGTTACGACTGTGCAGTTGTTTCTTGTCAGGACTCGGACCGTTGCGGCGCTTTCATCGGCGAACAATAGACTCTGTGCGCATCCCAGGAAAAAGCCGACTTTTCTTGGATGTTTCCCCTGACCTTCCGTAATCTCCGGGAGTATAGATCGAAGCGGCCTCTGAGGGAGGCGAGGAAGCATGGCCTCCATGTCCCTGAGCTGCCCAGGCATGAGCCATCGAAGACCCAGTGCATATACAAGTTTCCTGATTCCCAGCATTTGATAGAGGCGCAGAGGCAGTGTCGCGTTTTCCATGCGTCCCGGATTTGGTAAAAGGCCCGAGAAGATGGCCCCCTTCCATTTCTTGGGGTCAGTCTGTTCCTGAAGATATCTCATTTCCAGCGCCAGATCAGCGGGACGTATGCCGACGGGGCATATCTGATTGCACGCCAGACAGTCGAAACAGGCATACATCTGTTCATAAAGATTCGGTGTTAATGTGAGATCGCCTTCCAGTCCCTTGCGTGCAAGGGCGACTCTGCCTCTGGGAGAGGACGTTTCCGTTAAATATTCCCGATAAGTTGGGCAATTGGAGAGACAGAGTCCACAACGTATACAGCTGAGATATTTATTTTCCGAAGGCTTATGAAGATCATTTTTCGGGGCCATAGATTTTTCCGTTTCAATCTTTCTTATTTAGTTTCTGTAAGGATAGGTAGTGTCAACAGTGCGTGGGGGACTATAAGAACATCTATGTCAGATCCCATTTTGCGCTCTACGAGCGCCAGGGCATCTTCCATCGTTCGGGCAGCTATCATCTTACACGACTCTATTATATCCGGGCATTCACTTCCCACGATGACTACCTGAGCCTCTTCCAGAACTTTGGCCATGACAAAGGCACGCTGTTGCCCCGGAGGATAGCCATTTTTGCGGGCGTCATCGAGTATGTATTGAACGTCCGGCGAGTCGCGCATTGCGTCAAGGAAGCGCTGTTCTCCCACTCCATCACCGGCGCCCTCTTCGCAACGGGCGGGAATAATAATGTACCCGCCTTTTTTTACAACCGGCGTGGGTGCGAAAAAGAGATAGGATGCGGCTCGGCTGGCCTGATAAAGATTGGCATCCTTGGGGAAGCCCACACCTCCGATGGCGACATCGTACTGTTTGACGATGGGGACTTCAAAGACCGACCGGGCAAAGGACACCAGTTCGCGAAATGCGGTATCCGGCTCACCTGCCGCAACCTTTAGTATGCGTTTGTTGTCGTCCATTACGACATTGATAATAAAACGGAGGCCTACGCGCTGTGCCGCTTCAGTAATCGCTTCATGGAAGGGATTGCCTTCGATACATCCAAGCCTCGTGCCTGGATGTTCGGCGAATACAGGCCCGTGCGTGTGTGCGATCAGCGCCTCACCGGCAGCTCCTACAGCCGCCGTTTTCCTTCCTCCTGAATAACCTGCGTACTGATGCGGTTCTACAATACCTGTAGCTATTACAAGGTCTGCCGTAACGGCAGCCCGGTGAGCCGTAACGGGGACTCCGCCCAGAGTAAAGCCCAGATCAACCAGCATTTCCTGGTTGCGAGGTTCATTGTCTATTACGTTGTATCGGGTTACCACATCCTTTCCCAGCTTGAAGATTTTTTCTTCATAAGTCGAAGGTCTGTGCATGCCGATACCGCAGAGAAGGGTGATGTCCCTGTCGCGAACACCGGCCCTTTCCAGTTCTCTGAGCATTGCAGGAACAAGTAAGTGTTCTGGACAGGATCTGGTTATATCTGTAAAGATTATGCAGACACTGTCACCTGTATGTGCCATCTTGCTGAGCGATGGTGTGCCTGTCGGTCTTGCCAGGGCTTCACCTATTGCAGACTCCACGTCGGTGACAGGTTCAAAGGTTTTTGAAACCGCTACATCTCCACGCATGCCGGCGGGCAGGTCGAAAGAGATGTCTCCCTTACTATAGAGGACACTGTATTTTTGTTTCATAATATTGTCGATAAAAAACTTTTTCTTTTATAGATAGTAACTAAAAGGGGCGGTGTCAAACCCGCCCCCTGATTCACTCTTTTTCAGCCGATACTGTACAAGGCACCTCTCCCACGGTATACAGCTGATTTACCAAGTGCTTCCTCGATCCTGAGGATCTGGTTATATTTGGCAAGTCGCTCGCTTCTGGAGACGGATCCGCTTTTTATCTGACCGCAGTTTGCTGCAACTGCTATGTCGGCCATGCAGGAGTCTTCCGTTTCACCCGACCGGTGCGAGATAACCGTCGTATATCCCGCCTCTTTTGCCCTCTCAATCGTCTCCAGGGTCTCGGTCAACGTTCCTATCTGATTGAGCTTTATGAGTATGGAATTGGCCACGCCCATCGAGATTCCTTTTTCAAGTCGCTTCTTGTTGGTGACGAAAATGTCATCTCCCACGATCTGTATCTTCGATCCCAGTTTATCGGTCATGATTTTCCATCCGTCCCAGTCGTCCTCCGCCAGGCCGTCTTCAATCGAAATAATGGGGTATTTCGATACAAGATTCCCGTAAAATGACACCATCTCCTCGGCCGACAAGGTTTTCTTTTCGGCTGAAAGGACGTATTTCCCCTTTTCATAAAAGGCACTTGCGGCGGGATCGAGGGCGATGAATATATCCTTGCCCGCTTTGTACTTTGCAGCCTTTATGGCCTGCATGATTACCTCGATCGCCTCTTCGTTGGACTTGAGATTGGGAGCGAATCCACCCTCATCTCCAACTGCCGTGTTGTATCCCTTTTTCTTCAGGACTGCCTTGAGGTTGTGGAAGACCTCGGCGCACATTCGCAGACCTTCCCTGAAATTTTTAGCACCTGCAGGCATGATCATGAATTCCTGTATATCTACATTATTGTCGGCATGCTGTCCGCCGTTAATGATATTCATCATTGGCACGGGAATATCTTTTGCCGATACGCCCCCCACGTATCTGTAGAGAGGAATATCCAGGTAAGCCGCCGCTGCCTTTGCGCAGGCCAGCGATACCCCCAGGATGGCATTAGCGCCAAGGGCACCCTTATTTTCCGTTCCATCGAGTTCGATCATGGTGTAATCTATATCTCTCTGCCGAAGACAGTCCATTCCCATGATGGCAGGCCCGATCTTGTTTATTACGTTGTCAACGGCCTTGAGGACGCCTTTGCCGAGGTACCTGTTCTTATCCCCATCCCTCAGTTCAATCATTTCGTGTTCGCCCGTCGATGCGCCTGAAGGGATGGATGCTCTTCCTGTTATTTCGGAACTGAGAGTTACCTCCACCTCGACTGTAGGGTTCCCCCTTGAATCCAGTATTTCCCTTGCGTATACATCGGTAATTTCAGTCATGACATATCCCCTTTTCATTTTATATTAAGATTCAAAACCCGTCTTCCTATATACCCATGCCCAATAATTTTCAAGGCAACCTTTTTCATTTCATGGTGGTAACCGTAACGTTGGCCTCGGAAAATTCTGAAACATTGGGGCTGGAGGCGCCAGTTTTTTGCGTTATTGCTACTCCTCTTGTCTTCTGTTCCACACCCTTAGATGAATCCTGAACCACGTACACGCTCCCGGCTTGCTGAAGATCCAGTTTTCCCAGGTCTGAGGTAGCCGTGTAGAGGAGAATTTTTTCTTCGCCCAGTGGAGGGCTGACCTGAAGGTCGAACCTGTCGTTACCTGAGGGGATTTCATAGGTGACACCGCCGTTGAAATAATTGTCGCTTCGGTACGGGTTGGGGATCAACTGGATAAGGTTTCCCTTTGCATCCTGATAGACAATCCTGGCATAAAAGGGTTTGTTCCCCCTCAGATATATCTTTATCTTTTCATTGACGCGGTAGTTATTTTTGTCCGTCCAGAGTCTAACCGTGAGAGGCGCATTGGGCTCTTCAATCAGCGCCTCTTTTTTTATAGACTTTGACAAGGCCGTCGGATCGGGTATAACTTCCACCTTGAGCTTCGTTCTGTAACATTCCCCTGCAAACTGATCCGTAAACCAGGTCGCCTCTATCTCCTCGATAATCTTTACCTTCGCCTGAGAGTAGGCATCTACAATGTCCGAACTTACAGTATAATCCTTCATCGTGGTTTCACTACTTATATGGGTGAGGGCCATCTCTGCGGCTTTTCTCTTTGTCTCCGTAATGGCCATAAGCCGGGTATCCTTTCTCGATCTCTCGTCACCCATGCATGCGTGGCCCTCAACTTCGAGAATAACAGAATCCTGGGTGAAGGTATTCTCGTTCTGAGCCCGGCCATAAGACGGCAGAATGAAAAGAGCGATTAGACACAAAAAGATAATACTCTTCATTGCCTCCCTCCTGCGGGGAACTTTTTTTCAACTATAGTATATCACTTGATTTCCTGTCAAATTAAATGATCTCCAGTTTTTCTTTGTGAACTTTGCGGGCTCTGTGATACAAAGTACTTCCCTGCTGGCCGCCGTGAGGTGCCTTGGAAAGATCAACAGATACAGGACCTACTGCTGTGAAGGAAGAAAACAGGACAAAACTCTATCTTCATCTAAAAAAATGGATGGAAATCGCCGCCCGTGACTATAATATGATTTCTGAGGGCGACAGGGTCCTTGTAGGTGTTTCAGGAGGACGGGACAGTATGGCCCTTCTCGATCTGCTTAATACACCCATGGTTTTTCTTCCACCCTTTTCAGTGGTGGCCGTTCACATCGATCTGGGCTTTGAAGAATCTCGTGAAGGGCAGAAGATTCTGGAGCAATACCTGAAGGACAATTCCTATCGATATGTGATGGATAAAACTGACATTGGCCCTCTCGCCCACAGCGATTACAACAGGAAGAATCCTTGTTTTCTGTGCTCACGTCTCAGAAGGAAACGGATATTCGAAATAGCAGGTGAATGCGGGTGCAACAAGATCGCCTTTGCCCATCACAAGGACGATATTATCGAAACGCTCCTTATCAATATGTTTTATGGTCGGGAGATAAGCACGATGGTACCCAACCAGGCCATCTTTGGAGGGAAGTATCATATAATACGTCCCTTCGCTTATATTCGGGAGGGGTTGATAAAAAGGTATGCGAAAAAGCGCGCATTCCCCATCGTCAAAGAAGCCTGCCCCTCATCGCGGGTTTCAAAGCGCCGTTATATCAAGAAAGTTCTTGACGAACTGGAAAAAGAAAACAAGAATATACGCGAGAATATTTTCAAGTCTATGCGTCATGTTAAGACAGACTACCTCATGACGAGAGATTGCTCGAAGGGATAATCCCGATGAGTTTTTTGTGTTATTTCAGGGAATTCCCTGATTAAGGAAGCATTGTGGCAAAGAAGGAAAGTTCCGAAAAGATAATATGTCAGAACAAACTGGCGCGGAAGAACTACTTCATAGACGACACCTATGAAACGGGCATCGTTCTCGTCGGCACCGAAGTAAAGGCTCTTCGCGAGGGGAGGGGGAATCTCAAGGACAGTTACGCAACGGTAAAAGACGGCGAGGTCTATCTCCACGAAATGCACATCAGCCCCTATTCACACGGCAACAGATTAAATCATGATCCGCTGAGGACCCGGAAACTCCTCCTTCACAAGCGGGAGATACAGAAACTCTACGGGAAATCAAAGGAAAAGGGACTGACGCTGGTTCCGCTTAAGGCTTATTTCAAGAAGGGGAAAGTGAAGGTAGAGATTGGTATCGGAAAGGGGAAAAAGCTCTACGACAAACGGGCCGATCTGAAAATGAAGGAAGACCAGCGAGAGATGGAGCGGGGGTTGAGGCATAAAAACCGCGAATGGTAGCGCAAAGTAAATTCGGCCGTTCTCAGCGCTTGACGGCGAGCGCTAAAGTGTATATATTATAGTCACTCAAGAGTTATTGGGGGCGTCACGGTTTCGACGGGGATAGTTGAAGCTGTAGAAGCGTACCGAGGTTCCTACAGGCCTCGTTAAACAGGTAGGA
>JAFGPZ010000164.1 GCA_016935935.1 Deltaproteobacteria bacterium
AGCTCAGTCGGTAGAGCACATCCTTGGTAAGGATGAGGTCACCAGTTCAATCCTGGTCGTGGGCTCCATTTAAGTGAAAGCAGGTCGAAAATGAGAGATATAGTTACTCTTGCGTGTGATGAGTGCAAACGCAGAAATTATACAACAACGAAAAACAAGAGGACGACGAAGAATCGCCTTGAATTGAAGAAGTATTGCAGGTTTTGTCGAATCCATACCGTTCACAGGGAAACTAAGTAGCTCAATGGCATTAAAACAGGCCAGTAGCTCTAACGGATAGAGCACCGGACTCCAAATCCGGGTGTTGGGGGTTCGAGTCCCTCCTGGCCTGCCATTTTATAATTGCAGGTTTATCGAATGGAAAGAGTTAAATTATTAATCAACAAGGTAAGACAGTTTTTAATAGAATCTAAGGTTGAGCTTAAGAAGGTGACCTGGCCCACTTCCAAACAGACACTTGCTTCGACTTCGGTAGTTATTGTCGTAGTCATTATAGTTTCGGTGTTTCTCGGTCTCGTGGATTTCGGCCTTACCAAAATAATAAGGGTATTTCTGGGCTAAAGACATGGCTTTACGGTGGTACATCGTTCACACATATTCGGGATTTGAAGGAAGGGTCAAGCAGTCCCTGGAGGAGAGAATCGCGTCTGCAGGAATGCAGGACTATTTCTCCGACATCGTCATTCCAGAAGAGAATGTGGTGGAACTGGTCAAAGGTGAGAAGAAAACGTCAAAAAGGAAGTTTTTTCCGGGTTATATTCTCGTCAGGATGGAATTGAACGACGACACGTGGCATCTTGTCAAAGATACACCTAAAGTCACAGGTTTCGTGGGTAATATGAAACCATCACCAATCTCAGATGCCGAAGTGCAGTCTCTTCAGAACAGAATTGATGAAGGCACTTTGAAGCCAAAGCCCAAGATTAGTTTTGATGAAGGGGATCATGTCAAGATAGTTGACGGCCCCTTTACCAATTTTGACGGGATTGTGGATGAAGTGAAGGCTGAAAAGGGTAAATTGAGAGTTATCGTAAGTATATTTGGAAGATCGACACCGGTGGAACTGGACTTCATCCAGGTCACCCAGAATTAGAAATAGGATAGCGAATAGCTGAAAAGGGGATTGTAATGGCCAAAAAGATTATTGCAAATATAAAGCTCCAGATTCAGGCTGGGAAGGCAACTCCTTCGCCACCGATTGGTCCTGCCCTGGGCCAGCACGGGGTTAATATAATGGAATTCTGCAAAGCTTATAACGCATTGACTCAAAATCAGGAGGGTATGATTATTCCTGTTGTAATAACTGTTTATGCCGATAAGTCCTTTACTTTTATTACCAAGACACCACCGGCCTCTGTGCTTTTGAAACAGGCGGCCAAGATTGCAAAGGGTGCCGGTGATCCCAAGCGGGAGACAGTAGGGAAGTTATCTTCCAAAAAGGTGCGAGAGATTGCGGAGATAAAGTATAAGGATCTGAATGCCGTCGATATGGAAGGGGCGGTTAAAATAGTGGAAGGCACTGCTCGTTCCATGGGTATTGAAATTATAAGATAAATCTTTTTTTGGGGTATCATAATGGCTAAAAAAGGGAAGAGCTATTTGGAAGTTAAAAAGAACGTGGAACCGGGGGCTCGATATACCCTGGGTGGAGCCGTTGAACTTGCTGTTTCGTCTGCAAGGGCGAAGTTTGATGAGACTGTCGAGGTAGCGGCCCGGTTGGGTGTCAACCCGAGGCATGCAGACCAGATGGTGCGCGGAAGCGTCGTTCTGCCTCATGGTCTGGGCAAGTCTGTCAGAGTACTTGTTTTTGCCAAAGGTGAAAAGGAAAAAGAGGCCATTGATGCAGGCGCTGATTTTACAGGCTCCGATGAATTGATTGAAAAGGTTCAGGGAGGGTGGCTTGAATTTGACAGAGTAGTCGCTACTCCTGATATGATGGGTAAAGTAGGGAAGCTTGGCAAGATATTAGGTCCCCGCGGTTTAATGCCTAACCCGAAGGTGGGAACGGTGACATTTGATGTCAGGGATGCCGTTAACGATTTAAAGGCGGGCAAGGTTGAATTCAGAGTGGAAAAGGCAGGAATCGTTCACAGTCCCGTCGGTAAGGTATCTTTCGGAGTAGAGAAACTGACTGAAAATATTCTGGCATTAATTGAGACAATTATTAAGCTGAAACCGGCGTCTAGCAAAGGCGCATATCTAAAGACCATTTCCCTCTCTACAACGATGGGGCCAGGGATTAAAGTGGATCCCATGGATGTAAGGAACATTTTAAAGGTTGGATAAAAATAAGTAGGAAAAGTCATAGACAGCAGGTACGGCGTGTTTAAACGAAGAAGGTAGGCCTGCCGAGACTATTGAAGTGTTTAATATTGCTTCCTGTATGGCAGTCTGACTTTCGATACGATTTTCACATGTTTTGATGGCTGGAATTGTTTAAATTCTGGGAATGAAAGGAGGCCATGGATTGGATCGAGGTACGAAAGAACGTGTTGTTTCCGAACTTCATGATAAATTGAGGGACACAAAGCTGGCTATTCTTGCAGATTATAGTGGGATGAGTGTCCTGCAGATTACTGAATTGAGAAATCAGCTCCGCGGCAGCGATAGTGAAATGAAGGTAGTTAAAAACAATCTTCTCAGAATCGCTTCAAGGGAAACTGATTACTCGGTGCTGGATGATCATTTGACAGGTCCTCTGGCTATCATCATGAATTTCGGTGATGTGGTTGAGCCGACGAAGACTCTTGTTGGATTTGCCAAGAAAAATGAAGCACTGGAAATCAAGGTTGGTGTTCTCGATGGCAAATTGCTAAGTCAAAAGGAGATCAGCATCCTGGCCGAATTGCCGAGTCGGGAGATTCTCCTGGGCAAGCTGCTTTCTACCATGATTGGTGTGCAGGCTCAATTTGTAAGTGTTTTGGCGGAAGTCCCAGGAAAGTTCGTCAGGACTCTGGACGCCTACCGGGCACAAAAAGAAAATTAATTATAATTATACAGGAAGGAATATAAGAAATGGCGACAACGAAAAAAATAACGAAAGAAGATGTGGTAAAATTTATTGAAGAAATGACTGTCCTCGAACTCTCTGAGCTGGTGAAGGAGCTGGAGGAAAAGTTTGGTGTGTCTGCTGCGGCGCCTGTTGCCGCTGCGCCTGCTGCTGCCGGCGCGGCTCCTGTTGCTGAAGAGGAAAAAACCGAATTTGATGCCATTCTGACGGGATTCGGAGCTCAGAAGATTCAGGTCATCAAGGTTGTGAGAACCATAACAAGTCTGGGGCTGAAAGAGGCCAAGGACCTTGTTGAAGGCGTACCGAAACCTATCAAGGAGGGCATATCAAAGGACGAAGCCGAGGATATCAAGAAGAAGATAGAAGAGGTCGGTGGAACTGTAGAAGTTAAATAGAAGTTAAATAGACACCGTCTGCAAGATACAGCCGTCAGGCATCTATTAAAAATTAAGGATAGTTATGGGTATATATAGAAAAGATTTTGGCCGTATTAAAAAGATGGTCGAAATACCGGATCTGATCGAAATCCAGAAGACATCCTATGCAAAATTCCTCCAGGCCGATGTAAGGCCTGAAAATCGGGAGAACTTTGGTCTTCAGGGGGCCTTTAAAAGTGTTTTCCCTATTGCGGATTTTGGAGGCAAGTGTTCGCTGGAATTTGACAGCTACACAATTCAAAAAGCCAGATATGATGTGAAGGAGTGTGTCCAAAGGGGAATGACCTATGGAGCTCCCCTGAAAATCGTTGTCAGGCTTGCTGTCTTTGATGCCGGAAAGGCTGGTGATCAGAGAATAATAAGGGATATTAAGGAACAGGAGATTTACTTCGGTGAGATTCCCTTAATGACTGACAAGGGGACCTTTATTATAAATGGTACCGAACGGGTTATTGTCAGTCAGCTTCACAGGTCTCCTGGCATATTCTTTGATCACGACAAGGGCAAAACCCATTCAAGTGGCAAACTGATATACTCGGCCAGGGTTATTCCGATTAGAGGATCCTGGCTGGATCTTGAGTTTGATCCCAAGGATATGCTCTATGCCAGGATTGATCGCAGGAGAAAGATGCCCGTGACCATACTGCTAAAGGCCATGGGATATACTACTGAAGATCTGCTGCGGTGCTTCCACAATGTTATAAATGTTGTTATAGAGGGTGGCACGCCTTTCCTTGTCGTAAGTGATTCCCTTGTCGGTGAAAGAGCACCTGAGGATATTACTGATATCAAGACTGGTGAGGTTATCGCAAAGAAGGGAAGAAAAATTACTCGAGCCTCACTGAAGAGAATTATGGACTCAGGCATAGATCGTCTCCGGATAAATAAAGACTTTCTAGTCGGACAGATTCTCCTTTTTGACATAGCCGACCCAGATAGCGGTGAGATCCTGCTCAAATGTAATGATGAGTTAGATGATAGTCGAGTTGAAGCCCTTTTCGAAAAAAATATCAGAGAAATTGGACTGATTCGGCTTGAAGAGGACGGACACTCTTCCTATATCCGCAACACACTTCTAATGGAAAAGGTTGAGAGTGAAGAGGAGGCAATTATAGACATATACAGAAGATTGCGTCCCAGTAACCCGCCCACTCCAGAGACGGCCCGCAGATTTTTTGATGGCCTCTTTTTTAGCGATGACAGCTATAACCTTTCAAGTGTGGGAAGGGTAAAAATGAATTACAAGCTTCGTCTTGGTGTCCCCTCGGATTTAACGGTTTTAAGAAGGGAAGATGTCTTGGAAGCTGTGAAGTACCTTGTAAAACTCAAAAACGGAGTTCCTGAATATAGTGTAGACGACATTGATCATCTGGGGAACAGAAGGATAAGGTCCGTAGGAGAGCTGATCGAGAATCAGTACCGGATAGGCCTGGTCAGGATGGAGCGCGCAATAAAGGAGAAGATGAGTCTCCTTGATGTGGAAACAATGATGCCCCACGATCTGGTGAATGCAAAGCCGGTAACAGCTGTTGTTAATGAATTTTTCGGGAGCAGTCAGTTGTCTCAGTTTATGGATCAGACCAATCCCCTTTCTGAAATTACACACAAAAGACGATTGTCTGCGCTTGGTCCGGGCGGACTTACCCGGGAGAGAGCGGGATTTGAGGTTCGGGATGTTCACAATACTCACTATGGCCGCATATGTCCCGTTGAGACGCCTGAAGGTCCAAATATCGGTCTCATAGTTTCTCTAAGTACCTTTGCCCGTGTGAACGACTTTGGTTTTATAGAGACACCTTACATAGTGGTAAAGGACGGACAACTACTCGATGAGATCCGATATCTTACGGCCATAGAGGAGGAAGATCATAAAATTGCGCAGGCCAATACTTCCTTAGATAAAGCGGGAAATATTACGGAAGATCTTGTAACTGCGCGAAAAGGCGGCGACTATATTATGGTACCGCCGACTGAAATAACGTTAATGGACGTTTCTCCAAGCCAGCTTGTCAGTGTTGCTGCTGGGCTGATCCCTTTCTTGGAACATGATGATGCAAACCGCGCTCTCATGGGTTCAAACATGCAGCGACAGGCTGTTCCTCTTTTGAAGCCCAGGGCGCCACTTGTTGGCACGGGCATGGAGTCCGTTGTTGCCAGAGATTCCGGGGCTGTCATTGCGGCAGACAGATCGGGTGTTGTGGTAGATGTGGATGCCTCCAGAGTTGTCATTAAGTGCGACGCTGCGGAGTCAGATGAGGGCGATACGGGGGTCGATATATACAACCTTATAAAGTATCAGCGTTCGAACCAGGACACCTGTTTCAATCACAAGCCCATAGTAGATAAGGGGAATAAGGTCAAGCGCGGAGATATTATAGCCGATGGACCTTCAACGAGTAACGGAGAACTTGCCCTGGGAAGAAATGTCATGGTGGCATTCATGTCCTGGGGAGGATACAATTATGAGGATTCCATACTTATCAGTGAGCGCGTTGTAAAGAATGATATCTATACGTCTGTCCATATTGAAGAATTTGAAACGGTGGCGAGAGATACAAAACTCGGGAGAGAGGAAATCACTCGAGACATTCCCAATGTAGGGGAGGAGGCGCTACAAAAACTGGATGAAAGCGGTATTGTCAGGATAGGAGTTTCGGTTAAAGCTGGCGATATACTGGTTGGAAAGGTAACGCCCAAAGGAGAAACCCAGCTATCTCCCGAGGAGAAACTTCTCCGCGCTATTTTTGGCGAGAAGGCGGGCGATGTCAGAGATACCTCGCTTAGGTTACCTCCCGGTATTGAAGGCACTGTCATTGAGGCAAAGGTCTTTACCCGTAAGGGAATCGAGAAGGATGCCAGAACGCAGCAGATAGAGAATGAAGAAATTGCAGGCTACCAAAAGGATAAAGAAGACGAAATAGGAATTATCACCTCCAGCGTACGTAACAAGGTGTCGGACTTGCTTATTGGGTGTACTTCTGCCTCGAAACTTACCGATAAGGGAAAGAAAAAGGTTCTGTTGAAGAAGGGGGAAAGGATTACTGAGGAATCGTTGAAGACTGTACCCTTCGCACTCTGGGAACACATGGAGCTGGATGAATATGAGACGGAAGAGCGGGCGAAGAACCTGTTGAAGAATCTTGCAAATACCATAGATGTTATAGAGGCATTTTATGGTGAAAAGATACAAACAGTGCAGACAGGAGATGAGCTGTCTCCAGGCGTTATCAAACTTGTTAAAATTTATATTGCAATCAAGAGGAAGCTTTCTGTTGGTGACAAGATGGCTGGGAGACACGGGAACAAGGGGGTCCTGTCGAGAATTCTTCCAGAGGAAGACATGCCCTTCTTTTCAGACGGCAGACCTGTCGATATAATACTGAACCCTTTAGGAGTTCCCTCTCGTATGAATGTTGGGCAGATACTGGAAACACATCTGGGATGGGCCGCGCGGGGTTTGGGTGAGAGGATAAATGCACTGGTAGAAAAGAATTTCAACGCCGACTTGATAAAAAAGGAATTAAAAAAGATTTATTCTTCGCCGGACTTTGACAGCTTTATAGACGGAGCAAAAGAGGATGAAATCAGGAAATTCTTGGGGAGATTAAAGAATGGTATTCCCATGGCCACACCAGTTTTTGATGGGGCTGAAGAACGAGAGATTCAAGACATGCTGGAGATGGCAGGTCTGCCAAAATTAGGCAGGGCACAGCTCTTTGATGGAAGGACGGGCGACCCCTTCGAGCAGGAGATAGCTGTGGGAATGATATATATTATGAAGCTCCACCATCTGGTGGATGACAAGATACATGCCAGATCAATCGGTCCATATTCTCTAGTTACACAACAGCCGCTTGGTGGTAAAGCGCAATTCGGAGGGCAGCGACTTGGTGAGATGGAAGTCTGGGCAATCGAGGCTTACGGAGCCGCCTATACATTGCAGGAATTTCTGACAGTTAAGTCGGATGACGTGGCCGGAAGAACAAGGATGTATGAGGCCATAGTAAAGGGTGAACATGTGCTCGAGTGTGGATTGCCGGAGTCCTTTAATGTCCTGGTTAAGGAGATGCAGGGGCTGTCCCTCGACGTGGAACTGATCGAGAGGACTTGATACCAGTTAACATTATAATCAGCAAGTATAAAGGGAGTTATATCCAGTGGAAGATATTTATGGTTTTTTCGAAAAACCTAAGGATCCAATAAAATTCGATGCGTTGAAGATATCTTTGGCGTCACCGGAGAAGATACTGTCATGGTCCAGCGGAGAGGTGAAGAAACCGGAGACGATTAATTACAGAACCTTCAAACCTGAGAGGGACGGTCTCTTTTGCGCGAGAATCTTCGGCCCTGTAAAGGATTATGAATGCCTGTGTGGTCGGTACAAACGAATGAAACACAGGGGCATGGTTTGTGAAAAGTGCGGAGTGGAGGTTATCCAGTCAAAGGTTCGAAGAGAGCGAATGGGGCACATAGTGCTGGCAGCTCCAGCGGCGCATATCTGGTTTCTCAAGAGCCTGCCCAGCAGGATAGGCAATGTTCTTGATTTGACACTGAAAGAGCTGGAGCGGGTTCTTTATTTTGAATCGTGGATAGTCATTGATCCCGGGGATACTCCTTTAAAAAAGCAGGAGCTCCTTTCCGAGGAAGACTACTTCAATGTAAAAGAGCAACACGGTGAAGACAGTTGTGAGGTGGGCATCGGGGCCGAGGCAATCAGAAAGCTACTTGAGGCGATTGATTTAAAGGTCCTGGACAGTGAATTGAGAGCAGAACTGAAGGATACAACTTCAGAAACAAAGAGGAAAAAGTTGGTCAAGCGGCTAAAGGTTGTCGAAACCCTGAAACAGTCGGGAAACAGACCGGAGTGGATGGTGTTGACCGTTTTGCCAGTCATTCCTCCCGATTTGAGGCCCCTCGTTCCTCTGGATGGGGGACGTTTCGCTACGTCCGACCTCAATGATCTCTACAGAAGAGTCATTAACAGGAATAACCGTCTGCGTCGCCTTCTCGAACTCAGCGCTCCCGAAATCATCATCAGAAATGAAAAGAGGATGCTTCAGGAAGCCGTAGACGTGCTTTTTGACAATGGTCGAAGGGGAAGGGCTGTAACGGGGTCTAACAAGAGACCACTGAGATCTTTGTCCGATATGCTCAAGGGAAAGCAGGGCCGATTTCGACAGAATCTGCTTGGTAAGCGGGTTGACTACTCGGGCAGATCGGTTATAACCGTCGGACCCGATTTGAGGTTGCATCAATGCGGTCTTCCTAAGAAAATGGCATTGGAACTCTTCAAACCCTTCATTTACAACAGGCTGGAAGAGAAAGGATATGTTACCACCATTAAGAGCGCCAAGAAGATGGTGGAAAGGGAAGAGCCCGAGGTATGGGATGCGCTGGATGAGGTTGTCAGGGAGTACCCTGTTATGCTCAATCGTGCCCCAACGCTGCACCGCCTGGGTATGCAGGCATTTGAACCCGTTCTGATCGAGGGTAAGGCAATACAGCTTCACCCGCTTGTATGTTCTGCCTTCAATGCCGATTTTGACGGTGATCAAATGGCTGTCCATGTCCCACTTTCTGTTGAAGCTCAGGTTGAGGCGAGATGTCTCATGATGTCAACAAACAATATACTCTCGCCTGCAAACGGCAAGCCCATTATTATTCCCAGTCAGGATATTGTTCTGGGTATATATTATATGACAAGGGCGAAAGAATTTGTCAAAGGGGAGGGAATGATCTTTTCCAGCTTTGACGAGGTTCGAAGGGCCTACGATTCTGAAGTTATAGATCTGCACGCACGTATAAAAGCCCGAATGAACGGGGAGATGGTTGATACTACAGTAGGAAGAGTATTGCTCTACGAGATCATACCCGAGCAGATTCCCTTTAGCCATGTCAACAAAGTGATGAACAAAAAGGAATTAGCTAATCTCATAGATTACAGCTACCGTGCATGTGAAGCCAAGACGACTGTTATTCTGGCGGACAGGTTGAAGGATCTGGGCTTCAAGTATGCTACCCTATCCGGGCTTTCCATATCTTCTAACGACATGGTTATACCCAAAAGCAAGAACCAGATTGTCGACAAGGCTAACAGAGACGTTTTAGAAATTCAAAACCAGTATATGGATGGTTTGATCACCGATGGTGAACGGTACAATAAGGTTATAGATATCTGGGCTCAGGCGACAGAGCGCGTTGCCGATGAGATGCTGAGAGACGTGGGGACAGAGGAAGTTGCAGGTCTCGATAATCAGATTGTGAAAACAGAAAGTTTCAACCCGATCTACATGATGGCAGATTCCGGTGCGAGAGGAAGCGCTGCCCAGATCAGGCAGCTCGCTGGGATGAGAGGTTTAATGGCCAAGCCCTCCGGAGAGATCATTGAGACACCCATAACGGCAAACTTCAGAGAGGGTCTGACTGTCCTTGAATACTTCATTTCAACTCATGGGGCGAGGAAGGGACTTGCTGATACGGCATTAAAGACGGCAAATTCCGGTTATCTTACCAGAAGACTGGTTGATGTGGCGCAGGATTGTATTATTGGGGAAGACGACTGTGGCACCATTGACGGCATTTATGTTTCTGCCCTTGTTGAAGGTGGCGAAATTATAGAGACGGCAGGGGAACGGGTTCTTGGAAGGGTTGCGCTAGAGGACATACAGGATCCATTTACAGGAGAGACTCTTGTGGAGGCGGGTAAGGAGATCGATGAAGCCCGTGTCGAGAGAATTGAACGAGCGGGACTTGAGCAGGTTCTTATCAGGTCAGCACTGACATGCAAATCCAAACATGGAATATGTGCCAAGTGCTACGGTAGAGATCTGGCGCATGGTCACATGGTTAATATAGGAGAAACGGTGGGGATTATTGCCGCTCAGTCCATTGGTGAGCCTGGAACGCAGCTTACAATGCGGACCTTTCACATAGGTGGAACGGCCAAGTTTGAGGAACATTCCACGCTGGAAGCCAGACACGATGGAATGCTGAACTTTATAGATATCAATATAGCGATAAACAGAGACAATGATTTTGTTGTCATGAGCAGGAACGGGGAGGTTCACGTCCTCGATGAGAAGGGGAGAAACCGGGGCAAATATCCCGTTCCGTACGGCGCGCGGCTCAAGGTACGCGAGGGTGAAGATATTAAAATGGGAGAACTTATTGCCGAGTGGGACCCTTTTTCAATACCGATACTTTCCGATACTGATGGAATAGTAAAATTCGGGGATATTATCGAAGGTAAGACAATGCAGGAGCAGGTCGATGAAGTTACCGGTTTTTCCAGGAAAGTCATTGTCGAATACAGAGATATGGATTTGCGTCCCAGAGTCTCAATAAAGGACGAAAGTGGAAAAACGGCAAAGGCATCGGTTTCCAGCGGTGGAAGAGTAAAGGCACGATATTTGTTGCCTGTGGGAGCGAATATTGTTGTCTCAGAGGGGGATTCTGTAAAATCTGGCGATATTGTGGCAAAGATTCCGAGGGAGACCACCAAGACGAAAGACATCACAGGAGGTCTCCCCAGAGTGGCTGAACTCTTCGAGGCAAGAAAACCGAAGGAACATGCAGTCATTGCTGAGATTGACGGATTAATTTCCTATGGAGAAGACCTTAAGGGGAAGAGACGCCTGGTTCTGACCCCCGATGTGGGTGAGCCAAAGGAATACCTGATACCTAAAGGTAAGCATGTAGGCGTTCAGGAGGGCGACAGGGTTACTGCAGGACAATCTCTGATGGATGGGGCAAGTAATCCTCACGATATACTGACTATTAAAGGCGAAAAGGCGTTGGCCAAGTATCTGGTTGATGAAGTTCAGGAAGTGTACAGACTCCAGGGTGTCAAGATTAATGATAAACATATTGAGATTATCGTTCGCCAGATGTTGAGAAAAGTAAGGGTAGCCGATCCGGGAGACACCACCTTTCTTACCGATGAACAGGTGGACAGGAATCTCTTTGAGGAAGAGAATGAAAGAGTTGTAGCCGCTGAAGGTAAACCTGCGAGGGGAGAACCAGTGCTCCTGGGAATCACCAAGGCCTCGCTCAGCACTTACAGCTTCATAGCCGCGGCATCATTTCAGGAAACAACCAGGGTTCTGACCGAGGCGGCTCTTGCGGGGAAAATAGATTATCTGCAAGGCCTTAAAGAAAATGTCATTATGGGAAGATTAATTCCCGCAGGCACGGGACTTTCCATATATAAGAAATTGGGGATCAAGGTCGAGCAAAATGAGGATCAGGTTTCTGAAATCAGTCAAATAAATAATATGAAAGATGAGAAAAATCTTGACATACAGGCTATTAGTTGATAAAAATCTCGGCTTCATTGTCTGTGTGTTTCAGTTAGAGTCATGAAGGATTTTGTGGAGGAAGGATGCCTACGATAAATCAATTGGTTCGCGGAGGCAGGGCAAGGATAGAGAAGAAGAAAACCACCCCGGCCCTAGCCAGTTGCCCCCAGAGGAGGGGTGTGTGTATAAGAGTTTATACTACTACGCCTAAGAAGCCTAATTCTGCTTTGAGGAAAGTTGCCAGGGTACGTCTTACAAGTGGTTACGAAGTGACTTCATATATACCGGGTGTTGGGCATAATCTTCAGGAACACTCAGTTGTGCTGGTCAGAGGGGGCAGAGTAAAGGATCTGCCGGGTGTTCGATACCATGTTGTGAGGGGGACACTGGATGCAGTGGGTGTTCAAGACCGAAAACAGGGCAGATCTAAATATGGTTCCAAAAAACCGAAGTAAACAGGAATAATCGTATGCCGAGAAGAAGAGAAATATCAAAAAGAAAAATATTGCCCGACCCGCAATATTCAAGTGTTCTTGTGGCAAGGTTTGTCAATAATTTATTGAAAAAGGGTAAGAAAAATACGGCCGAATCCTTGCTTTACGGAGCTTTTAATATAATAGAGAAGAAGGTTAATGGTTCTCCGCTTGAGGTATTTGAAACGGCTGTTACAAATGTCAAGCCAGTCTTGGAAGTCAAATCGAGGAGAGTTGGCGGCGCCACCTATCAGGTGCCCACTGAGGTGGCTTCTGACAGAAGGATTGCCCTCGCAATCCGGTGGCTGATAACCAATGCGAAATCTCGCGCAGGAAAAAGCATGAAGGAGAAACTGGCAATTGAGTTCATAGACGCGGCAAATAACCGCGGAGGTTCCGTTAAAAAGAGGGAAGATACGCATAAAATGGCTGAGGCGAATAAGGCATTTGCCCACTATAGATTTTAATGACAAAGAATAATAATGAGTAAGTGAACTGAGCGTCCATTTTTTTATCAAAGGAGGTAAGGGAGATGGCAAAAAAGAAATTTGAAAGGACGAAACCGCATCTAAACATTGGAACCATCGGGCATGTGGACCACGGTAAGACCACATTAACCTCTGCGATTACGAAGCACCTGGCCACAAAGGGATTGGCTGAATATATGGCCTTTGATGCTATTGATAACGCACCCGAAGAGAAGGAGAGGGGTGTTACCATCAATATTGCCCATGTGGAATATCAAACTGAAAAGAGACACTACGCCCACGTTGACTGCCCAGGGCATGCTGACTATATCAAGAACATGATTTCAGGGGCTGCCCATATGGATGGAGCGATTCTGGTTGTAGCCGCATCGGATGGCCCAATGCCGCAGACGAGGGAACATATCCTCCTGGCAAGGCAGGTGCAGGTGCCCTATGTTGTAGTCTATATGAACAAGGTCGATCTTGTTGACGATCCCGAATTGCTTGATCTGGTGGAGCTTGAATTGAGAGAACTTCTGTCTTCATACAACTTTCCAGGTGATGATATTCCGATAATCAGAGGGTCTGCGTTGAAGGCCCTGGAGAGCGATGATCCAAAATCGGAGGACGTGAAGAGTATATGGGAACTGATGGATGCTGCTGACTCTTATATACCGCAACCGGAAAGAGATCTGGATAAACCGTTCCTTATGCCGATTGGTGACGTATTCACCATATCCGGTCGCGGCACGGTGGTAACCGGAAGGGTTGACCGCGGTATTTTACGGACGGGTGATGAGATAGAGATTGTTGGTATAAAACCAACGTTTAAGTCTGTATGCACCGGCGTAGAAATGTTTCGTAAGACCCTTGACGAGGGTAGGGCCGGGGATGATATTGGCATCCTATTGAGAGGTATCAAGAGAGAGGAAGTTGAAAGAGGCCAGGTTGTCGCAAAACCTGGATCAATCACTCCCCATACCAAGTTCAAAGCTCAGGTTTATGTGCTTACAAAGGAAGAAGGAGGAAGGCATACTCCGTTCTTTAACGGGTACCGTCCGCAGTTCTACTTCCGGACAACCGATGTTACCGGCATCATAAATCTCCCTGAGGGAGTTGAGATGGTAATGCCCGGTGATAACGTGGAGATGGAAGCGGAGCTGATAACGCCGATCGCAATGGAGGAGCAGCTCAGATTTGCTGTGAGAGAGGGTGGCAGGACTGTCGGTGCCGGTGTAGTGAGCAAAATTATAGGGTAGGAATTTGATTGTACTGGGAAAAAGGGAAATATGGAAAATCAAAAGATAAGAATCCGCCTTAAGGCCTATGATTACAAGTTGCTGGATAGGTCAGCGCAGGACATAGTAGAAACGGCGAAGAGGACCGGCGCCCGAGTTGCCGGCCCCATACCTCTGCCTACAACGATCAATAAGTATTGTGTGAATCGGTCGGTAAATGTGGATAAAAAGTCGAGGGAGCAATTCGAAATCAGGACTCATAAGAGATTGATTGATATCATAGAGCCCACACAGGCTACAGTCGATACTCTTATGAAGCTCGATCTTTCGGCTGGGGTGGACGTTGAATTGAAATTGTAGTATAAAGCGCAACGCGAGGAGGTGGTGATTCTTGGGGTATTCCATCTCCTTCTTTTTGTCAAATAAGTAAATGGGATAGAGTAACGGTTATGAGAGCGGGACTAATCGGTAAAAAAATAGGAATGACCCAGATATTCTGGATGGATGGATCGGTCATACCGGTAACGGTCATTGAGGCCGGGCCCTGTACGGTGATTCAGAAAAAGGAAGAAGGATCATGCGGTTATAATGCTTTGCAGTTGGGCTTCGAGAGGGTAAAGAGTAAGAGGATAACAAAGCCTCTGAAGGGGCACTTCGACAAGGCGGATAAGGGATATTTTCGCGTATTGAGAGAGTTTCGGACAGACTTCGTAGGTGAATACGAAGTTGGGCAAGAGCTGAAAGTAGATATCTTCAAGGTTGGTGATTATGTGGATGTCATTGGAATAACAAAGGGAAAGGGGTTTGCAGGAGTCATAAAACGCCACGGTTTTGGCGGAGGTCGGGATACCCACGGTTCCATGTTCCACAGGGCTCCCGGATCAATCGGGGCAAGCGCCTATCCATCCCGGGTATTCAAGGGGCAGAAAATGCCGGGGCAAATGGGGAATAGCAGGAAAGCAATGCAGAGGCTTAAGGTGGTAGGTGTGAGCCCAACCAAGAACCTCCTTATGATCAAAGGGGCCATTCCGGGAAGTAAGAATGGCGTTGTGTTAATCAAAGATTCTATCAAAGTTTGAAGATGCTGAGTTGAAAAGATGTCTGTTCTGGATGTGTATGATATAGAAAAAAACAAAGTGGCCGAATTGGAGCTCAACGATTCCGTATTTGGTGCCGATGTTAATGAGGCTCTCCTCTATGAAGTGGTTAAGATGCAGATGGCCTGTCGAAGAAGCGGGACTGCTTCTACGAAGGGTCGGAGCGAAGTGACGGGAGGCGGCAAGAAGCCCTGGCGTCAGAAAGGTACGGGAAGGGCGAGAGCGGGGACGACGAGGTCGCCCATCTGGAGAGGTGGAGGAATCGTATTCGGTCCCCGGTATAGAGATTACTCCTACAAGGTTCCTAAAAAGGTCAGGAGGGCGGCCTTGAGGGCTGCACTTAGTATGAAGGCGAAGGATAAAAGACTTCTGATACTCAGGGATTTTCCTATGGAGGAGATCAAAACAAAGAAATTTCAGGAGGTACTCGACAGATTCGGCATAAAAAAAGCACTCTTTGTATTGGACAAGGCAAATCTAAAACTGGAAAAATCATCTCAAAATATTAAGAATGTCAAGATGTTGCGATCCGAGGGATTAAATGTCTACGATCTAATGTGCCACGATGATCTGATCCTGTTAGAGCCCTCTATAAAAAAGATTGAAGGAGCATTGCTGGCCTGATGGACATATATTCTGTATTAAAAAGACCGCTCATAACGGAAAAGAGTACCTCTGTGAGGGATGAAGAGAACCAGTATCTCTTTGAAGTGGATAGAAGGGCCACCAAGATAGAGATACGCAATGCTATAGAGAAAATCTTCAAAGTCAGAGTACTTGATGTTCGCACTATGAATATGACCGGAAAGAAGAAGAGGATGGGGAGAATAACGGGCGAAAGAAATGACTGGAAGAAGGCCATAGTCAAGCTCCCTCCTGGCAGCAGCATTGAGATTTATGAGGGAGTATAAGAGATGCCGATAAAAACGTATAAGCCCACATCACCCGGCAGGAGATCGCAGAGTTGCCTCTCTTTCGATGAAATTACAAAGGTGGGGCCCGAGAAGAGCCTGATAGTGTCCGTGAAAAGGACGGGTGGGCGTAATAACAGGGGCCGATTGACTAGCAGGCATATTGGTGGGAGGCACAAAAGGGCCTACAGGGTGATAGACTTCAGACGTGACAAAATGGGTATTCCGGCGAAGGTGGCAACGATAGAATATGATCCTAACCGATCGTCAAGAATAGCACTCCTTAATTATGCTGATGGGGCGAAAAGATACATATTGGCTCCCTCTGGTCTTGAAGTGGGGAGCATCGTGGTAAGCAGTGAAACGGCAGATATAAAATCTGGCAATACGCTTCCGCTTAAAAATATACCGGCCGGATCCTTTATACATAATCTGGAATTGAAGATCGGCAAGGGAGGCCAGTTGATTAGAAGCGCTGGTTCTTTTGGAAGGATTATGGCTAAAGAAGGAGATTATGCGCAGGTGCGACTCCCTTCTGGAGAAGTCAGGAAGGTACTTTTGGAGTGTAAGGCTACAATTGGACAGGTAGGAAATCTTGATCACGAAAATGTCAGCATTGGGAAGGCTGGAAGATCAAGGTGGCTCGGAAGGAGACCTAAGGTGCGTGGCGTGGTCATGAATCCTGTCGATCATCCGATGGGAGGAGGAGAGGGCAAATCCTCCGGAGGAAGACATCCCTGTACTCCTTGGGGTGTTCCGACAAAGGGTTATAAGACAAGAAAAAATAGGAATTCAGATAAATACATAGTGAAGAAGAGGGGTTAAAGAGTGGCACGTTCAGTTAAAAAGGGTCCCTATGTAGAAGAGAAACTTGTTGCAAAGGTGAGAAAGGCTGAAGCGACGGGGAGCAGGGCCGTTATAAAGACCTGGTCTCGGCGTTCAACGATCACCCCTGAAGCAGTAGGTTACACCTTTGCCGTGCACAACGGAAAAAAATTCATTCCTGTATATGTAACTGAAGATATGGTTGGGCATAAGTACGGTGAATTTTCTCCAACACGAACCTTTTACAGCCATGCAGGGGATAGAAAAACAAAGATGAAGAAAAGATGATTTAACTGGAATCATCTCTTGGAGTTTTGAAAGACATGGAATCTAGAGCTGTTGCAAAATATGTAAGAATATCACCTCAGAAAGCTCGTCTGGCGGTAAATCTTGTTCGAGGGAAGAAAGCCGAAGAAGCGGAGAGAATACTGGATTATACAAGAAAAAAGGCTGCTTGTGCCATAATTAAGGTTTTAAAATCTGCTGTTTCGAACGCAGCGCAGAACCCGAACATTGACGAAAATATACTTTATGTTAAGGAAATATATGTCGACCAGGGACCTTCTCTGAAGAGATGGAGAGCGAGGGCGCAGGGAAGAGCGGCCCCAATAAAAAAGAGGACAAGTCACATAACCGTTATACTGGACGAAAGATAAGCGATCGAGGAGGTGAAGATTTGGGGCAAAAGGTAAATCCCATAGGATTCAGACTGGGCATTAATAAGACATGGAGTTCTCAGTGGTATGCGGAAAAAAAATACGGCGATCTGCTGCATGAGGACATAAAGATAAGAAAACACCTCAAAAAGAAATTTTATCATGCAGGTGTTTCGAAGATAGAGATTGAAAGGGCAGCCGACAAGGCCAAAATCAATATTTATACTGCGCGTCCTGGAATTATTATAGGCAGAAAAGGATCTGAGATAGAGAAGGTAAAAAAGGAAATTGAAAAAATTGCCACGGGAGAGGTCATTATAAATATCCTGGAGGTACGCAAACCGGAAATAGACGCCCAACTCGTTGCCGAAAATATTGCGCTTCAACTTGAGCGAAGGGTGGGTTTCAGAAGAGCCATGAAGCGTTGCGTGACATCTGCCCTTAAATTTGGGGCGAAGGGAATAAGGGTTGCCTGCGCAGGGCGTCTCGGTGGCGCCGAAATGGCGAGGAGGGAGTGGTACCGAGAAGGGAGAGTGCCGCTGCATACTCTCAGGGCAGATATAGATTATGGATTGGCTGAAGCGCATACGACCTACGGTTTAATAGGTGTAAAGGTTTTAATTTTCCATGGCGAGATATTAACGGAGATGAAGGACAAGGGACAGAATGTTAATTGAAAACTCCTTGTCCTGATAAACAAAAGAGGGCAAACGGGTTGAGGAATCTGCCTTCTATTGTAAGAAAATTCTAACTGACAGAGCAGTATGAGAGTTGTCGCAACTTGTTGCAGGGAGCCTCAATAAAAAAGGGTTGTAAACTATGTTAGCGCCAAAACGAGTAAAGTATAGAAAACTACAGAAGGGCCGTATAAGAGGCGAGGCCAATAGAGGGTCGATGGTCAGCTTTGGCGAGTACGGACTTCAGGCGATGGAGGGCGGCCGTATTACGGCACGTCAGATTGAAGCAGCACGTATAGCAATAACACGCCACGTCAGGCGTGGAGGTAAGGTGTGGATAAGAATATTCCCTCACAAGTCAATTACGAAGAAACCGGCTGAAACACGAATGGGGAAGGGTAAGGGATCTCCAGAGGAGTGGGTAGCTGTCGTAAAGAGGGGCACTGTTCTTTATGAGATGGAAGGGGTAGCAGAAAGCGTGGCTCGTGAAGCGCTCAGGCTGGCGGCCCATAAACTTCCCGTAGCAACAAAATACCTTTCAAGGGAGGTATTCGATGAAAATTGAGGAGATCAGAAATCTCAATATGGATGATCTGGCACACAAAAATGAGAGTCTTGCCGAGGAACTATTCAAGCTTCGATTCAGACATACGTCCGGGCAGTTGGATTCCCCTGCAGTCATGAAAAATCTAAAGAGAGACATTGCCAGAATAAAGACAGTTCTCAGAGAAAGGGAGGGGGTATCCGAGTAGGCATGGATCGCAGCAGAAAAGAGAGAAGAACGATACAGGGAATTGTAGTCAGCGACAGCATGGACAAAACTGTAGTCGTATTGACAGAGAGATTAGTAAAACACCCTAAATTCCATAAGTACATAAGGCGGCATGTTAAATATAAGGCTCATGATGAAGAGGATATGTGTCGCAACGGAGATAAGGTGCAGATTGCTGAATCCCGTCCTCTCAGCAGGGATAAGCGATGGCGGGTAAAAGAAATAATAGAAAAGGCGAAATAGCGGTGCTTTTATCATGATACAGATGCAGTCCTTTTTAAATGTAGCTGACAATTCTGGAGCCAAAAAAGTATGTTGTATTAAGGTACTTGGTGGTTCAAAGAGAAGGTACGCCCGTGTGGGTGATGTCATAGTAGTCTCCGTGAAGGAGGCCATCCCGAATTCTAAAGTCAAGAAGGGTGACGTGCTCAAGGCAGTAGTGGTAAGGACCAGTAAAGAGGTCGGTAGAGATGATGGCACCTATCTTAAGTTTGACGATAACTCGGCTGTTTTGATAACCAACGCCCTTGAGCCTGTCGGAACAAGAATATTTGGCCCAGTGGCACGTGAACTGAGGGCAAGGCAATTTATGAAGATAATTTCTCTCGCTCCCGAAGTCTTATAGGGAGGGGAGTCTGGAATCTGGAATGTTGGGTGCAAAGATGAAAGGAATTCATATTAAAAAGGGTGATATGGTCAAGGTGACAGCCGGTAGAGAAAAAGGTAAAACCGGCAAGGTGCTCAAGGTTATAAGTGCGAAAAAACAGATTGTTATTGAGAAGTTGAATGTTATTAAGAAGCACCAGAGGCCTGATGCCAAGGGCAAAGGCGGGATTGTGGAAAAAGAAGCCGCCATGCATGTATCCAATGTGGCGGTTATCTGCAACAAATGCGATACTGGAGTCCGGGTGGGTTATAAATTTCTGGACAATGCCAAAAAGGTACGTGTCTGCAGGAGATGTCAAGAGATTTTAGATGAATAGATTGAGGATGAATCAATGGCGAGACTGAAAGAGCATTACAAAGAGAAGGTAATTCCTGCCTTGATCAAGGAGTTTAAATATAAGAATGTAATGGAGGTTCCCAGGTTTGAAAAAATTGTTGTGAACATGGGTCTGGGTGAGGCAATCAGGAATGCAAAGATACTGGACAACGCGGTTCAGGAACTTTCCAAGATTGTGGGGCAGAGGCCGGTTGTTACAAAGGCAAGGAAATCGATAGCAACGTTCAAGCTTCGTCAAGGTATGTCTATTGGTTGTATGGTAACCCTGAGGTCTGAAATAATGTACGAATTCTTTGACAGGCTTGCCAATGTCGCTATCCCGCGTATCAGAGATTTTAGAGGGATATCCCCAAAATCCTTTGACGGTAGAGGTAATTTTTCTATGGGAATGAATGAGCACTATATATTTCCCGAGATAGATTATGACAAGATAGAAACTGTGCTGGGAATGAATATAGCTATAGTAACAACGGCAAAAACGGATGATGAAGCAAGAGAACTCCTAAGGCTGATGGGCGTTCCGTTCCGGAGTTAGAGAGGAATTAGCGTGGCAAAGAAATCTTTAATAGCGAAGGCGAAGAGAAAGAATAAGTTTTCTGTTAGAGAGTATAATCGGTGTCCCCTGTGCGGAAGGCCGCGTGCCTATTACCGTAAATTTGACATGTGCAGAATATGTCTCAGGAAGCGCGCCCTTAGTGGCGAAGTACCAGGTGTGATTAAATCAAGTTGGTAGAGGAGATAAGAGATGGGAGTTTCCGACCCTGTTGCTGATATGCTGACGAGGATCAGGAATGCTAATCGAATGCGATTTAAAAGTGTCGATGTGTTGGTCTCGAAGACTAACATTAGTATCGTCAAGGTTCTTAAAAAAGAAGGCTTTATAGGCGGATATGATGTTAGGAAAGATCATGCCGGGTCGCATAATGTATTGAGGGTATATCTTAAGTACACTGATTCGAAAGAAAAAGTAATAACGGATATACAGAGGATCAGCAAGCCCAGCAAGCGGGTTTACGTCAAGAGTAAAAAGATCCCGAAGATCTTGGATGGATATGGTATAGCCATTCTTTCAACTTCCAGAGGCATAATAACCGATAAAGAGGCCAGGGTGGTTAATGCAGGTGGCGAGATTCTCTGCAGTGTATGGTAGATTTGTAAGGTAGAAATTACTTTGGTAAACCACTTGTCCCCCTTTATACGGGTCAGGTTGTATTGGAGGCTTATTTAATGTCGAGAGTTGGGAAAAAACCGATAAAGATTCCACCTGGTGTAAAAATTACACGGGAAAATTCCCTTATTAAGGTTGAGGGACCCAAGGGTACTCTTACTAGAGAAATTCCAGAGGAAATAGATATAGAGATGGGGCAAGAAGACCTGATAGTCAAGACGCTCTCCGATGGTCAGAAAGTGAGGTCGCTGCATGGTTTGTCACGCGCGCTTATTGCAAATATGGTTACGGGAGTAAGTGAGGGATTTGAAAAGGCCCTTGAAATCGTAGGGGTGGGGTATAGAGGAGAGGTTGATGGTGACATATTAAAACTCGCAATCGGATATTCAGAGCCTGTGGAGTACAGGATTTCTGAAGGAGTTTCCATTAAGATTGAAAAGCTTGTTAATATGGTAGTTTCGGGAATTGATAAGGAACTTGTAGGAAAAGTGGCAGCCGATATCAGGAGATTAAAAAAACCGGAACCATATAAGGGGAAGGGCATAAGATATGCGGGGGAACGCATAAGGAGAAAGGTCGGCAAGTCAGCCGGCGCGTAATATGATCTTCCAGGAGAGGTAGAAACTTGTCAACAGAAAAAAAGCTTAAGAAGATTAGGAACAGACGCGAGAGAAGGGTAAGGAGTAAGATATTCGGCACCGAGACGAGACCGCGTCTTTCAGTATTTCGAAGTTCTCGTTACATATATGTGCAGGCAATTGCTGATGATAGCGGCAAAACCCTGGCGGATGCCTCAAATCTCAGCAAAGATCTCAAGGGGACTCTCGATAAGATGAAGAAGGCGGATGCAGCCAGAAGTGTTGGAAAGTTGATTGCAGAGAAGCTGCTGTCGCAGAATATCAAAACTGCCGTTTTCGACAGGGGAAGATTCCTCTACCAGGGACGAGTTAAAGCCCTTGCGGAAGCGGTCAGAGAATCCGGCGTGGTAATATAGCATGGAAAAGACGGTTCATAATGTGGATAGGGTACATATGGAAGAACATGAGATTTTGGACAAGGTGGTTACAATCAACAGGACAGCCAAGGTCGTAAAAGGTGGCAGGAGGTTCAGGTTCAGTGCCATAGTCGCCGTTGGAGATGGAAAGGGGTCTGTGGGAGTAGGACTGGGTAAGGCCCATGAGGTGCCTGAAGCCATAAGAAAGGGAACGGAAAAGGCCAGGAAGACAATGATCAAGGTGGCTGTGCTTAACAAGACAATCCCTCACGAGATTATTGGTCACTATGGGGCAGGAAGGGTACTTTTGAAGCCCGCATTGGAGGGTACGGGGCTCATCGCCGGGGGAGCGGTAAGAGCAATTCTCGAGATGGCGGGAGTACAAAACATATTGACCAAGTGTCTTGGATCTCATAATCCACACAACCTTGTAAAAGCTACGATGGACGGATTGAAGCGATTGAAGGACCCCGTCGAGATTGCGGCCAAGCGTGGCAAGGATATTTCTGAGATATAAATATTTAATATTGAGGTGCATTCGGTGGGAAGGCGACTTAAGGTACAGCAGATAAAGAGTTATATAGGACGACCCAAAAAGCAGAGAGAAATCCTTCGCGGTATGGGGCTGGGTAGATTACAGAGAATTGTCTACCTGAAAGATGCACCCGAAATTCGCGGTATGATAAAGAAGGTGGAACATCTGGTTTCGGTAGAAGAATGCGAGGTGGATCAGGCATGAAATTAGAAGAACTAAGGCCTCCTCAGGGTGCGGTTAAAAAGAGAAAGCGTGTAGGCAGGGGAACAGGTTCAGGGCATGGAGGAACATCCTGCAAGGGGGCTAAAGGGCAGAATGCAAGATCCGGCGGCGGGGTGAAACCCGGTTTCGAGGGAGGGCAGATGCCTCTCACGAGACGTTTGCCCAAGCGGGGATTTTATAACAGATTCAGAAAGGACATAGCGATAGTCAATCTGGAGCAGTTGACGAAGTTCTCCGAAGGTTCCCTCGTAGATGCCGAAACGCTTTTCGATGCTGGCATAATAAGGAAACAGTGTGACGGAATCAAGGTACTTGGCAGGGGTGATGTAAATTATCCACTGACAGTAAAAGTGAATGCCATAAGCCGCAGCGCAAGGGAAAAAATAGAGGCCTCGGGCGGCTCCATAGAGGTTATTTAAGTGCTAGGTGGTTTTAAAAACATAACCAAGATCCCTGAATTGCAGAAGAGGATTATTGTCTCACTTCTTTTGCTTGCCGTATATCGGATCGGTGTTCATGTGCCCACACCCGGTATTGATACACAGGCACTGGCAGCATTTTTCGATCAGGCCCGGGGATCTCTCTTGGGACTATTCGACATGTTTGCCGGGGGAGCCTTGAGTACGCTGTCCGTATTTGCACTGGGTATAATGCCATATATCAGCGCCTCTATCATACTTCAACTGCTGACAGTAGTTGTGCCCCACTTGGAAAAACTGTCTAAAGAGGGAGATTCTGGTAGGAGAAAGATAACTCAGTATACGCGATATGGGACTGTTCTTTTAAGTATAGTACAGGGATTTGGAATCTCAATCGGTCTCGAAAATATGGCGGGCCCTTCGGGGTTGTCTGTCGTTCTTCAACCAGGCTGGGGATTCCGGTTGATGACGGTAATAACCTTAAC
>JAFGPZ010000001.1 GCA_016935935.1 Deltaproteobacteria bacterium
TAAGGTTGATCAGCAGGGAGGGGCCGCGTGCCACACCGGGTACAGATCCTGCTTTTATAGAAGAGTGAATGGAGATACAACGGAAATTGTGGGAGAGAAGGTCTTCGATCCTGAGAAAGTATATTGATATGAATAAATTAAAGCTGGGGATACCAAAGGGAAGCCTTGAGGAAAAGACGGTTGAACTCTTCAAACTGGCAGGATGGAGAATTACATACGCAAACCGGAGTTACTTCCCGGATATCGACGATGATGAAATTACCTGTGCCCTGGTGAGAGCACAGGAGATGTCGCGATATGTTGAGAATGGTACCCTGGATCTTGGTCTGACTGGGAAGGACTGGATAGAGGAAAACGAATCGGACGTAGTTGAGATTGAGGATCTTATATATTCTAAGGCGTCAACAAGACAGGCCAAATGGGTGCTCGTCGTGAAGGATGATTCGCCTATTAAATCTCTTGAAGATATGGAAGGGAAAAGGATATCGACGGAACTGGTCAATTTTACAAGAAAATATTTTAAGGATAGAAACATTACCGTTGATGTGGAGTTTTCATGGGGAGCCACAGAGGCAAAGGTAGTGGAAGGTCTTGTCGATGCAATAGTGGAGGTTACTGAAACGGGAAGCACAATCAGAGCCAACAAATTGAAGATTATCCACGAGTTGATGAAGACGAACACCAAGTTGATTGCCAACAAGGACGCCTGGAAGGATCCATGGAAGAGGAGAAAGATAGGTCAGATAACTACCCTGTTGAAGGGTTCTCTGCTGGCTATGGGTAAGTCGGCCCTAAAGATGAACGTCTCCAAGGAAAATCTCGGCCGTGTCATCCTGCTTCTTCCGTCCCTGAAGGCACCTACAATATCGGGACTGTACGATCAGGAATGGTATGCTATTGAAACAGTGGTGGATCGTGGTATAGTCAGGGACTTGATTCCTCTCCTTCATGAGGCTGGTGCGGAGGGTATCATAGAGTTTCCGCTGAACAAGGTGATATAAAGATATGGATGGATGCCACCACGATAGTATCCCTGCACAGAGGGAATCGTGGGAAGAATACATCAAATAGGGGATAACTCCCCTCATCGGCGGTGGAAAGGGAACCCCACCGGGAACGGAACGGTATGATGGCGCGTAACGGAAAAGAAGTTAGAACAACGAGGGAGACAGATATCCTTGTTGAGTTTGTGGTAGATGGAGAGGGACGAGGGGAAATTTCGACTACCATCCCCTTTCTTGACCATATGTTAAATCTACTTGCAAGGCACGGTTTTTTCGATCTCACCGTCCAGGGAAAGGGTGACACTGATGTAGACTATCACCATCTCATCGAGGACATTGGAATCTGCCTGGGGGAGGCGATAAAGAAAAGCCTTGGTGATAAAAAAGGTATAAGGCGCTACGGTTCGGCCCTCGTTCCGATGGATGAATGCCTCTGCCAGGTTTCAATGGACCTCTCTGGGAGACCCTCTCTTATTTTTAACGCCACCTTTGATAACAAAAAGATTAGGGATCTCGACCCAGTTCTGTTCAGGGAATTTTTCAAGGCTCTTTCTGATCACGGGGGAATAACCTTGCATATAAATGTATTGTATGGTAGAAATCCCCACCACATAGTGGAATCAATTTTTAAGGCCTTTGCCAGATCCCTTGACAAGGCAACGTCGATCGATAGTCGGATAACGGGAGTCATGTCAACTAAAGGGCGACTGTAAGCTAACTGAGCTTTTACTTGAGACCATCGGTCTTATCTTTTTGCGTCCTCCTCAAGAAGGTTTTATATAAGGGGGTGTTACCCATCAAAATTTATTTTCGTAGTGCTATCTTTATTGGCATTGTGGTTGTTCTATTATCGGGCTGTGCTCAGGACCGGGGAGTAAGAGAAGCAGATATACAATGGACCGGCGACAGCAGCACGAACAAGATAGCAATTATACCCTTTCAAAGAGTGTTATCCCAGGACCCTTCCGTTACTCATGTTCGCTGTCCCATATCCGGAGCGGTTTTAAGGATATGTGCACCGGCGCTTAATTCAGAGAAGATAATTGAAAAAGTTTTTTTTGATAAGCTCAAATCTTACAGGCGCTATTTGATCATACCTAAGGAACGGGTACAAGGGATCTACAAAAGAGTATCGTCGGAGTCGTTCAAGGATTCTCCAAGAGATATACTCAAAAAAGTGGGAGACGAGCTCGGTGCCGACTGGGTAGCGACAGGATATGTTTTTTGCTATCAGGAGAGGAAGGGATTCTCATATTCTGTAAGACAGCCCGCGTCTGTAACATTCTGTGCTCATCTGCTCAGAGTCAAAGACGGAGAATTGGTATGGAGAAAGATATTCGACAAAACCCAGACTTCCCTTATGGAAAACCTGTTTGACCTCTCGTCCTTTGTAAAAGGGGGGGGCGAATGGCTGACTGCAGAAGAATTAACGGAACAGGGTGTCGATAAAATGTTAAAAACCTTTCCGGGATTGCAATAAGCATTAAGCCAGCATTGGAACATTCCTGTTTCGATTTATCTTCATATACAAAATAAAGGATTTCTCATTGATCATCATACCGGCCATAGACTTGAAAGATGGAAAATGCGTGCGTCTTATTCAGGGTGATTTCGGGCAATCTACTATATACTCGGATAACCCTCTGGCTGTGGCCAGAAAGTGGCAGCAAAAAGGGGCGGAACGTATTCACGTGGTAGATCTTGACGGATCGCGTACAGGTTCTCCTAAACATATGAAAATCATAGGGGAGATTATAGAAAAGACGGACGTGGAAGTCCAGGTTGGAGGAGGCATAAGGGACAGAAAAACGGTAGAGGAATATCTGCGAATTGGTGTCAGCAATGTCATTCTGGGCACAATTGCCCTGAGAAAGCGCGATTTTGTACTCGATCTATGCAATGATTTCAGAGGTAAAATTATATTGGGAATCGACGCGCGTGATAACAAGGTAGCCATCGAGGGATGGCTTGAAAAGACAGTCGAATCTCCTGCGGACATAGCAAAGTACTATGAGGGGCGCGGTCTCGATGCAATCGTCTTTACGGATATCTCTCGCGACGGAATGGAAATGGGAATCAATGTGGAGTCAACAAAAGAACTCGCGGAATCTGTCGATATCCCTATTATTGCTTCGGGCGGAGTTGCCGGGATGAAAGATATTGATATGTTGTTGGCTGTTGAAAGTTCGGGCATTAAAGGGGTAATTGTGGGAAAGGCACTTTATAGCGGCGCTATCATGCTGGAGGAAGCCATCAAACGGGCATCAGGCAAATAAAGGGGACAGCCTTTATGGAAAGGCTTTTTTGCTGCGAACTAATTGCCGGAGCAGGTAACATGTAATTGTCATTCTGTCGGGAAATACGCAACCAGGTAAAGAAAGGTATGAAAAATGGAAGATTGTATATTTTGCAAGATAGTTAATGGTGAAATCCCCTGCAGCAAAGTGTATGAGACGGAGAAAATCCTCGCCTTTGATGACATTAACCCGATGGCCCCGGTGCACACGATTGTCATACCAAAAGCCCACATATCTACCCTTATGGACGTGCGTAACGAAGACTCAAATATCATGGTTGAGATAGCGTCGGCCGTTCAGGAGGTGGCAAGGAAAAAGGGGATCGACGAAAAGGGCTTCCGTATGACCATCAATTGCAACGAAGAGGGAGGACAGATAATTTTTCACCTCCATGTGCATGTATTAGGTGGTAAAAAACTGCGTGATGAACTGGCATAATAATTTTGATGCCTTCGTAATAAGTCATTATGCATAAACATTTAAAATAATTCAGTAATTGGTTATTTTTTCATTGACGGCACATGCTAAA